>NZ_JBQSYW010000053.1:0-328 GCF_052379725.1 Brachybacterium sp. 107 | reverse complement strand
GGTGGTGTCATAGCGTCTAAGCAACACTCCCGGTCGGTGGGGGCTCGAGGCGAGGAGGCCTGGGATGGTGCGGCGGAGGCTCACGTTCACGGAGCGGATGGAGATCTCAACGGGATCGAAGGCCGGGTGGGGCGTCCGCAGGATCGCCTCTCACCTGGGTAGATGTCCTTCGGTGGTCTCCAGGGAGCTGCGGCGGAACTCGACGAAGACCCGTGGCTATCAAGCCGTGACCGCGGACGTGAAAGCGCAGCGCCAGCGCTCGCGCCCACAGGACCGGAAAGTCGCGAAGGATCCTGTGCTCATGGCCCGGGTAAACGCCGACCTCGCC
>NZ_JBQSYW010000052.1:0-346 GCF_052379725.1 Brachybacterium sp. 107 | reverse complement strand
GAGTCCGCTGCAGAGGATGGGGAATCACAGGTCTCCGGCGGGCAGCTCGACATGCCTCAAGCATGGTGCACGAACGACCTCGACGGCAGACCTGCCCACCGGTGGATGCGTCACAGCCTGAGCATCCCGAAAAGGCAGCAGGAGCTTCCCCGATCAACCCGGTGCCCGGAACGGGCTAGGAGAGCTCTTCGCCCGGAACGTCGGCCACCACCAAAGCGTTGGTCACCACCATGGAGTCGGTCACCACCATGGAGACAGTGCCCCGCTCCCGACCAGCGGTTCGCCATCAGGCGAGATCCGACGGACGACGAGCATCCCCGCGCAGGCGCGTCATGGTGCTGGGCAT
>NZ_JBQSYW010000051.1:0-361 GCF_052379725.1 Brachybacterium sp. 107 | reverse complement strand
AGCATGGCGGAGAGAGTCTGCAGGCGTCTCGAGGTTGCGAGGGCGCAGCGCTGCGAGGTGGCGGGCGAGCTTGATCGGCGTCATCCGGTTCGTCTCCCGGCGCAGTGTGTCGTCGGCGTGGATGAGCATCGCCTTCATCGAGATCATCGCCGCGGAGCGGTCGGTGACGGCTGAATCGTGCGCGATCTTGAGCTGCCTGATCATCTCGACGCTGCTGTCCGCGGTCTTTGGGATGACCGTCGCGAAGCCGGCGAGCACGGAGCGGGCGGCGTTCTCCGCGTCGAGGGTGTCGGACTTCCCGTTCAGGCGCCGCTGGCGGCGATCAGGGCGTCCTGCTTCGACAACCTTGTGTCCATAGCGA
>NZ_JBQSYW010000050.1:0-361 GCF_052379725.1 Brachybacterium sp. 107 | reverse complement strand
TGCATGGCGGAGAGAGTCTGCTGGCGTCTCGAGGTTGCGAGGGCGCAGCGCTGCGAGGTGGCGGGCGAGCTTGATCGGCGTCATCCGGTTCGTCTCGCGGCGCAGCGTGTCATCAGCGTGAACGAGCATCGCCTTTATCGAGATGATCGCGGCGGAACGGTCGGTGACGGCGGAGTCGTGCGCGATCTTGAGCTGTCTGATCATCTCGACGCTGCTGTCCGCGGTCTTCGGAATAACTGTCGCGAAGCCGGCGAGTACGGAGCGGGCGGCGTTCTCCGCGTCGAGGGTGTCGGACTTCCCGTTCAGCCGCCGTTGGCGCCGGTCAGGGCGTCCTGCTTCGACGACCTTGTGTCCATAGCGG
>NZ_JBQSYW010000049.1:0-414 GCF_052379725.1 Brachybacterium sp. 107 | reverse complement strand
AATGACGTAGCGCTTCAGGCAGCGGATGATGTCGCGTTTGCTCTTGCCCTCGGCGGTCCGACGGGCAACGTAGGCGATGGTCGGCTCGTGGAATCTCATCCGGACGATCACGGTGCGGTAGATCGCGGCGTTCAGCTGCCGATGCCCACCGTGGTTGATGCGATGCCTGCCGCTGGTCATTCCAGAGCCGGTCGGGACGGGGCTGATGCCGGCGAGCTTTGCGAACGCTGCCTCGGAGTGGATCCGCTCGGGATTGTCGCCAGCGACGATCAGGATCTCGGCTGCGGTATCGACGCCGATGCCGAACTGCTCCAGCAACTGGGGAGCGGTGCGAATGACGAGCGCCTCGATCGATGCCCTGAGTTCCTTGGCCTCACTGTCCAGGTGCTGCCATCGGCGGGCCAGGGACCGCAG
>NZ_JBQSYW010000048.1:0-503 GCF_052379725.1 Brachybacterium sp. 107 | reverse complement strand
GACTGTCAGTCTCTATCTACCCGATCCCGCGAGGATGGGGTAGTCCCGGCCGACGCGGTCTGACCCTTGCTTATGACTGGCCCGCAGGGTGCCTTAGCGTTGATCTGTCGACCGCCCGGCCGGGCACGCAGTAAGCACTGCCGCCGGATCGGGCGTGACCTAATAGGAGCCTGGAGCAGCATGTCGAGAGCGTCCCCGTGACAGTCCTGTCCACCCGCCGGCGACAGCGTGAGACCACGCTAACCGTCAAGGGAGACAGGCACCATGAGCACACTCGAAAGCGTCCACTCCGGGCACGTCGTCATCGGCGTCGACACCCATAAGCACATCCACGTCGCCGCCGTGCTCGACACCATCGCCGGCATCCTCGCGACCCTCACCATTCCCACCGATACCGGCGGTTTCAAACAGCTTCTCACCTGGGCGGAATCGTTCGGAAAGATCCTCGCGTTCGGCATCGAGGGCACCGGCTCCTACGGCGCGACACTGACCTCGTTCCTGCG
>NZ_JBQSYW010000047.1:0-564 GCF_052379725.1 Brachybacterium sp. 107 | reverse complement strand
GCCCAGTTCACGATGTTCCAGATCGCCTTCACGTAATCAGCCTTCACGTTCTGGTAGTCCAGGTAGAACGCGTGCTCCCACATATCCAGCTGGAACAGCGGGATCGTCGCGACCGGCACACCGTTCTGCTGATCATAGAACTGCTCGATCACGAGATTCCCACCGAGGGGCTCGTACGCCAGCACAGCCCAGCCCGAACCCTGGATCCCCAGAGCCGCCGCCGTGAAGTGCGCACGGAAACCATCGAACGATCCGAAGAACTCATCGATCGCCTGCGCGAGCTCACCGGTGGGCTTGTCGCCACCTTCGGGCGAGAGGTTCTTCCAGAAGATCGAGTGGTTCGTGTGACCACCGAGGTTGAACGCCAGATCCTTCGAGAACTGGTTCACCGTCGCGAAATCACCGGACTCCCGCGCCGCCGCCAGCTTCTCCAGCGCCGTGTTCGCGCCCTTGACGTAGGTCGCGTGGTGCTTCGAGTGGTGCAGCTCCATGATCTTGCCGGAGATCGAGGGATCCAGCGCGCCGTAGTCGTAGTCGAGATCGGGAAGCGTGTAGTCCGCCATG
>NZ_JBQSYW010000046.1:0-629 GCF_052379725.1 Brachybacterium sp. 107 | reverse complement strand
GGAACTCGCGAAGCGTGGGATCTTCTTGCAGTCCAAGCGGACCAAGCGCCGGCACCGCACCACCGGCCGGACGCGCGGTGGTCCGATCGTGGGGATGGTCCCGATCGCGGAACGGGGCGAGGACGCGGCCCAGCGGCGGGTACCCGGGCATTGGGAGGGCGACCTGATCATCGGGAAGAACGGGTCCTCGTGCGCGGCGACGCTGGTGGAGCGGATGAGCGGGTTCACCGGCCTGCTCGCCCTGCCCTCGAAGCACGCCGAGGGCACCGCGGATGCGGTCATCGAGTACTTCACCGAGCTACCCCGGATGATGCAGGCGTCGCTGGCATGGGACCAGGGCAGCGAGATGGCGCAGCACGCGAAGGTCTCCCTGGCCACGGACATGCCGGTCTACTTCGCCGACCCCCACTCCCCGTGGCAGCGGCCTTCGAATGAGAACACGAACCGGCTCTACCGGGAGTACCTCCCCAAAGGGACGGTGATCCCGGACCACCAGCCCTATCTCACGACCATCGCCGAGGAGATCAACAATCGACCCCGCCGTCGGCTGGGCTTCCTCACTCCCACCGAAGCCTTCGCCCGACTACTGGCCGGCGAACCCCATGTTGCTTCCACGCTTTGACACCACC
>NZ_JBQSYW010000045.1:0-845 GCF_052379725.1 Brachybacterium sp. 107 | reverse complement strand
GTGCTCGTGTGCTCGTGTGCTCGTGTGCTCGTGTGCTCGTGTGCTCGTGTGCTCGTGTGCTCGGCCAGGACCACCACGGCCCGCCGGGCCGGTGGATGGTGGCGGCAGGGGCGGGGTTCTCTTTCGCGCCCCTCCCATCCGGAGCGGGCGACAACACTCCTGGCGCTCCACCGCATCTGTCACGCGGGCAAGCAGTCCTTGCCCCCACGTCATGGGCGATCGGACAGGAGGCAGCGTTCAGGAGAACTCGACGCACCTCCCTTCGCGCAGGCTCCTCGCAGGGGGACGGCATCACCGACTCCTCTCCGCACCGCGCCAGCACGAGGAACCTTGCGCCGGCGGCGTCCTCTAGGGGTGGCTCGACCCCAGCTCCACCCCTCCCGCTGCCGCCGGATCCAGCCCCTCTCAGATCCTCACGCATGCTCCGTCCGGCAGCAGCGGAACCGATCGGGAGAACGGGGTCACGTCCACCAGCGCGCCAAGACAGTCGGCAGTCCACGAAGAGCGCGCTGACTAGCGGATACGCACCGCGACGACTTACCAGACACAGGGCCGATTCGCCGAATCGAGAGAGTGTCGGGACGGTCACCCTCCAGAGGGGCCGTTCTGGCTTGACGCCCCCTCCGGATCTGCGTAATGTTCTTCCTTGTGCCCAGGAGAACGGGGAAACGGAGAGGCCGGAAGGCCAGCCCGCGGAACTCGAACTAAAGGCACACAGCAGGTCTCTTCAAAATTCAATACGGTGCAGGTCACATCGCACCGAGTTGACAAGAAGAACCGGAACTTGTTAAGTTATACGAGTTGCCCCGGAGCGAAAGAGTCGAAAGGCTCGGACGGCCGAGTGC
>NZ_JBQSYW010000044.1:0-1255 GCF_052379725.1 Brachybacterium sp. 107 | reverse complement strand
GGGGACTGCCGCACGGATAGGTGACATCTGATCTGGCTTGCCCACTGGGCGGCCTGGAAGGATGTGCACCATGCCTGCTCCCTATCCCCAGGAGTTCCGCGAAGATGTCGTGCGTGTGGCCCGGTCCCGTGAGGACGGCGTCACTCTCGCGCAGATCGCGAAGGACTTCGGCGTCCACGAGATGACGCTGCATAAATGGATCCGTCAAGCCGACATCGATGACGGAAGCCGCCCCGGAAAGACCCGCGAGGACTCCACCGAGCTGCGCGACGCCCGCAAGAAGATCCGGCTGCTCGAGCAGGAGAACGAGGTCCTGCGCCGTGCCGCCGCCTACCTGTCCCAGGCGAACTTGCCGGGAAAAGGTTCTACCCGCTCGTGAGCGAGCTCGCCGCTGACGGCATTCCCGTCGCGGTGTCCCTGCGGGTCCTGAAGCTCTCCCGCCAGCCCTACTACCGCTGGCGGCACCAGCAAGTCACCAAGGCCGAGGTGGTCGAGGCCTACCGGTCCAACGCGTTGCTGGACGCTCACCTCGACGACCCCGAGTACGGCTACCGGCTCCTGGTCGACGAAGCCGCCGAGGCCGGTGAGGAGATGTGTGAGCGCACGGCGTGGAGGATCTGCCGGGACAACCAGTGGTGGTCGGTGTTCGGTAAGAAGCGCGGCAAGAACGGGAAGCGCCCCGGCCCGCAGGTTCACGACGATCTCGTGAAGCGGGACTTCTCCGCCGATGACGTCAACGAATTGTGGCTGACCGACATCACCGAGCACTGGACCGACGAGGGCAAGCTCTACCTCTGCGCCATCAAAGATGTGTTCTCCGGCCGGATCGTGGGCTACTCGATCAGCGACCGGATGAAGGCTCGTCTTGCGGTGAACGCCCTGGACAACGCGATATCCAGGCGTCGAGACGCCGCAGGTTGCATCGTGCATTCGGACCGTGGATCTCAGTTCAGGTCACGGAAATTCGTGCACGCCCTGAACCGTCATCACCTCATCGGATCGATGGGCCAGGTCGGCGCTGCCGGCGATAACGCCGCGATGGAGTCGTTCTTCGCGCTGCTCCAGAAGAACGTCCTGGACCGCAAGCGGTGGCGGACCCGAGAAGAGCTGCGGATCGCGATCATCACCTGGATCGAGAGGACCTATCACCGCCGGCGCCGGCAGGCTCGCCTGGGTCGATTGACCCCCATCGAATACGAGACCATCATGAACCCGGTCGCACTCGCGGCCTGACACCCCAACTGTCACCTAAACG
>NZ_JBQSYW010000043.1:0-1446 GCF_052379725.1 Brachybacterium sp. 107 | reverse complement strand
GGCTCTTCAGAGATGAGTGTGGGCGCGCAGGTGGTGTGGTGTAGCTGGGGATAGACGTCGAGGTCCTCGATGATGAGCGGACTCTTACCTCTGCTCGCACCAAGGACCTCGACAATGCTTAACCATAGTTGCGTATGCCCTGCCGCGCTCGATCGCTGCGACCGATGCGACCTTCTCCTGGACTTCCCCGGCCTCCATCTGGTGGCCGTCTCGAAGACCCGGGCCGGGCTGGTCCTCGAGGTCGAGTCCTGCGACCCGGTGACGGGATGTCCTGGTTGCGGGGTCATCGCCACTGGTCACGGCCGGATCGTGGTTGAGGTGATCGATGCGCCTTGGGCGGGCCGGCCGGTGCGGATTCGCTGGCGCAAGCGCCGCTGGGTCTGCCGCGAGGACGTTTGCGAGGTGGCCACGTTTCTCGAGCAGGACCCGGAGGTTTGCGCCCCGCGGGGCCTGCTGAGCACGCGCGCGATCCGCTGGGCGATCGGTCAGCTCCGCCGTGAGGGAGCGACGATCCAGGGCCTCGCCCGGCAGCTCGGCACGACCTGGAACACGCTCTGGTCCCAGGTCCAGCCCGTCCTGACCCGGGCCGCGGAGGACCCGTCGCGGTTCGAGGACGTGCAGGTCCTGGGCGTGGACGAACACATCTGGCACCACCGTGACCCGCGTCGGCGCGGGCCGAAAGCGCTCACCGGGATGGTGGACCTGACCCGAGGAACCCACCCCACCGCGAGGTTGCTCGATCTCGTTCCAGGCCGGTCCGGGACGGTCTATCGCGACTGGTTGGACGAACGCGGTGAGAGGTTCCGGGAGGGGATCGAGATCGCGACGCTGGACCCGTTCCAGGGATACAAGAACGCGATCGATGACCAGCTCGAGGACGCCACCTGCGTGCTGGACGCCTTCCACATCGTCAAGCTCGCCGGCGCTGCGGTCGATGACGTCCGCCGCCGAATTCAGCAGGAGACCCTCGGCCACCGCGGCCGCAAAGGCGACCCTCTGTTCGGGATCCGGCACATCCTCCGCGCCGGGCGTGAACGTCTCACCACGCGCCAGCAGAACCGCCTGGCCAGGGCATTCTCCGCTCACCCCGATCACGTCGCAGTCGAGGTCGCCTACCAGTGCGCGCAGGACCTCCGAGACGTGTTCCACCAGCCCACACCCGCCCAGGGACGTCGGCTCGCCGAGCGACTCATCGACACTCTGCCGTCCTGCCCGATTCCCGAGATCGCGAGGCTGGGGAAGACGCTGCGCCGCTGGAAGACGGCGTTCCTGGCCTACTTCGATACCGACGGCGCGAGCAACGGCGGCACGGAGGCCATCAACGGGATCATCGAGCTCGGCCGCCGTATTGCCCGTGGGTTCCGGAACTTCGAGCACTACCGCCTCCGAATGCTCCTCATCGCCGGCGGACTCGACGCCTCACCCCACACTCATCTCTGAAGAGCC
>NZ_JBQSYW010000042.1:0-1454 GCF_052379725.1 Brachybacterium sp. 107 | reverse complement strand
TGGGCGGATTCAATCAGTCCTCGCAACACCCCCGGCTATGGAGGTGTTGATGGGACGGCATCCGGAGTGGATGGTGACGCAGACGGGTCGGCCAGCGATGAGGTCTCCGGGGCGGCCACCGATTCGTCGGGAGGTGCAACGCAAGTTCTGGGTCAAGATCGGCGAGGGGCTGACCAGCGAAGACGCGGGAGTCGCGGTGGGCGTGTCGACCGCGGTGGGCTCACGATGGTTCCGCGAGCATGGCGGGATGCCGTTGATCAGTCTCGATGAGCCGGTGGGCCGGTACCTGTCCTTCAACGAGCGTGAAGAGCTCGCGTTACTCCGAGCGCAGGGTGTGGGCGTGCGCGAGGCGGCCCGTCGCCTCGGGCGCGATCCGTCGACGATCTCTCGGGAGCTGCGACGGAACGCTGCGACCCGTGGGGGAAAGCTTGAGTACCGGGCGGGCGTCGCGCAGTGGAAGGCTGAACTCGTGGCGCGTCGTCCGAAGACGGCCAAGCTCGTAACGAACGCGCGATTGCGTGACTACGTGCAGGAACGCCTCGACGGGTCCATCTCCTACGCGGACGGGACGACTGCCGCAGGTCCGGATGCACCGCGATGGAAGGGGCGGAACAAGCCACGACGCCAGGACCGTCGGTGGGCGACGGCGTGGAGCCCGGAGCAGATCTCCAACCGGCTGATACTCGACTTTCCCGAGGATGAGAACATGCGCATCAGTCACGAGGCGATCTATCAGTCCTTGTTCATCGAGGGCCGCGGCGCGCTCAAGCGCGAGCTCGCTGCGTGCCTGCGCACGGGGCGTGCGCTGCGCGTGCCCCGCGCCCGTTCACGGAACAAACCGCAGGGACATGTGACCTCCGATGTCGTGCTCAGCCAGCGCCCGGCCGAGGCCGAGGACCGTGCAGTGCCTGGGCACTGGGAGGGCGACCTGATCATCGGCACCGGACGCTCCGCGATCGGAACGATCATCGAGCGGTCCAGCCGCTCCACGCTGCTGGTGCATCTGCCTCGGTTGGAGGGCTGGGGCGAGAGGCCCTACGCGAAGAACGGACCCGCACTGGGCGGCTACGGTGCCGTCGCGATGAACACCGCCCTGAAGGAAGCGATGACGAAGCTCCCCGAGCAAGTGCGCAAGACTCTCACCTGGGATCGCGGCAAGGAACTCTCGGGCCATGCGCAGTTCGCGCTGGAGACCGGGACACAGGTGTTCTTCGCCGACCCTCACTCTCCCTGGCAGCGACCGACGAACGAGAACACCAACGGCCTCTTACGACAGTACTTCCCCAAGGGCACCGACCTGTCTCGATGGACCGCAGAGGACCTTGAGGCCGTCGCCCTGGCGGTCAACAACCGACCGCGAAAGGTTCTGGGCTGGCGGACCCCCGCCGAAGTATTCGCCGAGCAGGTACGCTCACTCGAACAAACTGGTGTTGCGAGGATCAATTGAATCCGCC
>NZ_JBQSYW010000041.1:0-2771 GCF_052379725.1 Brachybacterium sp. 107 | reverse complement strand
AGAACTCGCGAAGCGTGGGATCTTCTTGCAGTCCAAACGGACCAAGCGCCGGCCCCGCACCATCGGCCGGACCAGGGGTGGCCCGATCGTGGGGATGGTGTCGCTCGCGGAGCGGGGCGAGGACGCCGCGCAGCGGCGGGTGCCAGGGCACTGGGAGGGCGACTTGATCATCGGGAAGAACGGGTCCTCGTGCGCCGCGACCCTGGTGGAGCGGATGAGCGGGTTCACCGGCCTGCTCGCCCTGCCCTCCAAACATGCCGAGGGCACCGCGGATGCGGTCATCGAGTACTTCACCGAGCTGCCCAGGATGATGCAGGCCTCGCTGGCGTGGGATCAGGGCTCCGAGATGGCGCAGCACGCGAAGGTTTCCCTGGCCACGGACATGCCGGTCTACTTCGCCGACCCCCACTCGCCCTGGCAGCGGCCGTCCAACGAGAACACGAACCGGCTCTACCGGGAGTATCTCCCCAAGGGCACCGTGATCCCGGACCACCAGCCCTACCTCACCACCATCGCGGAGGAGATCAACAACCGGCCCCGCCGCCGACTGGGCTTCCTCACCCCCACCGAAGCGTTCGCTCGACTCATTGCCGGCGAACCCCATGTTGCTTCGACGCCTTGACACCACCGTGTAGCGATCCTTCGATAAGAGAGGTCAGGCTGTCAGAGCGGGGAGGGCTTCGGTAGTCACCTCGTTCGTCGGGTTGGTGGTGAGGGTCAGGCGGCAACGGGCGAGGACGTCGAGGCCGAGGTAGCGGCGTCCTTCGGCCCATTCATCGGTCTGCTCGGCCAGGACCGCGCCGACGAGGCGAACGATCGCGTCGCGTGTAGGGAAGATTCCCACCGAGTCGGTGCGCCGGCGGATCTCCCGGTTCAAGCGCTCGGCGGGGTTGTTCGACCAGATCTGCACCCACACATCCTTGGGGAACCCGGTGAACGCGAGGACATCAGCGCGAGCGGCGTCGAGGTGCTCGGCCACGGCGGGCAGCTTCTCGCCCACGTAATCCAACAGTCGCTCGAACTGGGCGGTGACCGCGGCAGCATCGGGCTGGTCATAGACGCTGTGGAGCATCGCCTTCACCGCAGGCCACATGGACTTCGGGCAGATGCTCATCAGGTTCGCGGCGTAGTGGGTGCGGCAGCGTTGCCAGGACGCTCCAGGCAGGTGCGCGGCGATCGCCTCGACCAACCCGGCATGCGCATCGGAGGTGACCAGGCGGACTCCACCCAGGCCGCGGGCGACCAGGTCAGCGAAGAAGCTGCTCCACGCGGCCCCGGTTTCACTGGTGGCGACTCGCATGCCGAGGACCTCGCGGTGCCCGTCGCCGTTGACTCCGGTCGCGACCAGGACGACCGCGTTGATCACCCGCCCGCCTTCACGGACTTTCATCGTCAGCGCGTCTGCGGCGACGAACGCGAAGGGGCCCGCAGCATCCAGGGGCCGGTGACGGAACTGCTCGACGTGCTCGTCGAGATCGGCCGCCATGCGGCTGACCTGTGACTTCGAGAGGGAGTTGATGCCGAGGGTCTTGACGAGTTTGTCCATGCGGCGGGTGGAGACCCCGGCGAGGTAGCAGTCCGCGACCACGGTGATCAGGGCGGATTCGGCGCGTTTGCGGCGCTCGAGCAGCCACTCCGGGAAGTAAGTGCCGGTGCGGTACTTGGGGACGGCGACGTCGATCGTGCCGACCCGAGTGTCGAGGTCGCGATGGCGGTAACCATTGCGCTGGGTTGCGCGGTCGGGGCTGGGCCGGCCGTATTCAGCGCCGGCGACCGCGTCGGCGTCCGCGGAAAGAAGCTCGTTGATGATCCTTTGCAGCATCGTGCGCATCAGATCCGGGGAGGCGTCGGCCAGGGCTTCGCCGAGCAGGCCGTGAGGGTCGACAATATGAGGAGCGGTCATCGTGATGACTCCGTTCGAGAGTGCTGTGAGAGGTTCACTCGAAGGATCACACGGTGACCGCGTCCTCGTCCGGGACGATCACGAGGCCACCGCGCTACACCACTATGCGGGACTCAACTGCGAAGCGTGGGATCTTCTTGCAGTCCAAGCGGACCAAGCGCCGGCCCCGCACCACTGGCCGGACCAGGGGTGGCCCAATCGTGGGGATGGTGTCGCTCGCGGAGCGGGGTGAGGACGCCGCGGAGCGGCGGGTGCCCGGGCACTGGGAGGGCGACCTGATCATCGGGAAGAACGGGTCCTCGTGCGCGGCGACGCTGGTGGAGCGGATGAGCGGGTTCACCGGGCTGCTGGCCCTGCCCTCCAAACACGCCGAGGGCACCGCGGATGCGGTGATCGAGTACTTCACCGAGCTGCCCCGGATGATGAAGGCGTCGCTGGCCTGGGACCAGGGCAGCGAGATGGCGCACCACGCGAAGGTTTCGCTGGCCACGGACATGCCGGTCTACTTCGCAGACCCCCTGTCAAGCCCCGGTTTTGATGGAGGGTCGGTGATCTGGCGTTGAGGGTCTCGAGGACCGGGTCAGGGACGTTGGTGGCGGGGTCCTGATGGGTGGCGCGGAAGGCCTGCGGGGTGAGGCCGCCGAGGGAGAGATGCGGTCGGAAGGTGTTGAACCAGTGGACCCACTCAGCGGTCGCGATCTCGACGTCGTCGATGCCGCGCCAGGGTCCAAGGTTCCGGATGACTTCGGCTTTGAACAGCGAGTTCAGAGCCTCGGCCAGGGCATTGTCGTAGGAGTCCCCGCGTGATCCGACCGAGGCGACGGCGTCCTGCTCGGCCAGTGCCTGTCCGTAGCGGATCGCTCGATAC
>NZ_JBQSYW010000040.1:0-2889 GCF_052379725.1 Brachybacterium sp. 107 | reverse complement strand
AGCGAGGTCGGCGCTGACCCGGGCCTCGAGCACCGGGTCCTTCGCGACTTTCCGGACCTGTGGGCGCGAGCGTTGGCGCTGCGCTTTCACATCCGCGGTCACTGCTTGATAGCCCCGCGTCTTCGTCGAGTTCCGTCGAAGCTCTCTGGGGACCACTGACGGGCATCGACCCAGGTGAGAAGCGATCCTGCGGACTCCCCACCCGGCCTTCGATCCCGTCGAGATCTCCATCCGCTCCGTGAACGTGAGCAGCCGCCGCACCATCCCAGGCCTCCTCGCCTCAAGCCCCCACCGACCGGGAGTGTTGCTACGACGCTATGACACCACCCACCACTTCCCGGGACTTGACCCGCGTCGCGAGTTCTCCGCGGGGGATCGCGTAGATGTACTGGTAGATCGTTTCTCCGCTGACGGTGCGGCCCTGAGCGTTCGGAGATTTCGCCATGCGTTCAACGGTCGGGTCTGCGGCCTCCAGACGCAAGCGACCCGCGATCTCGTTCGGCGTCCATGACGCTGCGAGATCGGCGTTCACCCTCGCCTGGAGCACCGGGTCCTTCGCCACTTTCCGGACCTGTGGGCGCGAACGCTGGCGCTGCGCCTTCACGTCCGCAGTCACAGCTTGATAGCCGCGCGTCTTCGTCGAGTTCCGTCGAAGCTCCCTGGAGACCACCGAAGGGCATCTACCCAGGTGATAAGCGATCCTACGGACTCCCCACCCGGCCTTCGATCCTGTCGAGATCTCCATCCGCTCCGTGAACGTAAGTCGCCGCCGCGCCATCCCAGGCCTCCTCGCCTCGAGCCCCCACCGACCGGGAGTGTTGCTACGACGCTATGACACCACCGTTCGGCTTGATCCCGAAGCACGTGTGGGAGCCGGCCTACAACTCCGACGGAGAGGTCAGGGAGGGAGCGGACGTCGCGGAACTGACCGGGCTGCTCGACCTCGACGAGGACTGGCCCGATGGGATGCGAGTGATCGTCCGTCGCGAGCGCCCCCATCCTGGCGCGCAGCTGCGGTTCGATGACGTCGATGGCTACCGCCTGACCGCCTTCGCGACCAACACTGCGCAGGGTCAGCTCGCGGACCTCGAAGTGCGTCACCGTCGCCGCGCCCGCTACGAAGACCGGATCCGGATCGCGAAGGACATGGGCCTGCGGAACCTGCCACTGACCTCGTTCGTGCAGAACCGGATCTGGTGCCAGATCGTGGCTCTGGCCAGCGAGATCACCGCCTGGATGGGGCTGCTCGGATTCGCTGATCAGCCCGCCAGGAGATGGGAACCAAAGCGCCTGCGCCACCGTCTGTTCCAGATCCCCGCGACCATCGCCCGGCACGCCCGACAGCTCGTCCTGCATCTCTCGGATCGGTCGATCTGGGCCGGGACCATCCACGCAGGCCACGCCCGCCTCGCCCAGCTACCCGCCCCCGCCGGATAGCTCCACGGCCCCGTCGTTGACCACACTGCCCGAGGATCCCTGGACTGGACATCCGACCACCGCGACCGACACGCGGCGAACCGTCACACCCCAATGTCAAAATCAGCCCGCGAACACCGGCAACGACGCCGACCAACCCCGCTCGCCGGACCCATGAAATATGGCTCTTCGCAGTTGAGGGGGTAGCGGGGGGCATGGGTCGGGCGCGTCGGTGCCGGGATAGACGTCGAGGTCTCCCGAAGATGGAAGTTCTCACGCTCGCCATCAGGAAGACCTCGACGTGCGCAACGCTACCTTCGACAGCCCCGACCTGACGACCTTCACTCGCCTCGAGGAGCTTGGTCTGGTCGTGGTCGGCCAAGAACTCACGGCCCACCGGGCGGTGCTGGAGTGCAGGGTCGCCGAGGAGGATCCATGGTGCCGTGCCTGCGGAGCACTCTCGACCTCGCGGGGCTCCATCTCGCGGTCCCTGGCGCATGAGCCGTTCGGCCACCGCCCCACCACGTTGCTGGTGCGGATCCGGCGCTACCGGTGTGATCACTGCGGAACCCACTGGCGCGAAGACACCACCGCTGCAGCAGCTGCGCGGGCGAAGCTCTCCCGGGGCGGGATTCGATGGGCGCTGGAGGCCCTGGTCATCGATCACCTCTCGATCGCCCGGGTCGCTTCTGGGCTGGGCGTGGCCTGGCACACCGCCAACGATGCCGTCCTGGCCGAGGGGAAACGGCTGCTGATCGATGACCCGGCCCGCTTCGACGGAGTCCGCGTGATCGGCGTCGACGAGCACGTCTGGTGCCACACCCGCCGCGGCGACAAATACGTCACCGTGATCATCGACCTCACCCCCACCAGGGACAAGACCGGGCCGGCAAGGCTGCTGGACATGGTCGAGGGCCGCTCCAAGGCAGCGTTCAAGGCCTGGCTGGAGGCCCGCCCCGAGGCGTGGAAGGACCGCATCGAGGTCGTCGCGATGGACGGGTTCACGGGGTTCAAGACAGCCACGAGCGAGGTCCTCCCCGGAGCGGTCGCGGTGATGGATCCCTTCCACGTCGTCCGTCTGGCTGGGGACGCTCTGGATGACTGCCGGCGGCGGATCCAGCAGAAGCTCCACAAGCGCCGGGGCCGTAAGGACGACCCTCTCTACAAGGCCCGCCGCACCCTCCACACCGGGACCAAGCTGCTGACCCAGCGGCAGCGCGAACGCCTCAACGCCCTGTTCGCCCACCACCCGCACGCTGCGATCGAGGCGACCTGGGAGATCTACCAGGCCATGATCGCCGCCTATCGAGAACCCGACCGGACCAGAGCCAGAACGATGATGGAGAAGGTCATCGCCGCGCTCAGGGCGAAGGTCCCAGACACCCTCGTCGAGCTGGGAAAGCTGGGCAAGACGCTGACCAAGCGCGCCGACGACGTCCTGGCGTTCTTCGATCGTCCCGGCACCAGTAACGG
>NZ_JBQSYW010000039.1:0-3887 GCF_052379725.1 Brachybacterium sp. 107 | reverse complement strand
CTCGCGTACCGCACATTTTCCGACATGTGCGTCGGATCTAGCCGGGGGTGCGCCTGCATTCATGCGCCGGGCGTGGGACTGGTGGTCCACGCGGGCCAGCGGCGCTGGGAGGTGCCGCTGACCAGGGGAGATAGGAGCACCGACGAGTTGCCGTCGACCCCACGGGTCGGTTGGCCGCGTCTCCGCGGGCGCCACCCGGAACTCGTCACCAGCGCGATTGTCGACGACATCGTGAACAACGTCTCTCCGCGAAAGCGGAGCATCGCGAGGTGAACCGGTGCCAGAATCTTAGATGATGGCGCTTTCCGCGAGTCAGCGGTGCACCGGGGCAGCACGGACCATGCAACGTCGAGAGGGCATGGGCGCGCCCGTCACGTCGTTCACGGATCGGGGCACTCTGCAGATCTGAGCACACAGTGGCGCAGCGCTCATGGGAAGTCGGAGTTCACGAAGTCATGGCGTACTTCAGCAGAGCACGCGAGCTGGCGGATCTCACCGAGATCGTCACCGCCGACGCGCCCCAGCCCGTCGCCGTCCTCGGCCCCGAGGGATCCGGCAAGAGTGTGCTCCTCAAGGAGCTCGCCGCCTCCAGCGCGATGCCCGTGGTCGCCATGCGCGGCAGTGAGATCGAGGAGTCCTGGCCCTACGCCGGCCTATCAGCGCTGCTCGCCACTCTCGACAGCGTGCTCGACACGAACTGCCTCGCGTCCATCTCGGATCTCCTGCACCCCGGGATCGGGTCGACGCCGCAGGCCATCTCTCAGAGCCTGTACGCGAGCATCGAGTCCTTCCGTCGCGAACCGTCCCTCGTGGTCATCGACGATGCCGACCTCCTGGATCCTGCCAGCCAGGAGATTCTGGGATATGTGATCCGCCGTTCCGGGATCACGGAGCTGCGGGTGGTGATCTCCGTGTGCGACATGCCGCCCAGCAGCCCCTTCCACGGCCTGCATCGCCTGCGCATGGAACCGTTGGACATCTGCGATCTCCTGGACCTGGGCCGCTCGCTGACGCCCTCCTCGACGGCCGTCTCTGCGCTGGAGCATGTGGCCAGCGCCTCCGGCGGGAGCCCCATGGCGTTCAAGAGCATCCTTGACGAGCTCCCGGAGCACGTGCTCACGGGCAAGGCCCCCTTCCCCATCGCGATGCGCACGGGGTCGAGGTTCGCCACGCTCATCGAGGCCGAGCTGGCCACGCTCAGCGCGATCGCCCGGGAGTCGCTGGACTATCTGTCGACCTCGCCCTTCACGCCCGTGGGGCTCTTCGACCGCGTCGAAGGCACCTCGCGGGAGGCCCTGGACGAGCTGGTCGCCTCCGGCTTCGTGATCCAGGAGTACGGCCGCATCTACATCGTCTCGTCGCCGATCCGCTCCGCCGCGTACCGGGCACTGACCGCCCGCGGCCGCCTGGCGATCCACGCGGAGCTCGCCGGTGCTGCGGGCGAGGGCTATCCCGAGCTGCGCACCTGGCACGCGAGCTACGTCGAGCACGATCCGCGGCACAGCCCCGATCTCCTGACGGCCGCCCGGGCCTTCGCGGAACAGGGCTGGACCCGGCTCGCGGTCGACTTCGCCGAACGCGGCCTCGCGCTGAACTCCGAGGGCGACCTCTCCGAGCACCTGTGTCGGCTGTCGATGACGCTGCTGCTGGATGCGCATTTCAACCTGGCCCGGCGCTACCTGCACATGGCCCGGGGCCGCGACCTCGATGTGGCCGTCCCCCCGGGGCTCGCCCTGCTCACAGTGCTCCTGGACTACATCCGTCGCCAGGAGGTGGTCGCCCACGGCATCGAGCGCACCGTGGAAGCCTTCGGGACGTCGCACCCCACCGAGTGCGCCGAGCTGCTCTGCGTCGCAGCGATCGCCCGGCTCGAGCGCTGGGAGCTCACGGGCGCCCAGGAACTCATCGCCCGCGGCGCCTCCCTCGCCGGGGACCAGGCCCCTATCGTGCGCGCCCTGACCGAGCTGGCCGCTGCGTACGAGGCGGGACTGACCGGGAAGAGCCTGCCCGGGGAGTGCGACGTCAGCAGGCGGTCCGGGATCATCAGGGACGGTCTGGGGGTCGAGGCGTCCCGCATCCTCACCGCGCGCGCCCTCTCCCTGGCCGAGCGCTACGCCGAGGCGCGCTCGGCCCTGGAGGACGTCACCAACCACAGTCCGCACGTCGGCACGTTCTGGACGATCTTCGCCCTGCAGGTGACGTTCTCCAACGAGCTCCGTGCGGGCCAGTACCACCGGGCCCGCGACGCCTTCGCCCAGATCGACCTCTTCGTCCGCAGCCAGTCGCACTTCGTGGTCAACCACGCGTACATGGCCTCGATGATCGCGTCGATGGATGGGGACGTCGACGCGGCGACGGAGGGTCTGCACACGGGGATCCGCCTGGTCACCCCGGGCGCCGGCGCCGCCCAGGAGGCGCAGGTCGCCATCCGTCAGGCACGGATCGCCATGTCCCGGCACGAGTTCGAGCTGGCTGCGGACTACTTCTATCGGGCCCGCCATCTCTCCGGCCCGCTGCGGAACCCGCAGCTCCTGCGATTCCACGTCGACTTCATCGCCGTCCTGGTGCGGGTCGGGCGCCGCAGCGCCGCCCAGGAGATCCTCGCCGAGTTCCACGCCTCGGCACGCGAGATGCCCTCGGCGTGGGCGGCGCGCGCCCTCGCGATCTGCGACACCCTCGTGCTGGACGACGAGGCCTCCCTCCGGGCGCTCCGCACGACGCTGGACACCTGGGCCGACGGCGACCACGAGTACCTCCGGGCACGCGCCCTGTACCTCCTCGCGTTCCTGCACGGTCGCCTGGGTCAGCGGCAGGAGGCCGAGACGGCGACGCTGCGGGCCCGAGAGATCTTCCGCGAGATCGGCGTGGAGGTGGGGGGCGCTCCCTGCGCACCCGCCGAGGAGCTCCCTGAGACGACTCCCCTGCTCGATCTCCTCACCGAGAAGGAGCTGGCGGTCGTCGAGCTGCTCGCGACGGGTGCGAAGAACCAGGCCATCGCCCACGAGCTGTTCCTCTCCGTGCGGGCCGTGGAGCTGCGGCTCACGAACATCTTCCGCAAGATCGGCGTGACGTCACGCTTCGAGCTCATGAAGGTGCTGGCCGGGGAGCTGGACGCGCGGCATCGCGCGGGATGAGCGGACCGTGGCCGAGACGTGCAGGACTGAGATGACCGCGGCCGAGCGGCCCTACCATCACGGAAGCCTCCGTGATGCCCTGTTGGGCGCCGCGTCGTCACGTCCGCGACCGGCAGGCGCTGCTGGACGCGCTGGCGATCACCGGCTTCGAACGCCTGGAATCTCAGGTTCGACGCACGCTCGACCGCGCCGGCGAGGACTTCCCCGCGCGGCTGCGAGCCGCTGTGAACACCTTCGTGCGCTTCGCGACGGACAACGCCGCCCTGCTGGAGCTGATGTTCTCCAGCAAGCATCGCGAGGGCGCCGAGGACGTGCGCGCCGCCGCCGAGCCCGGTTTCGCCCTGATGTTCGGCCTGATCACGCAGGGGCAGGAATCCGGGGACGTGGCATCCGGGGATCCCGAACGGGTGAGCATCGTGCTGGTCGCGACGATGCAGGGCATCGCGACGCTGATCAATGGCGACATGGTCGACGTGTCTCTGCTCGACGAGCTGACGGACAGGGCCACCGATCAGTTCCTGCGAGGTGCGGGCCCCGCGTGAGCGATGGCGCTGCCGTCATCCCCTCGCGCCTGTCAACGTGGCGGTCCTGCCCAGTGCCCCGAGCAGATCATTCATCGGCAACGGTCCCACCGTGACCTCATGTGGGCCCTGGGTGCACGTGATCCACACGCCATCGGGGTTCGTGGTGACGGTGAGGGCATCACCATCGAGGTCACTGAATTCGGTCGCGTCCATGGCTCTCCGCATTGAT
>NZ_JBQSYW010000038.1:0-5254 GCF_052379725.1 Brachybacterium sp. 107 | reverse complement strand
TCATGGAGAGTTTGATCCTGGCTCAGGATGAACGCTGGCTGCGTGCTTAACACATGCAAGTCGAACGATGATGACCGGGCTTGCCTGGTCTGATTAGTGGCGAACGGGTGAGTAACACGTGAGTAACCTGCCCCTCACTTCGGGATAACCTCGGGAAATCGTGGCTAATACCGGATATGAACTTCTACCGCATGGTGGTTGTTGGAAAGTTTTTCGGTGAGGGATGGACTCGCGGCCTATCAGTTTGTTGGTGAGGTAATGGCTCACCAAGACGATGACGGGTAGCCGGCCTGAGAGGGCGACCGGCCACACTGGGACTGAGACACGGCCCAGACTCCTACGGGAGGCAGCAGTGGGGAATATTGCACAATGGGCGGAAGCCTGATGCAGCGACGCAGCGTGAGGGATGACTGCCTTCGGGTTGTAAACCTCTTTCAGTAGGGAAGAAGCGAAAGTGACGGTACCTGCAGAAGAAGCGCCGGCTAACTACGTGCCAGCAGCCGCGGTAATACGTAGGGCGCAAGCGTTATCCGGAATTATTGGGCGTAAAGAGCTTGTAGGTGGCTTGTCGCGTCTGCCGTGAAAACCCGAGGCTCAACCTCGGGCGTGCGGTGGGTACGGGCAGGCTAGAGTGTGGTAGGGGAGACTGGAACTCCTGGTGTAGCGGTGAAATGCGCAGATATCAGGAAGAACACCGATGGCGAAGGCAGGTCTCTGGGCCATTACTGACACTGAGAAGCGAAAGCATGGGTAGCGAACAGGATTAGATACCCTGGTAGTCCATGCCGTAAACGTTGGGCACTAGATGTGGGGGACATTCCACGTTTTCCGCGTCGTAGCTAACGCATTAAGTGCCCCGCCTGGGGAGTACGGCCGCAAGGCTAAAACTCAAAGGAATTGACGGGGGCCCGCACAAGCGGCGGAGCATGCTGATTAATTCGATGCAACGCGAAGAACCTTACCAAGGCTTGACATGGACCGGACGGCTGCAGAAATGTGGCTTTCTTCGGACTGGTTCACAGGTGGTGCATGGTTGTCGTCAGCTCGTGTCGTGAGATGTTGGGTTAAGTCCCGCAACGAGCGCAACCCTCGTTCTATGTTGCCAGCGCGTTATGGCGGGGACTCATAGGAGACTGCCGGGGTCAACTCGGAGGAAGGTGGGGACGACGTCAAATCATCATGCCCCTTATGTCTTGGGCTTCAAGCATGCTACAATGGTCGGTACAATGGGTTGCGAAACTGTGAGGTGGAGCGAATCCCAAAAAGCCGGCCTCAGTTCGGATTGGGGTCTGCAACTCGACCCCATGAAGTCGGAGTCGCTAGTAATCGCAGATCAGCAACGCTGCGGTGAATACGTTCCCGGGCCTTGTACACACCGCCCGTCAAGTCACGAAAGTCGGTAACACCCGAAGCCAGTGGCCCATCCTCGTGAGGGAGCTGTCTAAGGTGGGATTGGTGATTGGGACTAAGTCGTAACAAGGTAGCCGTACCGGAAGGTGCGGCTGGATCACCTCCTTTCTAAGGAGCATAACCATTATGGTTGCCATTTTCCTGCCCGAGTGTGGTGGGGATGGTTGCTCAAGGGTGGAACATCAACGAATAGGCACTTCATCAGCCGGTATGGCTTCTTCAGTACGGCGTCCCTTGTGGGCGTCTGGAACGAGTGGTCTGCTGGAGGGTTCGAGGTGGAAACACGCTATTGGGTTATGAGGCTGCACGCAGTCCCTGTGGTCCTTCGCTTTCGGGTGAGGGGTTGTGGGGTGTGTGGCTGGTCCTCCCTGATCATCCGGGCTGCTTGTGCGGCTGGGTGGTTGGTGTGGGGTTGTTTCTTGAGAACTACATAGTGGACGCGAGCATCATTGTAAGCAATTTTAAAGATTTTGTGTCTTTGTGTGTTGCCTAAGTTTTAAAGGGCGCACGGTGGATGCCTTGGCAAGAAGAGCCGACGAAGGACGTGTGAGTCTGCGAAAAGCCTCGGGGAGTTGACAACAGAGCTGTGATCCGAGGATGTCCGAATGGGGAAACCCACCGCGAGTCATGTCGCGGTACCCGCCACTGAATGTATAGGTGGTGTGGAGGGAACGAGGGGAAGTGAAACATCTCAGTACCCTCAGGAAGAGAAAACAAATAGTGATTCCGTGAGTAGTGGCGAGCGAAATCGGATGAGGCTAAACCCGATCTGTGTGATACCCGGCAGGGGTTGCAGGTTGGGGGTTGTGGGACGTGTCTGAACCGTCTGCCGGCGGTTCGACGTGTACGTGTGTTGGTAGTCGAAGTCGTGTTGAGTGCGACGGCGTAGAGGGTGTGACCCCCGTAGACGAAACTGACATGCGGCGTGACGCTGTTCCCGAGTAACACCGGACCCGTGAAATCTGGTGTGAATCTGCCAGGACCACCTGGTAAGCCTAAATACTACTTCTTGACCGATAGCGGACAAGTACCGTGAGGGAAAGGTGAAAAGCACCCCGGGAGGGGAGTGAAATAGTACCTGAAACCGTGCGCTTACAATCCGTCGGAGCCTTGAGGGGTGACGGCGTGCCTTTTGAAGAATGAGCCTGCGAGTTAGTGGTCGGTGGCGAGGTTAACCCGTGTGGGGTAGCCGTAGCGAAAGCGAGTCTGAACGGGGCGTTCAGTCGCCGGCTCTAGACCCGAAGCGAAGTGATCTATCCATGGGCAGTGTGAAGCGCGGGTAAGACCGCGTGGAGGCGCGAACCCACTTCAGTTGAAAATGGAGGGGATGACCTGTGGATAGGGGTGAAAGGCCAATCAAACTTCGTGATAGCTGGTTCTCCCCGAAATGCATTTAGGTGCAGCGTTGCGTGTTTCGTTCCGGAGGTAGAGCACTGGATAGGCGATGGGCCCCACCGGGTTACTGACCTTAGCCAAACTCCGAATGCCGGAACGTGAGAGCGCAGCAGTGAGACTGTGGGGGATAAGCTTCATGGTCGAGAGGGAAACAGCCCAGAACATCAGCTAAGGCCCCTAAGCGTGTGCTAAGTGGAAAAGGATGTGAAGTTGCTGAGACAACCAGGAGGTTGGCTTAGAAGCAGCCACCCTTGAAAGAGTGCGTAATAGCTCACTGGTCAAGTGATTTTGCGCCGACAATTTAGCGGGGCTCAAGCACACCGCCGAAGCTGTGTCATTCAGACCTTGTGTCTGGATGGGTAGGGGAGCGTCGTGCAGCCAGCGAAGCCGCGGGGGAACCCAGTGGTGGAGGCTGTACGAGTGAGAATGCAGGCATGAGTAGCGAAAGACGGGTGAGAAACCCGTCCGCCGATTGATCAAGGGTTCCAGGGCTAGGTTTATCCGCCCTGGGTTAGTCGGGACCTAAGGCGAGGCCGACAGGCGTAGTCGATGGACATCGGGTTGATATTCCCGAACCGATCGTAGGAGGACCCATACCGAGGCAGTCGATGCTAACCACCCGAGCTTTCCCCATACCCTTCGGGGTGTGGAGGTTGGTGAGGCTGGGAACCAAGGTTGTAGTAGGTCAGCGCGAGGAATGACGCAGAGAGGTAGCTTCCGCGGACTTAATGGAATAGTCCGTCTAAGCGAGCAGCCCGAGCACAGGTAATGCTGTGCCGTATTGGGTGAGACGTGATGGGGATCCCGTATGGGCGTAGGTGAGTGATCCTGTACTGCCAAGAAAAGTTCCAGCGTGACGAATACGGTCGCCCGTACCCTAAACCGACTCAGGTGATCAGGTAGAGAATACCAAGGCGTTCGAGAGAATCGTGGTTAAGGAACTCGGCAAAATGCCCCCGTAACTTCGGGAGAAGGGGGGCCCGAGGAGTGAGAGCTCCGAGGGCCGCAGAGACCAGGGAGAAGCGACTGTTTACTAAAAACACAGGTCCGTGCGAAGTCGTAAGACGCTGTATACGGACTGACGCCTGCCCGGTGCTGGAAGGTTAAGAGGACCGGTTAGATCTTCGGATCGAAGCTGAGAATTTAAGCCCCAGTAAACGGCGGTGGTAACTATAACCATCCTAAGGTAGCGAAATTCCTTGTCGGGTAAGTTCCGACCTGCACGAATGGCGTAACGACTTCTCCACTGTCTCAACCGCGAACTCGGCGAAATTGCATTACGAGTAAAGATGCTCGTTACGCGCAGCAGGACGGAAAGACCCCGGGACCTTTACTATAGTTTGATATTGGTGTTCGGGACGGCTTGTGTAGGATAGGTGGGAGACTTGGAAGCATTCACGCCAGTGAGTGTGGAGTCATTGTTGAAATACCACTCTGGTCGTTCTGGATTCCTAACCTCGGTCCGTGATCCGGATCAGGGACAGTGTCTGATGGGTAGTTTAACTGGGGCGGTTGCCTCCTAAAGAGTAACGGAGGCGCTCAAAGGTTCCCTCAGCCTGGTTGGCAATCAGGTGTTGAGTGTAAGTGCACAAGGGAGCTTGACTGCGAGACAGACATGTCGGGCAGGTGCGAAAGCAGGAACTAGTGATCCGGCACTCCATTGTGGAATGGGTGTCGCTCAACGGATAAAAGGTACCCCGGGGATAACAGGCTGATCTTGCCCAAGAGCTCATATCGACGGCATGGTTTGGCACCTCGATGTCGGCTCGTCGCATCCTGGGGCTGGAGTTGGTCCCAAGGGTTGGGCTGTTCGCCCATTAAAGCGGTACGCGAGCTGGGTTTAGAACGTCGTGAGACAGTTCGGTCCCTATCCGCTGCGCGCGTTGGATATTTGAGAAGTCCTGTCCCTAGTACGAGAGGACCGGGATGGACTGACCTCTGGTGTGCCAGTTGTTCTGCCAAGAGCATGGCTGGTTGGCTACGTCGGGAAGGGATAACCGCTGAAAGCATCTAAGCGGGAAGCCTGCTTCAAGATGAGATATCCATACACCTTCGGGTGTGAGAGGCCCCCAGTAGATGACTGGGTTGATAGGCCAGATGTGGAAGCACGGCAACGTGTGGAGCTGACTGGTACTAATGGCTGATGACTTAACAACACATTTTTTGTTTGCTGCTGTTCGCGTCCACTGTGTGGTTCTGGAGAAACAACTCCTGGACACGTCCGTCCCCGTGGTGGGGTGGGTTGTGTTGAGGGCTGGTTGGGTCTCGCCGTGTTACGGCGGTCATAGCGTCGAGGAAACGCCCGGTTCCATTCCGAACCCGGAAGCTAAGCTCGATTGCGCCGATGGTACTGCACTCGGGAGGGTGTGGGAGAGTAGGTCGCCGCCGGACATCTTTGTGGGAGTGGGAGTGAGCTGGAGACCCGTGAGGGTTTCGCTCCTCCCACTCC
>NZ_JBQSYW010000037.1:0-9938 GCF_052379725.1 Brachybacterium sp. 107 | reverse complement strand
ATACGAGTCGCCGGTGGAGCCGACCGACGCGGCCGCGCCGGCCTCGGCAAGACGCTCGGTGTAGCGGATGGCGACGTATTGAACGCCCTTGTCGCTGTGGTGAGTGAGCCCGGTGACGGCCTGGCCTGCGTGATCGCGGGTCCAGATGCCCATCTCGAGCGCGTCTAGCGCGAGGTCGGTTCGTAGCGACTTCGAGAGCTGCCAGCCGACCACGCGGCGGGAGAACACGTCGATGACGAACGCGGCATACACCCAGCCGGCGAAGGTGCGGCAGTAGGTGATGTCCGCGACCCACAACTGGTTCGGAGCGGTCGCGGTGAAGTCACGTTCGACGAGGTCAGGACGATCATCCGGGCCGCGGCCGGAGATCGTGGTGCGCGGGCCCTTGGCCCGGCTGATCCCTCGCAGCCCTGCGGCGCGCATGAGCCGCTCGACCGTGCAGCGCGCGACGACGATGCCCTCGCGGCGCAGCTGGGCGTGGACCTTCTTCGCCCCGTAGACGCCGAAGTTCGCCGCATGGACTCGGTGGATTTCGAGCAGCAGTTCCTCGTCGCGTAGTGCTCGCTTCGAGGGTGGGCGGGTCTTGAACGCGTAGTACGTGCTCGGCGCGATCTGCGTGCCCGCTGCGGTCAGCGTTCGACAGATCGGCTCGACGCCGAACTCCTGTTTGTGCTGGTCGATGTACTCCACGATCAACGCTGTGGGCGGTCGAGCTCCGCCGCGAAAAAAGCCGAGGCTGACCGCAGGATCGAGTTCGCCCTGCGCAGCTCACGCACTTCCTTCTCCAGCTCGACCAGGCGCTGGGACTCGCTGGTCGTGGTCCCGGGACGGTGCCCCTCGTCGACCTCGGCCTGCACGACCCAGTTCCTCAGAGTCTCGGGATTGATCCCGAGCTGCTCGCCCACACGGCGAAACGTGCCCGACCTCGTCGATGGATCGCGCCGTGACTGAACTGCCATCCTCGTGGCTCTCTCCCGAAGCTCGTCGGGGTACTTCCTCGGTGCTGCCATGCTCCTCATCCTCCCGTGGATTCAGAGCCTCCACCAGACCCGGGGCGATTCACCTTCCTGGAGCGTCCTGGCAGCGGTGCCGCACCCACTACGCCGCGAACCTCATGAGCATCTGCCCGAAGTCCATGTGGCCTGCGGTGAAGGCGATGCTCCACAGCGTCTATGACCAGCCCGACGCCGCCGCAGTCACCGCGCAGTTCGACCGGTTGCTGGACTACGTGGGCGAGAAACTGCCCACCGTGGCCGAGCATCTTGACGCCGCTCGCGCTGACGTCCTCGCGTTCACCGGGTTCCCCAAAGACGTCTGGGTGCAGATCTGGTCGAACAACCCCGCTGAACGACTGAACCGGGAGATCCGCCGGCGCACCGACTCCGTGGGGATCTTCCCCTCCCGCGAGGCGATCGTCCGCCTCGTCGGCGCGGTCCTGGCCGAACAGACCGACGAATGGGCCGAAGGACGCCGCTACCTCGGCCTCGACGTCCTCGCCCGCTGCCGCCTCACCCTCACCACCAACCCGGCGAACGAGGTGACCACCGATGCCCTTCCCGCGCTAACAGCCTGACCCCTCTCAACGAAGGATCGCTACACCACTTCCCGGGACTTGACCGGATCTCCAGCGTCTGCGTCAGCTGGAAGAGCTGGCCGGGGGTCTGGACACGTGTTTCCATCCTCTGACTTTAAGCATCTCTGGCCCCGAACGGTGCATGTTCAGGTGAGCGTGTTGAGTCGAGGTGGCTTTTGCCTGAGCGCCCCAAACAGTAGATTCACCATCTCCTCGTGGTGCTCCAGGATGTCTGCGTCATTCCAACTCGCCGTCGCGGCACGTTGAGCCATCAGATCGAGCTTGATGCTCTGGCGCCGAGCGGCCATGTTCTGCGCCTTGTGGCCGGGCTGGTAGTTGCTGAACTTCGAATTCGTGCTCACGGTGACGAGTGCGAGGTTCCCGAGATAGTTCAACAGGCTCCTGTCCACCACGTGCTCAGCGGGGGAGGCGTGCTCGACGTCCTCGGTGCCGGGGGAGAAGTGTTCGATCGAGGTGCGGTAGCTGAAGGTGAAGTCCCACTGGTTCTCGCGCTCGACCAGCAGGTAGTCGAGGTAGGTGAAGACGATGCGGGGGATGCCGAATCCGAGCGGGAGGTCATCCGGGCCCACCTCGTTCTTCGTCCGGTCAGGGTGGAGCGCGAAGTCCAGCCGCTCGAGCGCATGAGCCTGGAGTACGTCGAGGAGGCTCTGCGCCGTGACTTGCTCTCCCCGGTCGGCGCTCACCGTTGCGTGACGCAACACTGCGGTGACCCAGTGCATCGTGCGCGGGGAGGTGTACGTGATGCGCAGGGCAGACTGCAGCAGCAGAATTCTGCGCTGAAGGCTGCGTGGCCCGGCGCCGCTCTCGTCGTCGGCAAACGTGGGCTTGTAGCGTGGGGAGTAACGGACCTTTCCGGTGCTGGACGACTCCCCTCGGGCGATCCGGTAGAGCGACCAGCTGCCGGGTTCATCGTCGCTGGTCGACTCGTGGCCAGCGGTCAGGGTGGCATCTCGCTTGAGGATGTAACGGTCAAAAAGTGCGCGGATCCGCAACAGATCGACAGTGAACTCGCGAACCCACCGTGCCCGTTGGGAGACATCCTCAGCGTCGAGCCGGCGGGCGAAGCGGTCTACCAGCTGCTTGTCATCGAGCTGACGGTCCAGAGACATTGAGTCGCCCTGCGGACGTCGCACAGCGAGAACGTGCAGCAGGAGGGTCGGGAACGTGATCTGCGAGGTGAAGCGTTCGCCATCGGTGACCTCGGCGATCTCTTCGACCGTCTCGGTACGGGCGTAGAGGGAGATCGCGTCGTCCAGTGGCATCGCAGAAGACGGCGCCGAGGAGACGGTGTCCGGTACGGGCGGGCTCTCGGAGGGGCGCCCGGTCACGAGCTGCTCGCGAAGCACGTCGAAGTCCTGGCTCGGCAGCCCTTCCCAGTGTTCGCCGAATACGTCAGCTCGCCACGCCGTGTCTCCAGCCGTCACCGTCATCGCCAAGTAATGCTCCATGTCCGAGCACGCCGACCAGACATGGTTCAGCAGTGCGCGATCTGTGGGGTCGGGCAGGCAGCGCAAGAGGCGTGCCTTCACGATGTCCACGGGGCTGAGCTGCGCACCGCGAGTATTCATGATTTCGAAGTACTGGTTCAGGTCCGTGGTGCGCTCGATGGGCATCCGGACGATCAGCACCTTGGTCAGCAGGTACTCCACGAAGCCGCTCGCGATCAGCTCCGACTTCCTCTCCGGATCCGCGAGCAGCTCGGCGATGATCTGCCCCGCGCGGTGGATTCCGGAGTCCTCGTGATCCGCTTCTGCGTCCTCCGGCAGGTCGTCCTTCCGGCCGACGGCTCTCAGCGCCCGGGTCGCCTTGTCTCGGGCTTCATAAGTGAGCGGCTGCAGCGTGCCGGCAGGAGTCGGGATATCGGGCATCTGCTGGAGCGCCGTGAGCAGGATGAAGAGAGTGGTGAGGCGCTGCTGCCCGTCGATCACGTCGAAGGGCTCACCGGGGCTCTCCGGTGGGGCGACCACGAGGTTCCCCAGGAAGTACTCCTTGCGATCGGGTTGCTTGGCCTCGTCAAGCACGTCCTGGACGAGGCGGTGGATCTGCTCTTCGCCCCAGGTGAAATTCCGCTGATACAGCGGGACCGAATAGTGCTCGGTGGGGTTGGCAAAGAGGCGACCGACGGTGATCGCCTGGACGTCATGGTCGGTGAAAGTCTGGGTCATCTCAGCGCATCTCCTGGAGCAAATCGTGCAGTACCCGGTCGTCATCGTTCTTCGAGCGGACGGCCGGGGGAACGGGGGTGTTCTCGAGCTCGAGTGCCGTGGGATCGAGGGCGTCGCGGATCTGGGCGAAGAGGTTGAAATCAGCGAGGCCGTCACGAGAGGCCATGAGCCCGAGCGCGTAGTTGTCCGTGGATCGCCAGCCCAGCCGCTCGAAAGCTAGACGCAGGCCGTAAGCCCAGCGGAAGAGGCGTGGCCGGGCCTGACGGAGGCCATCCTCGGAGTACTTGTTCGTGTAATAGAGGGCTGCGGCGATGTATAGCTCACGATTGAACCGGAACCGGGTGCCGCTGCCGAAGAGGTCGAGGTCGGGATCAGGTTCCCCGGTCTCGGCGTCGCGCCGGTACATGAGCTCCTCCAGGCGATGGGTCTCCTCGAGCATGAAGGCTGCGAAGTCGAAGAACGACCTGCCGGCGACGATCGGTGCATCGAGCTGGTGGCGCGCACGTCGCAGGTCACGGGAGGTCCGCTCATCTGCGTCGGGATGGGCCCATTCCTGCATGCCGGGCAATGCGGCCTTCGCGGCTCGGTGGTACTCGGTCCCAGGCAGACGCGGTGTCGACATGCTGACGCCCTTGAACAGTTCGAGGTCATCCGAGGAGAAGGAATGCGCGGGAAGGTTCCTGCTCCACCAGTGGATCCGTGCCAGGTAGGTGCCGAAGAGCCGATCCAGATCGTTCTCTTCCGCGGTTTCCCATTGCTCGACCACTGCTCGCTGCTCGGCGGTGGTCGATGACGCCATCTCCCGGAGGTGGTACGCCTTCAACAGATCGTGGGGTCGCAGGGCCTTGCCCCGGAAGTTCTGAGAGTCGAAGAACTGGAAGGCTTCGTCCTCGTCGTCGGTGACGATCCGCAGCACCTGAGCTTGGGTGTCGAGGAACTGGCGGTAGCTGCTGATGTCTTCCAGATCGCGGACCTGGCGTGCAAGTTCCTGGTATGCGAGATGGATTGGAGTTCCACCGGCCTCGAGATGGCTCACGCGGCCGCCTCGGAGCAAAGTTCGCAGCAGGTGGAGCGTGAGAAGGCGCTGCTGGCCGTCGACTACCTCGAAATGCTTCTGATCAGCCCGCATCAGCAGGATGACCGTGCCCATCACGTACGGCTGCTCCGGGCGCTTCTCCAGTGCGCTTCCGATGTCCGAGAAGAGCTGACGTGCGTTCTGGACTGACCACGAGTAGGGACGCTGGAAGTCCGGGATGCGGAGGGGAGTGGCTGTTTGTCCAAGGAGGTCTTCGACGCTCCGGAAGGCCAGCAGTCCGCGGTTGATCGACATGTGTCTCACGGTAACGACTTCAGATGCGCGGTGGGTCGCTTTTCAGCTGTGCCTTATGCGCGGAGTGGTTCGGAAGCGCGGGCCAGCACGTGCGGCCCCTGACGTGCATCGATGCGTGTGAGGTCATCACGTGATGCCGTTAGGTGTTGCGGGGCCTGACATGCCTGCACACGGTGGCGGCCGTACGCAGCGGAGTGGCTGACAAGCGTCACGCTTCCTCTCTGCAGACCCGAATGTCCCCCGCTGCGGATACTCTCTGAACAGCAGATATCGCGCGTGGGAAGAGGGCTTCTGTGAAGAGTGAACCGTCGGCGACGGGCAAGGCCGCAGAAGGCGTCGGTAAGGCTATGAAAGGCATCGGCAAGGTCGCGCGCGGTGCGTCATCGCAGGTCGTCGAGACGGCGGGAACGCTCAAAGACGCCACGAAGGACAAGGTTGAATCGCTCACCGCTCAGAAGTCCGATACCCATGAGGAGGCCATCGCGGAGCGCAACGCCGCGGAGGGCCTCGGGAAGACCGTGAAGGGCATCGGCAGGGTCGCGCGCGGCGCGTCGTCACAGATCGTCGAGACAGCGGGAGCCTTCACGGACGCCACGAAGGACAAGGCTGAGTCACTCACCGCCAAGAAGCCCGATCCTTACGAGGAAGCCGTCACTGAGTACAACGCCGTCTACACCGAGATGAGCGACAAGGGGATCACCCTCCTGCGCCTGCGTGAACGGTCGACGGACCTCATTGGCCACATCGAACTGCTCGTGAACAGCATCGCGAACACCCCGAAGTCATTTGCCACCGACTTCGCGCAGATCGACCATCACCGTGAACAGTTCCAGTCTGCGGAGGAGTTCGCCCGCAAGGACCTGGAGGCCGCGCGCGCATCAGCAGTGGGAGCGGGGGCCGGGTTCACGGCAGGCGCCGCTGTGGCAGGCATGGCCCCGACTGCGGCACTGTGGGCCGCGACCACTTTTGGAACTGCGTCTACCGGCACCGCGATCTCGACCCTCTCAGGTGCCGCGGCGTCGAATGCCGCGCTCGCATGGATCGGCGGTGGCACCCTTGCCGCTGGCGGCGGCGGTACCGCCGCGGGCACGGCTCTGCTCGCGATGGCCGGCCCGATCGGCTGGACGGTGGCCGGGGCGACGCTTCTGGCCTCGGTGGCGCTCTATGCGCGGAAGACGTTCGAAAGCCGAGAAGCGAAACATGAGGCATTGCTCGCGGTGAAGCGGAACATCGCTCAGGTCGCAGCAACAGATGCCGAGCTCAGTGATCTGGTGGAGCGAACAGCATCGCTCCGCGAGCATCTGACCGATAGCTACGGAGAAGGGATAGTCCTCTTCGGCAAGGACTTCCTGGGCTTCACGGACTCCGAGAGGTCGAGGATTGTCGCGCTGGTGAACAACACGCTCGCGTGCGCAGCTCTCCTCAGCACTCGGATCGAGCAGGGCGATGATGGCGACGAGTCCTGATAAGGCGGTGCGTAGCACCCAGGAGCAGGCGGTCGCCGCATGGATCACCCATTTGAATCAGGTCAGGCTGGATGGTCTGCTTCGTGCGTTCCGCCAGCAGGACGTGAACCTCGCCGATGCGCTGGTAAATATAGATGCGGCGCTGGGCAAGATCGATCTGGAAGTCATCGCCACTAATCGCGGTGGGGTGAAGGGCATGCACGGTTTTATCGCCGAGGTCGCGGAGGTGGGCGTGGGCAATGCACGAGCGCGCATTCTCGGTGGTGAGTCGATCTACCAGTGGGTCAACGACAACGGACCTGTGGACCTGCAGCGCGCCGGGGTGGACATCCAGCAGAAGTTCGTCGCTGCCGGCGGCCGTCTCGGGCTGGGTGCCGTCGCGGAGCACATGCAGAAGTACCCGGACTTTCTCAAGAGTGGCGGGAAGTACCAGATCCCCGCAGACCACTTCGAGAGGATTCGAAGCCTGTATGGGATGTCGGCCGAGGACGCGGGGAAGCTGGCGCGCTCGGGCGATGGGCCATCCTTCCGGGATTGGCAGCGCGTGCAGACCTTCTTCGGCGAGGGGTCGGTCAGTATCGACGCTATGGAACCCTCCCACTTGGAGTACCACGAAGTGCAGCGGGGAGCCTACGGTTCAACGCTGGCTGCGGAGAAGGAGTCGCTTCGCTCAACAGACGAGTCCTTGCGTCACGACGCGTACGTCGAACACCGCCCGTCCCTGCAGGAGGGCGCAGAGGCGACGATGGTCGCGGCGACGATCGAGAGTGGCACGACCTTCATCCTCGCGGTGTCCTCGAAGCGTCGCGAGGGAAAGTCGCTCCGTGAGTTCACCGCAGAGGACTGGAACGATATCGCTGTCGCGACGGGCTTCGGCGCCATCAAGGGCGGAGTACGAGGCGCCAGCATCTACGCGCTCACGAACTTCACCGCGACCCCCGCAGCCGTTGCAAGCTCCATCGTCACTGCAGGATTCGGGATCGCGGCACAGGCGAACAAGTTGCGCTCCGGCGAGATCGATGAGCAGCAGTTCATCGAGAACGCAGAGCTCGTCTCCCTGGAGGCTGCAGTCAGCGCGCTGTCCTCGTTCGCGGGGCAGGCCCTCATCCCTGTGCCTGTGCTGGGCGCGGTCATTGGGAACAGCGTCGGAACCCTCGTCTTCTCATCGGTCACCGAGGCGCTTAACGCATGGGAAGCAGAGATGCTCGTGCGTCATCTCGCGGAGCAGCACGAGCTCGACGAGCATCTGGCCGCCGAGCACCGCGAACTGCTGGATCTTCTTGATGCGAGCATGGCGCGGTACCTCGATGCACTGGATCTGGCCTTCTCACCGGACCCAGAGATCGCTCTCGCGGGCTCGGTGGAACTCGCCCTGCAGCTGGGAGTAGAACCGGATTCGGTCTTGGACACGGACGAGAAGGCGATGTCGTACTTCCTCGACTGATCACCTCGATCTCTTCGCATCCGGCCACCAGCACGACGACCCCCACGATTGCGATGAACAACAGGATCTTGCTCGCCGAACCGAGTCGCCGGGCCCCGGAACCCGGCCTTGCGTGCATGAGCACGGGTGCGGAAACCTTCACTCTGAGGCCGGGATGATCATTGCGCGCTCCCCCGACCTCTGCTCCACCTGGACGTGAAGAAAGTCGGTCAGAATGCAGCCGGTGAAAGCTGGTGGCTCCAGGGCTGCGGCTGCAAACGGACCTGCCATCATCGCGCGGGCTACACCGATCTGCGTTCAGCGATCGACGGCTACTCCCTATTCGCCTGCGGCGAGACCCTCGAGGACGAGACTGTGGCAACGACTATTGCAACCTTTGCCCGGGGAAGGACGTCTTCGCCGCTCACGCCATCACGCGTCTGGTCCGGGTGGCCACAGATAGCGGCTCCAACTATCGCGCGAAGACCTTCGCGTAAGCCGTGACAGCGCTTGCCTCGCGGCATCAGCGGACCCGCCCCCACGTCCCCAGGCACAACGGGTAAGTCGAGAGCTACCCACGGAGCCGTGCCCAAAAAGATGCTTCTTCAACCAAGCCATCTACTCCGAACACGGACGGCACGATGCGATCAACGTCCGGGTCCACCATGACAACTATCTCCCGCCGCAGACCACCTGCACCATCAGCCCTCGGCGCCCCCCGCGCCCATGAACCTGTTGGCAACGTCATGACCTCATACAGTTAGAGTGGACCAATCATCCAACATTCGGGCCGCTGCGAATTCGTGTTCGTTCACGGGTCGATGGGAAGCACCTGGCTCAGGGCGCAAAGCTGGCCCCGCGGCTAGGCCGAGGAGGTAGAGATGGCGCAATCGCTTGTCGACTGGAATGAGATCCGCGAAGAAGGCTGGAGAACACTAGTTGTCGGTAACGGCCTAAGTGTAAACCTGTGGGAAAAATTTGGGTATGCGTCCCTCAGGGAAAACTGTCAACTGGAAGGCCGCGTGCAGAAGATCTTTGACGCTTTGAACACGACCAATTTTGAGCAGGTGCTGGAGACGCTCAACGCAGCGCACGTAGCACTAGTTGCGCTAGGCGGTCCTGTCGATGTTGTCGATGAAGCGTACCGTTCGGTGCGTGACAGTCTCTTCGATGCGGTTGCCTCAAGCCACGTATCTTGGACCGCATTTCCGGAGGCTGCGCACAGGAGCGTTGCGACGGAGCTTAACGGCTATCAAAGTGTATATTCCACCTCGTATGATTTGTGTATCTATTGGAGTCTTGTGTACATGCTTGACGAGATGCGGACGCTGAACACTGTTGATTTCATGTGGGATGGCGAGAACTTCGACCCGGAAAACATTGAGGTGAGGAACAGTAGGGCGACGAAGGTGTTCTATCCCCACGGCGCTCTGCACCTCTGGCAGGATGACAACTCTTCCACCAACGGTAAATGGCGGAGCAAGGGCCTCCGCTTGCTCGACATTAAACAGAAGTACACGCCGAGTGCGTCGCGGCGCCCCCTTTTTGTCAGTGAAGGCAGTTCGAATGCCAAGATGAGAACCATCCGGCAGTCTCCGTATCTGAGCTTCTGCCTTGATTCGTTGACGCAAGATGAAGATCCCACTGTGATATTTGGTCATTCACTTTCGTCTTATGATGATCATATCGTGAAAGCGATCCGTTCCGGACCTCGGAGGCAGGTTGCAGTTTCGGTGCGGCCGACGGGAAATGGCAATCGAGAGGAAGAGCAGATGCTTTCGCTTGCGGCAAGACTGCCGGAGCACGAACTGTCATTTTTTGACTCTTCAACCCATCCGCTCGGATCTGCTGATTTGAGAATTAAGGAGTAGGTTCTTCATAGTGCGTGAGGGGCCTTAGTGAAATTGATGGATTGTTTGCAGCTGCCGGGCCCGGCAAGCTCGAGGGCGATGCGGCTGGC
>NZ_JBQSYW010000036.1:0-13316 GCF_052379725.1 Brachybacterium sp. 107 | reverse complement strand
AGTAACGGTCCCACCGAGGCGATCAACGGCCGCCTCGAGCATCTCCGCGGTTCAGCTCTCGGCTTCCGGAATCTCACCAACTACATCGCCCGCAGCCTCCTCGAATCAGGAGGATTCAGAAACCAGCTACACCCTCAGATGCGATGAGCCTGAAATATCGAGGCTAGAACGGAATCGGGTGTACCCCTCCGGCTCTGCAATGAAATCGGCGCCGACAAATGCATACCCGTCGAAGGACTCGTCGGGAACGGCCGAATAGCTCGAGACAAGCATGGGAGAGCCTCCGTGCTCAATAGGTGATGATGGCGGCATTCGTGGTGGATCGGTGCACGACGAGGGCCGCCGGTCCGTCGTTGGAGATCTCATGGACGACCCGGAGCCGATTCCCGCAAGGATTCGACAGGAACCCTTGGGTTCTCGATTGGGAGCTGAGCAGGCGGTGATGAACTAGGTGATCGATCGCGGTAAGACTTCGATCTGCGGTCACTGTACGGCACACTTCATCTCCATTCAGCTGCTGTACCGTCGTCCGCGTTGAAACTTGGCTTCCTTCGCGGTTGACCTTGGGCTCCGTACACAAGTTCGCTTGAGTCTGGTCGCGTGACCCGTTGCTGATAGTGCATGACGTGAGGTGCGTGGTGGACGCGACGCCGAGATCACCAGTGGAGCCGGTGATGAGGGGGAACGACCCTTCTACCGCGGAGACCGTCTCACCCGGATCCAGCACGACCGGGTGCTCGGAGTCTGCCGTGACGAGTTGATATGGCTCATCGTCCGGCGTGATGACTCTGATCGTCGCCTCGAGCGACAGTTTCGCATCGCCGTACTCGTGATCCCAGTTCGGAGCATTGATGCTTGCATTGCATCGATGACGCCCCGAAGTTTCCACATCGTAGGAGAGCAGCTGAGTAAGCTGACGAGTCGTCTGATGTATCAGGTTTTCGGTGCCACTGACCGACTGAGTATTGGTCGGGCCATCGATGCTTCCGCAGGACATGCCCACGATCGCATAGAGGGCGCGCTTCTCTCCGGTGCTTGCAGTGAAAGTAGCGCCCACCGATAGTTCAAGGAGCGTTTGACCTCGCTCGGGAACCTCGAAGTCGAAGGAGACCACTTCCGATTCCGCGGGGAGTTCCATGGATGACGCACGAGTAACGCTCGTCGACGCCTCCGGTTGCGGCGATTTTCGAGACTGTTCGTTTGTGTTGTCGTGATGTGGCGTGACACAGAATATGAGCACGAGTACTGCGACCACGAGCACAGCAATCATCGCGAGCAGTATCCCGAAACGGCTCCGGGAGACTGTCGGAGGGGTCATGGAATCTCAGGCCACCTTGTGAATGTTTGCGTGGTCGTGCACAGGAACGGGATCACTCACCTGGTCAGCTCAGCGTACGAGTCCGCGATGAGCATCGAGAGTCGTGACCAGTCGCGGTTCTCCACGACCCATTCTCTCGCCTGAATGCCGATCTGTCTGGTGTGCTCGGGATCGTCGAGCATCCTCACGAGCTGCTCGATGAGAGACTCCGTGCTGCCCTTCTCGTGAAGATAGCCGTTCACGCCGGGCGTGACGATCTCCTGGAGGGCGGCGACGTCGGAGGCGATCACGGCCTTGCCCATCGCCATGGCCTCGAAGGGCTTGAGGGGCGACACCATCTCGCACACCGGCAGGGGCAGGCGGGGGAACGGCGTGATGTCGACCAGTGAGTAGTACCGCTCGACCTCTTCGTGGGGCACGCGTCCAGTGAAGGTGACGACGTGCTCGAGCTCGCGCTCCTGCACGTGGTTCTGGAATCGCTCCAACTCTGCCCCGTCACCGACGATGAGCACACGGAAATCCTCGCGAACACGGTTGAGAACCTCGGCCGCCTCGAGGATCAGCTCGATGCCTTCGTAGTCCAGCACCGAACCCACGTAGCCGATGACAGTCTTGCCGGCGACGCCAAGCTGCGAGGCGAGCTCCTCATCGCGGGGGATGGGGTTGAACCGCGAGGTATCCACGCCGTTGGGCACGATCTCGATCTTGTCGCCGTCCACACCGCGCGTGATCATCTCTTCGCGCAGCGCCTCGGTGATCGCAAAGACGCGGGTGGCGCCCTTCGCGGCGTCGGCCTCCATGCGCGCGATGTACTTGTACATGTTGCTCTCGGCCCATTCCGGGTTGCGGGAGCCACGGGTGACCTCCCACAGGCCACGCACCTCGTAGACCGAGGGGATGCCGAGCTGACGGGCGGTCTTGACCGCCGTGAGGCCGTTCAAGTGGTTGGACGCCGCGTGGATGATCGCCGGGCGCTGTTCCTTGGCGAGGTCGAGCAGGGCGCTCGAGTAGCGCTCGGTGTAGTGGAAAAGGGGGTTCTTCTTTTCGATCTCCCGGCTCGTCAGCAGGCGCCGGTAATCGACGTTCCCCACCACGTCGTGCAGGGGGACGTCCGGCACCTCGGCATTGCCGGGCATGTCGTAGGGGTAGCCCAGACGGGTGACCCCGTCGACATCCCAGCCGATGCGGTTCAGCTCGGAGAGCAGGCCGTGGGTGCGCGTCGCGTAACCGGCCGAGTTGTGCGGCAGGGAGTTGTGCAGCAGGTAGAAGACCTTGTGGTCCTCCGCCTCATAGGCGGGAGTGGGGCGCATCTTCGGGAACGGGAAACCCGTCTTGCCCAGCTGGTAGTTGCTGACCGCGTTGCGCTGCGTCTCGTTCTGCAGTTTCTTGGCCCAGCCGTCCTCCGGGAGGATCCGTCGGTACGCCTCGAGGTACTCGATGAGCTGCTTCTGCTTGCCGGCTGACCGCGCGCGGCGGATAGCCCTGCGCAGGGCATTCACCGGGACAGCCTTGGTGTCGGCGTCTCTCAGGAGAACGCCGGCAGCGGTGCGGTTGCCCCGCGCGAGCACAACCGTCAGGTGCGCCCGCACGAGATCGTTGGCGCCCAGTCCGATACCGGCGGCGTCCAGCGTCTCCTGCGAGAACGTGTTGTTCTTGTACGCCTCGTTGATCTGCACGATGGCCCGGTTCACGGGGTCTCCCGACGTCCCTATCGCCTGCAGGGCGTCGTCGAGGCGGTGAGGAATGGCGTAGTCCAGGGCCGCGCGCTGTGCCTCGGGTGCGTGGGGAACGTCCTGCGCCAGTCGACTCAGAGCCCAGGTAGCGCGACTGGGCGTGAGCTCGAGCTCACGCACGAGCTCGAGATACAGCTCCACGGCGTCGACCTGTGCACCATTGCTGGCTAATGACAGGGCCAGGACCTCTTCAGCAGTGCTGCCGCGCGAGTTGCCGATCAAGAAGCGTGCGTACTCCAGGAGTACCGACACATCAAAATCCGATGCGGCGGCGGCAATACGGAACGAAGCCAGCGCCTTCTCGAACTTCTCCGGCTGCTGCGCAACCTGACGCGCCTCGTCAAGCAGCTTCGCCGTGCGGTCCGCCTGCTCCTGGCGGACCGCTCGAGCAGCCTGTGCGGCCTCGGAGCGGCCGTCGCCGCGGCGCCACCGGAATCCCGAGGTCGAATCGTTGGATTCGGTCACCGCCACAGTCCCTTGGTGTCGATGACGATCTTTTCCTGCAGGAGGTCGCGATCGATCTCCTTGAAGGGGTCGTGGTCGACCATCAGCAGCACGATGTCGGCGCGCTCGAGGGCCGAGTCGAGTTCTGCGAGCTCGACGTTGTCCTTCTCGGCGAGCTCTTTGGGCAGCTCGTCGACGTTGGGCTCCACGACGAGCACGGTGCCGTCGGTGAGCTTCCCGGCGAGGGAGCCGGCGATGTTGCGGCTGGGGGACTCGCGTAGGTCATCGATGTTGGCTTTGAAGGCGATGCCGAGGGCGGCGACGGTCGGGTTCTTGAACTTATCGGCCTTCTTGAGGACCTTCTCGATCACGAGCTCGGGCTTGGAGTCGTTGACCTCGCGGGCCGTGCGGATCAGATTGGAGTGCTCGCGGTCCGCCGAGACGATGAACCACGGGTCCACCGCGATGCAGTGGCCGCCCACGCCCGGGCCGGGCTGGAGGATGTTCACGCGCGGGTGGTGATTGGAGAGCTCGATGAGCTCCCACACGTCGATGCTCTGACGGTCGGCGATGATCGACAGCTCGTTCGCGAAGGCGATGTTCACGTCGCGGAAGGCGTTCTCGGTCAGCTTGGCCATCTCGGCCGTCTTCGCGTCGGTGACCAGCAGCTCGCCGTGGCAGAAGCTCGCGTACAGGTCGCGGTTCATCTCGGCGGCTTCGGGGGTCATGCCGCCGATGATGCGGTCGTTCTCGACCATCTCGATCATGATGCGGCCGGGGAGCACACGCTCCGGGGCGTGCGAGAAGTACAGCGAGTTGGGAAGGTTCGGCTCGAGCGTGAACTCGGGACGCGCCTGCAGGATCACGTCCGCCATGTGCTCGGTCGCTCCGGGAGGAGCTGTCGACTCGAGGACGACAAGCTCGCCACCGGAGAGCTTGGGCGCGATCCCGCGGGCCGCTGCCTCGATGTACGAGAGATCGGCGTCGTGATCGCCCTTGAACGGGGTGGGCACGGAGACGATGTAGGCGTCTGCCTCAGGGGTCTCCAGCTGTGCGGAGAGCTTGCCCTGGGCGACGACGCCGGCAACGACCGTCTCGAGGCCCTCTTCGACGAAGGGGACCGTGCCCGCATTGATCGCGTCCACGTTCTCCTGCTTGACGTCGACCCCGATGACGGTCTTGCCGGCCTGGGCCAGCACTGCGGCCGTCGGGAGACCGATGTAACCGAGACCGATCACGCTGACGGTATCGAGGGGGACGTTCGGGCTCATCGGGTCTCCTGGCGTTTGGGGGGAGGGAGTAGTGACGTCGCACGCGACGCCGCCATCACAGTAGCTTCTGTGTGGAAGCTGAGGAACAGCCAGAACAACAGTTGTCAGCTACACAACAGGTGTTGCGGGCGGTCGTCCAGAAGTTCTCCTCTGGGCTACGCATCGGACACCTGCTGGTCCAGCGTCGTTCTCCTCATCGGGTGCAGGACGTGCAGGTCGGAGGTCTCGATCGAGCAGCGGGACCCGGTGGCGTGGGACCCGCGTTGTCGAACTCACGAGTAACCGACAACCCTGAGCGGCCCGCGCTGCTAGCCGTCGGAGGGGTCAGCGTCGCTGCTGGCCGGCTCCAGCCGCAGCAGCGTCACCGTCCCCGGCTCGCTGGTCACGGACAGTGGCTGGGCCGGAGCGAGCGTCGCGTCAGCGAACTCGCCGTCGAGCAACGTCGGGGCGGTCAGCGCGGACTTCTGGGCGTCGAGGGCATCGCCGGAGAGTCGCGAGCCATCGGTGATGGCCCATGACCGAGGCGCGTCACGGGGGAGGCCGCTCGGAGCGCTCAGCTCGATGGGGACTGCACCGGCATCGCCAGCTGCCGGGTTCCGCAGATCGACGAGGACGATCGCGAGACTGCCGTCGTCCCCGTAGACGCCGTGGACCATCACGGCGCCGTCGCCGCTCACATGGGGCGCCAGCACCTGACCCGCGGGCAAGTACCCGAGCTGCATGAGCGAGAGATAGCTGGTGCGGCCGGCAGTGATCATTCCCGGATCCTCAAGAGTGCCGGTCGCACAGATCGGACTCATCGGGGCACCGCCGGTGCAGGCCTGCAGCGTGGAGTGGAAGGCGAGGCGCTCGGCGCCGGCTTCTGCGGCGGTCAAGGTGAAGTCCGCCGTCCACAGCGCCTGGGCGTGGGTGCGCGAGGTCTCGTTGGTACCGGGGCAGGACGTCGGCCCCGTCTCCTCCATCCACAGCGGCAGATCGTTCTCCTCCGCGACCCCGACGCCCAGGTCGACCAGCTCTCGCGTGCGTTCACGCAGTGCAGGGGAGGTGAGGTCCTCGAGAGTGGGGTTGCCGATGGAGGACGCCGGTCCCTTGCAGTCCCACAGCGGATACCAGTGCATCGTGAGCGCCGCCGTGTTCGGCAGCCCCGCCTCGGTGAAGGCGCGCATCCAGGTCGTGTCGTACGCGCCGGGCCCGGCCACCGGGATCCCCGGCGACGCCTTCTCGAGCGCGGCCGAGTACTCACGGAGCGACTCCTGGTACGGCTCGGGGCCCCAGCCCTTGTCGCGCACGGCGAGCTGAGGCTGATTCTCGTGGAAGAAGCCGTTGGGCTCGTTACCGATCGCGACGGCGAGCAGGCGGTCGCCGAAGGCATCGCGGGCGTGGGCGGCCATGTCCGCGGCGCGGGCGGGGTCGTCGTGCCCCAGGTCCAGATCGATCGTCACCAGGGAGTCCACGTCCTCGGCGACGGCTGCGACCCGCTCCAGATCAGCCGGGGTGACCGTGACGTCCGCCCATGAGGGAGCTGGCTCCTCCGTCGAGGTCCACCACATGCGGCGGTCCACCCCGTTGCCGCCGAACCTCAGGGCCGGCCGGTCCAGCTCGGACAGCATCAGCGTCAGATTCGAGTGCGGGGAGTCCCACAGCTCCGAGGCGAGCTCGGTGGCGTCGAAGCTGAGCCCCACGGTGCCGCCGATGGGGGAGGCCCCCGGCTCGAGGGCGAGGGAGGCGGTGATCGGTGTGCCGGTCGCCTCGGCCACAGGAGTCAGCGTGAGCGGCCCGGGGTCGGCGTCGTAGCCGGGGAGGTCCAGTTCGGCCCACGGCTCGGGTGTCGGCTCGGGCGTCGGCTCTGCGGCCGGCGAGGACGTGGATGACTCGTCCGGCCTGAACAGTCCACCGTCGCCGAAGAGTGCTCGGGGCTGCTGGGTGACGGTGCCCACCACCAACAGCACGATCACCACGGCGACCGTCACGGAGGCTGCGATGGACCAGCGACGTCGTGTCATGAATCCTTCTCGTCGTGCAGTCACAAGGCGGCGGAGCGGGCGGTCAGATCATCACGTGGTCGTCGTTGCGGCCGAACCAGGCCACATCCGCACTGGCGAGCAGCTCACGATCGTTCACGGACCAGGCGTGGCCACCGGATTCACCGTGGCGCATCTGGGTGAAACCGAAGCGGTCCGCGGAGTAGATGCGCCCGCCGGCCGTGACGACCGAGTCGAGGAAGGCCGTGTCCTCCCCGCGGGAGACGTCCGCGAAGGGGTGGGCGGTGAACACGTCGCGGCCGGCGGTGATAGTCGGGCCCATGACGCGGTCGGTGAAGTTGTGCTCCATCCAGGGGAAGCGCAGGAGCGTCGCGTCGGTTCCGGCCAGGTACATGTAGTGGGCATGCTTGCCCACCACGTCGGCGGCGGAGAACTCGCGGGCGCGCAAGAGGTCGTGCAGGTAGTGCTCCCCATAGAGGTCGTCGTCGTCCATCTTGGAGAGCACCTCGCCGTCGGCCCGATCCACGGCCGCGTTCAAGCAGGTGCCGAGCGTCCACGTGGTGGGTGCCTCGAGCAGCACCACGTTCTCCACCCCGAGCTCGCGCGCCCTTTCGAGGGTCTGCTCGGGCGCCGTGAAGCCGTGGGTGACCAGCACGAGCTGCCGCTCCACGCCGGCCTGTTGGGCCACCTGGGACACGAGGTGATCGAGCTGCGCGGGGCGATTGGTCGCCGCCATGATGCTGACCGTCGGCAGCCCGGCCGCGCCGGGGAGGCCCGCTCTGCCGGCCTTCTCCTCGAGAGCCACGGCCTCGAGGATCTGGCGTGCGCGGTGGGTGTAGGTGTGCTCGCGCCAGATGCGGCGCTGCGCGCGGTGCACGGTGTGGTCACGCAGCTCGGGGGAGCGGACCAGCGCCCGCACCACATGCGCGGCGTCCTCCCGCGAGTCGACCACGGGGACCTCGTCGGCCGGGAAGAACTTCCCGATCGCGGGGGAGGGGGCAGAGACCACCGGCGTACCCGAGGCGGTGATCTCGAAGATCCGCCTCGCGCACATCGACGGGCTCGTGACCACCGAGTTCACGTTGAGGAACACCTTGTACGCCTTGTAGGCGGTGAGCATCCGGTCGTAGCCCAGCGAGCCGACCACCCGATCGGCGAGGGCGCCGGGGAACTGGTACCGCTTGTCGTCCCCGAGGAAGCGGGAGAAGATCTCCAAGCCGGTCTCCATGCGCGAGGAAGCATCCAGCGCGCCGCCCAGCAGCATGTCCATCTGCTCGCGGCGCTCAGGGAACTTATGCGCGAAGTACATGCCCGCGAAGGCCACATCGCGTGCTTGGTGGCCGTGCTTCGGGCGGATCGGATTGTGCACGGCGGACTGCGCGGCGAAGGGCAGCACCTCCACGCGGTCGTGGCCCAGAGCTTCCCGGTAGCGGGGCAGCAGGGTCACATCCGTGGTGAAGACCTGGTCGAAGAGCGTCGCGGTGTCCAGGAAGTCCTCGAAGTGCGGCGGGTCCTCCTTGTTCCAGAACACGGTGGGGATCCCAGCGTCCCGGCAGTGGGCTACGAGGTCCTGCAGTGGCTGGGAGGGAGCCTTCGAGCCGGTGAGCTGGTACTGCCAGGCGTCCTTGTTGCCGTGCCAGGCGGATTCCACCAGCAGCAGGTCCACGGGCTGCTCCGCGAGCTGCTCGCGCCAGGTGGACGGCTTCACGGCGAGGGTCTCGAACTCGTGGCTCCAGGCCAGCATTGAGAAGTCGTCGAGGATCACCGCGGCACGCAGACCCTGCAGGCGGGGGGCACGCTCCACGAGCTTGGCCGGAGGGAAGGAGAGGTGCCCCTGGGCGTCTGTGCTGCCCAACCCGTCGCCCACTCCGTAGGACACGGTGCGGCGCCGCAGATTCCAGGTGCGCACCTGCCCGAGGCCGCCAGTGCGCAGATGCCACAGCCCTGTGCGGAGCGTCTGCAGGCGGGACGAGGACTGCGGGGGCATGGGCACCTCAGGGTGGGTAGGGCGAAGAACAGGCGCCCCATGATCCCATGATCAGCAGGGGCAACGAGGCCCGACGTTGTCTCGTCGGCGGTCCGGATGATCCGCGGTAGCAGCGCGGACGACCTGACGTCAGCACCGCAGAACGGCTGTCGGGAGCGCCACAAGGAGACTTCGACTCCATGGCGACCGCGCCGCGCCCAGGTACTCTGACGCCCGACCCGACCTGCTCGGGGACCCTGCCGCCAGAACGATAGAGGACCTGCCGTGACCGATCAGCCCGCCGAGACGACGCCGATGCGTGTGGCGATCTACGGCAGCTGCGTGGCGCGCGACTCCGTGGATCTCGCCGGTTCTTCGCACCTGAGCGTCGCCGACTACGTCGCGCGGCAGTCGCTGATCTCCGCCGGTCAGGATGCGTCGTCACGCTTCCCCGAGGATCCCCAGGTCTCCTCCCGCTTCCAGCGCCGCATGATGGAGGCCGACTTCGCCGGAGACCTCGAGCGGCGACTCGAGAAGATCGCGCCGACTGTGGATCTGATGCTGTGGGACCTCACCGATGAGCGCCATGGCGTACATGTCTTCGACGACGGCTCCGTCGTCACGCGCAGCATCGACGTCACCGCTGTGCCCGAGGTTCTGGAGGTCGTGAACGATGCTCACCATGTCGCCTTCGGCTCCGACGGGCATTTCGCGCTCTGGGCCCCGCGGGCCGAGGCGTTCCGTGATCGCCTGCGCGAGCTCGGCCTCTTCGAGAAGACCATCGTGCTGCAGGTGCCGTGGGCGCTGGTCACCGTCGACGGTCGCGAGACGCCGCTCAGCATGGGCACCAGCGCGATGGAAGCCAACGAGGCCTATCGGCGCTACTTCGACCACCTGCGCGAACTCGGCTTCGAGATTCTCGAGCTGCAGCCCCTCGGCGTGCTCGCGGACCCCGAGCACCGCTGGGGCCTCGCCCCGTTCCACTACACGCAGGACGTGTACGAGGAGATCGTGGCCCGGGTGCTCGCCATGCGTGACCTGCCGCCGGCCTGAGATGCAGGTCGTGCCTGTCGATTCGGCCGCGAGTTGCGGGATCAAGGAGTTCTCGGGTGTCGGAGATCCTCGCCGGAGAGCCTCAGTCGTCGGTGAGCTTCTCGCCCCGTTCGCGACGGCGCTGCACGCGCTCACCGATCCCACGGGAGACCTTCGCGCGCGCTGAGCGCGCCCGCTCAGCTGTACCGATGCCGAGGCGCTTGGCGATATCGACACCAGCAGCGCCCGTGTCCTCCACGCCGATCCGGACGCCGTCACGCATATCGGCGGCGGCCTCCACCCATCGTCTTGTCGCCACGGATTCGTGCTCGCCCTCGAGGCCGAGCCGGCCGCGAAACGCGGCCACGTCGACCGTGACGCTGTTGCTCGAACGCACCACCGACGTGGCAGTGCCCGGGTGCAGCAGCACCTTCGCGTTGGCGATGCCGGCGGCGGCGTCGGCGCGTTCCAGAAGCATCGCGGTGCTGGTCGCAATCTTCTCGAGCCGGTTCTGCCGTGCCGCTCGCAGAGCAAGGCGGTGGCGATCCAGTTCCCTCGGTGCCGTCTCCAGCACCCGCTCGAGCTCGAGCACATCCTTCGCATCCAGCAGCTGGACGGTGCGCGCGAGCACCGCGAGCCATTCTCGGATCTCAGGCTCAGCCTGCTTCGCCGCCTTTGCGATATCGGCCATCGCCGTCTTGCTCTCGATCTTCACGGCAAGGGCATCAAGCCGTCGCAGCGAGTAGGCCTGCGCGCTGGCGATCGTGCCTGCGGTGGACTGCACCTGATCCCATGTGGTTTCCGGAACCCGGCCCAGGCTCTCTCGGATGGTCATCGCGTCATCGATCACGAATCCCGCACCGATCATGCCGGCGAGTGCCGCATCCTTCTGTGCGCGGAGTACGTCGTCGACCTTCTCGTCGATCTCGGCGAGATAGTCGGTGATCTCGTCCATCGACTGCTGCATCGCGACCTGCGCCATGAGTCCGGCAGCGCCCGCGAGCATCGCAGGGTTGGTGAGCATTGACCCTGGAGTCTTCGCGAACTCAAGGATCGACGTGATCTTGCCCTTCTCCGTCACGACAGCTCGACTGATGCCCTCGGTGGAACCCTTCATCGCGGCACCCACCGTGAGCTTCCTCGCGGAGTCTTCGGTGAGCTTCACCCAGCGGCCAGCATTCGCCGAAACCTCGGCGGCCGCTGTGAAGACTCCGGACCCGGCCCGCAGGGCGGTGCCCTTCCTAGCGGTGGAGCGCAGTTTCTCCACCGGGAGCTCTCGCGAAGGGACGCCCGCAGAGCTAAGAAACTCGTCGACAGCTGCCGGATCGCCGATGATGGCCAATCCGTCACCATCGCTGATCACGTGGATCTCAGACTCCATGGGGTCTCCTGACGCGGGCGAAGTGCGGCGACATGCCGTGTGGAAACGGTAGCGGACCCCTCGGACAGAGATCGCTGCCGCACCCAGTGCCGAACCGGACGGCAGGAGTGGAGGGCACGCAGCCCTTCGCCTCCACCACGAACGGCGACGGCAGGATCGTCGGTCGGGCGCTCGGCCTTGCCGGGATCGCTACGCGGTGGCGTCGTGCGCGCCAGCACCCACGCGGGGCCCGCACCCCGCGGCACCTGATCGCTGGCCCTGTCCGTCAGCTCGTCGAGCAGCGACACGTCGACCCTGTCGCCATTGATCAGAGACGCGATGCCCTGCATCGTCGCGGCCAGCACGAGGGACACCTGCTCGGGGTTGCCGAGAGCCACGCCCCGGGAGTCCTGCCCCTGGGTGATCTGGTCGAACTGACGCGCAGAAGATCTGTGGTGGACCGTGAACATCCGCGGTACAGGTGTCCCGATATCGTGGGGGCGGAGAAGAGCACTGGGGGTGTCTTGCATGGACCGACGCGTTGCCGTCGTCGTCGAGGACGACGAAGACATCCGAGAGCTCATGGTGGCTCTTCTGGGCCAGTCCGGATTCACGGTGCACGAGGCCGGGACCGGCACCGCTGGGGTTGCTGCCGTGCGCGAGAACGAACCCGTGGTCGTGACCGTCGACCTGGGGCTGCCGGATATCGACGGCTTTGAGGTCACCCGCCAGGTGCGCCAATTCTCCGACGCCTACGTGGTGATGCTGACGGCCCGCACCGAGGAGATCGACACCCTCCTGGGCCTGGAAGTCGGCGCAGATGACTACGTCACCAAGCCGTTCCGCCCCCGCGAGCTGCGAGCTCGGATCGAGGCCATGATGCGCCGGCCCAGAGTCGGGAGAGCCACTCCGGTGACCCCGGCCTCTCCGACTGCGCCCTCGGACGCCACTGCAGGAGGTCCGGCCGGATCCCTCGTCGCGGATGCTCCAGCGCCCACGGTCCACGATCCGGCGGGGAGAACCGGAGCCGCTGCCGGATCGGTGACGGGGGCACCGATGCCCACCGCTGCATCCGCGGCAGAGTTCCGTCTGGAGTCGGAGGGGCTCGAGCTGTATCCGAACCTTCACCAGGTCGTGGCCGACGGACGCGAGGTCCCGCTGACACCGACCGAGTTCGTGCTGCTGGAGACGCTCATGCACAGCGGACAAGTGGTGCGGTCCAAGGCCGAGCTGGCCCGGACCCTTCGCGGGGATGAAGCGGGCGACGGCACCTTCGTGTCGGGGGCCGACGAACGCACCGTGGAGGTTCATCTGGGGAACCTGCGGCGCAAGCTCGCCGACGATGCGAAGGAACCCCGCTGGGTCCAGACCGTGCGCGGGGTGGGCTATCGCATGGCGGGCGGCGTTCGAGGCATCAGGTAGTTCGGGCCGCGGGCATCCGGGAGTGGCGGAGGTAGATCAGCAGCTGGCGGACGGTCTCAGCTGCCAACCCGCGCAGGGCCTTCATGCCCTCGGCCCGGCAACCAGCGGCAGACCAGCGCTCCCACGACGCTGACGCACGGTGCTCCGTGTCCTCCTGGAGGCCGGAGACCAGAGCTGCGAGGGCCGGTGCCCCGGCCTGCGCCGAGGACGTCTTGAGGCTGAGGACGGCGTCCATCCAGTCCTCGTGGTCCTGGGCGGCCAGGGCGTGCTCGAGGCGTGCGATGCGCTGGGCCAACATGGCGACATAGCGACGGAGGAATCCACACAGGATGTCGGCGTCGCCCAGCTCTTCGCCCAGACGGTGCAGCGCATCAGTATCAAGCACCGGGGCAGTGGTCATGGCCTCAGCATGCCCCGTCATCTGCAGGACGGCGGGGCGAGATCGCCATAGATTCCCTCAAGATCGGCCGGAGAGCGTCCTTCCCCCAAGAACGCCTCAAGACGGGTGGTGCAGATCTGTGCCGAACCTTGTGCTGATCCTCGTCGGGTCACGGCGGGTCACTTGAGGTGCCTGGAGTTGGGTGGAGCTATCGGAAGAACGAGGGCCGGTCCGGGCATATGGCCGGTCGGCCGGACGCCGAGCTGGATGATTGCGGATCCATTGCCGACCGTGCTGCCCGACGTCGACGCCTTCTCGTCGAAGCTGTCGGAGAGTGGGCAGTTGATCGTCGCCTCGACGCGTTCATGAACCTGCACGACCAGAAGGAATCCAGAACTACGATCAATGC
>NZ_JBQSYW010000035.1:0-15718 GCF_052379725.1 Brachybacterium sp. 107 | reverse complement strand
ACAGGTCATGGGTCACGAAGACGACGGCGAATCCCAGTCGTTCCTGGGCCGCCAGCACCTGGTCGAGGATCTGCCGCTGCATCACGACGTCGACCGCGGTGGTCGGCTCGTCCATGAGGACGAGGTCCGGATCGCAGGCGAGCGAGAGCGCGATGAGAGCCCGCTGCTGCATGCCGCCGGAGAGCTGGAACGGGAAGGCCGTCAGTCGGTCGGAGCTGATCCCCACCATGGTCAGGAGGTCTGCGGCCTGGTCGCGTGCGTCCTGTTCCGAGAGCCGAGAATCATGCGTACGGATGACGTCGGTGAACTGCTCTCCGAGCCGGATGACGGGATTCAGGCTCGCCATCGCGGACTGCATGACGACGGAGATCTTGGTCCAGCGGTAGGGGGCGAGCTCGGCCTCGCTGAGAGCCGCGAGATCGACCGGGTCGGTGCCGTCCGTCGGATGGAAGACGATCTCTCCGGCGCTGGTCGCCGCGGGCATCCGCTGCAGTCGCCCGAGTGCGTTGAGCAGGGTGGACTTCCCGCTGGCGGATTCGCCGGCGACCCCGAGGATCTCCCCGCGTTTGAGGGTGAGATCGATGTCGTCGCAGGCGCGGATGTTCCCGGCTTCCGTCACGTAATCGACGCAGAGGCCGCGGACGTCCAAGAGTGTCGGCGAGTTCTCGAGCCGGTCGATGATCTCCGATTCGGTCTCGAGGATTGCAGGTGCAGTGGTGAGTGTCATCGCGTGGCCATCTCCTTCTTCCGCGCGGCAGCGGTGCTGCGGGATCGGTCCCGTAGGAATACCCGCATGAGCTTCATCCGCTTGCTCGACAGCGTGGGGTTGGTGATCTCGTCGAAGCCGAAATTGACCATGGTGGTCGCGAATCCGATGAGGCACAGGGCGAGGCCCGGAGGAATGAACCACCACCAGAGGCCACGGAAGAGGGCGTTCTGCGTCATCGCCCAGTTGATCATCAGGCCCCAGGAGGGTTCCGACGGATTGCCGATGCCCAGGAAGGCCAAGGCAGCCTGCTGGTTCACGCCAGCGGCGATGAGGCCGAGGAACATCGGGGAGATGACTCCGAGCAGGTGGGGCATGACCTCGACCAGGATGATCCGTGCCCGGGATTCCCCGACGGTACGCAGCGCAGTGGTGAAATCGCGGCCCCGCAGGCTCATGGTCTGAGCGCGGATCTGCCTGGCCCCGCTGGCCCATTCGATGCCGCCGATGACGATGGAGACCAGCAACCAGTTCGCGTTCTGGAAGGCTGCGGCCACGATGAACAGCAGGGCGAAGGTCGGGAAGTTTCCGAAGACCAGGATCGTCCCGTTGAGGAATCGGTCCACGAGCCCGCCGGAGAATCCTGCCCAGGCACCGATGACGACTGTGAGCACCGTGCCGATCACGGCGGAGGCGAATCCGACCAGCATCGACGTGCGCGTGCCGTAGAGCATCCACGCCATGACGTCCTGGCCCTGGCTGGTGGTGCCGAGCCAGTGCGTTGAGTCCGGCGGACCTCCGGTCAGATTCTGGTAATCGACCTGCTGCGGGGTCATGCCCAGCACGTTCTGGCTGAACCAGGGCCCGAAGAACGCGGTGAGCGTGAACACCGCGATGATGGCGAGGCCGATCTGCACCTTGCCGATGAGGAGGAAGCGCTTCAGCATGTCACTTCACCTCTCGTGTACGTGGGTCCAGGAGGACGTAGACGGAATCGGCGATGAAGTTGAACAGCAGCGAAGCGAAGATGACCATGAGCATCACGCCCTGCATGACGGGGTAGTCGCGGGCAGCCTGTGCTCCGGTGAGGAGTGATCCGATTCCGGGGTAGATGAACACCGTCTCGGCGAGGATCACCGCCGTCAGCGCGCCGCCCATGGACTGCGCGAGCCCCGTGAAGTTGGGCAGCAGGGCGTTTCGCGCGGCGTAACGGCTGCGAATCCTGTTCTCCGGCAGGCCCTTGGCGCGGGCGAGCTGGACGTAGTCCTCGTTGACGGTCGTGATCATCATGTTGCGCATGGAGAACAGCCATCTGGCGAAGCCGACGATGATCAAGGTGAAGAGCGGACGTGCACCGTGGAAGAGGGCGGAGAGGTAGAAGTCAAGGCTGGTGAAGTCGATCTCGAGCGAGTTGTTGTATGCGCCCTGGTTCGGGAACCAACCGTTGCTGTAGGCCAGGTACCAGACGATGAGCAGGCCGAGCCAGAATGCAGGGATCGAGCTGAAGAACATCGACACAGGGGTCAGGATCGCGTCGAGCCGGCGTCCGGGCTTCCACCCGAGCCGTGCTCCGAGGTACGTGCCGATGATCCAGCCGAGCACGGTGGAGACGATGGCCAGGTAGAGGGTCCAGGGGAGAGCGCGCCCGATGAGCTCGGTGACGGAGATCGGGTAGTACTGCGCGGATTGACCGAGGTCGCCCTGCACGAGTCGCGAGAAGTAGTCCCAGAACTGGAGCAGCACGGGACGGTCCGGATCCCCGTAGCGCGCCTTGATCAGCTGGGACTGATAGCCGGACGGCGGGGCGCCAGTGCGGTTGGTGATGTCGCGGATCATCTGGGTTGCCGGATCGCCCGGCATGAAGCGCGGCAGGATGAAGTTCACCAGGATGCTCACGATGGCCACGGTCAGGTACATCGTGAGGCGCTGTCGCAGATAGACGAGTCCGGCGAGTCGACTCGATCGCGCTCCGGGCCGGCGGCCCGGTGCTGTGGACCCGTCGTGTGTCGACTCGGCAGCACGGGTCGCTTCGGCTACCGGTGTCACGGCGTCGATGGGGGCAGGCTCGGTCATCATCACCACCTCGTGAACGCGACGTACCTCGGAGTTCGAGCAATCGTCGATGATTGGTTGTCCAGCGTGACTTTAGCGGTTAACTTGGCTGTTCCGGACCACGTTACCCACTCGTGACCGAACCGAGGATCGATGTTGGGGCAATGGTCCGGGACGCGACTCCCTGCAGGGAGCTGTGCCGACGGCGGGCGACGACGCCCGTATGGAGAAAGGCCACCGATGACTCAGAACACTTCTCGCCGCGCCCTGATAGCAGGGGCGATGGGTGCCGCAGCACTCGGAACGTCGACGCTGGCTGCGGCGGCACCACCGGAACCCTCGCGGGGGCAGGGCCTCCTGCCCGGGGCGACGGAGGAGGAGAGGATGCCACGCCACGCGCGGCAGTCAGAAGGAGGTGATGGGTGCGAGATGGCTCCTCCGCTCGAGTTCGCCTACTTCCGCACCTGGCACGACCGGGCGGTCGACCCGACTCGTCCGAACTCGATGGGGGAGATTCCCGCGGAGATCGACCTGGCCTTCGTCTTCCCCGACTACACCCCGGATGACAGTCCGTTCTGGACCGTGCTGCGTGAGGAGTACGTGCCAGCTCTCCGCAGCAGGGGAACCCGCGTCGTGAGGACCACGGACATCCAGGCCGTCCTGGATCCTGCATTCCCGGATACCGCCGACGGGCACCGCGCGAATGCCGAGCACCTTGTGGAGACGCTGGTCGAGGCGCACGGGCTCGATGGTCTGGACATCGATATGGAGCGCACCCTCGACGAGTCCGAGACGGCACGAGCGGTGGGGGTGTTCCTCGAGCTCTCGCGACTGATCGGCCCCAAGAGCGGGACCGACCGACTCTTCATCTACGACACCAACCGGGACGGGCGTGTGCCGCTGTTCCGCGCCACGCCCGACTGCTTCGACTTCGTTCTGGTGCAGTCCTATGGACGCTCGATCTCGTCGCTGCAGTCGACCTGGGATTCCTTCGCGCCGTTCATCGACCCGGAGCAGTACCTCATCGGATTCTCGTTCTACGAGGAGAACGACGGGTCGAACGAGTGGAACGACACCTCGGATCCCTTCGAAGAGTCCCGGGCCGTGGAGTTCGCCGATTGGCAGCCCGACGGGGCGGCGAAGGGTGGCATCTTCTCGTATGCCGTCGACCGCGATGGCGTCGCCTTCAAGGACGACGCGATCACGCACACCACCTACGAGTGGAGCAAGGCGCTGAAGCATCGCATGCTCGACCAGGCCTGAGCGGATGCTCTCCCCGACGTGAAAGGGCCGGCTCACTGCCTCGCCGTGCTGCCTCGCGGCCATATGGCGCGGACGGGGGTGGGTTCGTCGAGGAGGTCATGGTGCCGATGTCATGCCGTGCGGGACGGGTCCTCGGGACGAGTGATCGACGCCCTCCGATGCCAACTGGCTGTTCATGCACTCTGCTGTATATACTTCCGGTATGACTTCCGCATCGGGCACCCCCGCCTCTGCTTCCCCTGTCTCTGCTGCGCCTCGCGACGCGTCGGCGCGCCTGCCGCGCGTCGCCGTCGTCGGCGCTTCCGGGTACGCCGGGGGAGAGACGCTGCGACTGCTGTCCGCGCATCCCGGGGTCGAGATCGCGACGGTCGCCGCGCATTCCAGTGCGGGCAAGCGGCTGAGCGAGGTCGCGCCGCACATCGACCTCGGTCATGACCCGATCCTGACGGAGACCTCCGTCGAGTCGCTCAGCGGTCACGACGTCGTCGTCCTCGCACTGCCTCACGGCCAGTCCGGGCAGATCGCGGCCGCACTGCGCGAGAAGGATCCGGACGTGCTGGTGCTGGATCTCGGCGCCGATCATCGGCTCGAGAGCGCCGAGGACTGGGCCGAGTACTACCGGTCCGAGCACTCCGGCACCTGGACCTACGGCATGCCCGAGCTGCCGCTGGCCGACGGCACCCGGCAGCGCGATCAGATCGTCGGCGCCCGAGAGATCGCCGTGCCCGGCTGCAACGCGACGGCCGTATCCCTCGCGCTGGCACCGCTCGTGCGCGCCGGCCTGATCGACCACACCCAGCTCAGCGCCGTTCTGCCCGTGGGCTACTCCGGGGCCGGCCGCTCGGCCAAGCAGCACCTGATGTTCGCAGAAGCCTCCGGCAGCGCCGCACCGTACGCCGTCGGAGGCAGTCACCGCCACGTGCCCGAGGTGCTGCAGAACCTCCGTCGCTCCTCCGGGAAGGACGGCCTGCGACTCACCTTCACTCCGGTGCTGGTGCCGATGAGCCGCGGCATCCTCGCGGTGCTCAACGCCCCGGTCACGGGATCCGCCACCACGGCGGACCTCCTCGCCGCCCTGACCGCCGACTATGCGCACGAGCATTTCGTGACCGTGCTGCCCGAGGGCGTCTTCCCCACGACCGGCGAGGTCACCGGGGCCAACACGATCCGTCTGGGTGCCGCCGTGGACCATCGCAGCGGCCAGGCCACCGTGATCGCCGCGATCGACAACCTGGTCAAGGGCACCGCGGGTGCGGCGATCCAGTCGCTCAACCTCGCGCTCGGCCTGCCCGAGGCCACCGGCCTCACCCGCACCGCACTCGCCCCCTGAGGGCCGGCCGTCCGCACCGCACGCGTCCGGCCCGACCGTGCCCCCCGCCGTCGGCCCGGTCCCGTCGGCCCCTCCCGTTCTCGACCCTCCCCGAGGAGTTCCTCATGACGATCACCCGCCCTCGCGGCTTCCGCGCAGCCGGACTCGCCGCCGGCATCAAGTCCACCGGCGCCGCCGATCTCGCCCTCGTCGTCAACGACGGCCCGCGTGACGTCGCCGCCGCCGTGTTCACCTCGAACCGGGTCCAGGCCGCCCCTGTCCTCTGGTCCCGCGAGGCCGTGGCCGACGGCCGCGCCCGCGCGGTCGTGCTGAACTCCGGCGGCGCGAACGCCTGCACCGGGCCCGAGGGCTTCGCCGACACCCATCGCACCGCGGAGCACCTCGCGAGCCTGCTCGACGTCTCCGCCCAGGACGTGCTGGTCTGCTCGACCGGACTGATCGGGGAGCGGCTGCCGATGGAGCCACTGCTGGCCGGCGTCGCCGCCGCCAGCGAGCAGCTCGCCGCCGGGGCGGACTCGGATGCGGCCGCCTCCCGCGCGATCATGACCACCGACTCGGTGCCGAAGACCGCAGAGGTCACGACTGCGTCCGGAGCGATCGTCGGCGGCATGGCGAAGGGGGCGGGCATGCTCGCCCCGCAGCTCGCGACGATGCTCGTGGTGCTCACCACCGATGCGGACGTCGACGCCACGATCGCGCAGGAGGCCCTGAAGGCGGCCACCTCGACCACCTTCGACCGGGTGGATTCCGACGCCTGCATGTCCACCAACGACACCGTCATCCTGCTCGCCTCCGGGGCCAGCGGCGTGATGGTCGCGGCCGACGAGCTCACCGAGGCGATCCGGGCCGTCAGCGCGGACCTCGCCCGGCAGCTGGTGGCGGACGCCGAGGGCGCGAGCCATGACGTCCACGTCGTGGTCCGCTCGGCGACCTCCGAGCAGTCCGCCCTCGCGGTGGCCCGCGAGATCGCCCGCTCCGACCTGGTCAAGGCCGCGATCTTCGGCAACGACCCCAACTGGGGCCGGATCGTCTCCGCGGCCGGCTGCGTGCCCGAGGCGGTCGCACCCTTCGACGTCGCCGATCTCAGCGTCACTGTCAACGGGATCGAGGTGTGCCGTGGCGGCGGGGCCCACCGCGACCGCTCCGAGGTGGACATGACCCCGCGCGAGACCCTCATCGAGGTCGATCTCGGCGCCGGGGAGGCCACCGGTGACATCTGGACCAACGACCTCACCCACGACTACGTCGAAGAGAACAGCGCCTACTCCTCATGACCTCTCCGCAGAACACTCCCCAGCCCGCCGCAGGGCCCGAGGCCGACACCGCCGAGGGCCAGCTGGTCGGCAAGAACCCGCTCGCGCAGCTCGACGCCGCCCGCACCGAGGCGCGCGAGAAGTCCGAGGTGCTCATCGAGGCGATGCCCTGGATGCAGCGCTTCCGCGGGAAGATCGTCGTGGTCAAGTACGGCGGCAACGCCATGGTCGACGACGAGCTGCGTCGCGGTTTCGCGGCGGACATGGTCTTCATGCGGCTGGCCGGCATCCACGTCGTCGTCGTCCACGGCGGCGGCCCCCAGATCAACACGATGCTCGAGCGCGTCGGCATCGACTCCACCTTCCAGGGCGGGCTGCGCGTCACCGACACGGACACGATGGACGTGGTGCGCATGGTCCTGGTGGGCCAGGTGGGCCGGCAGCTCGTGGGCCTCATCAACCATCACGGGCCGTTCGCGGTCGGGATGTCCGGTGAGGACGCACGGCTGTTCACCGCCACCCGTCGCGGCACCGTCGTGGACGGCGAGGACGTGGACCTCGGGCACGTGGGCGCCGTCAACGGCGTCAACATCGACGGCATCAGCGACCTCCTGGCCAGCGGCCGGATCCCGGTGATCTCCTCGATCGCCCCCGAGGTCGACGCCGACGGCAACCCCACCGGGGAGGTGCTGAACATCAACGCCGATCTCGCGGCCGCGGCCCTCGCCGAGGGTCTGGACGCCGAGAAGCTCGTGATGCTCACCGACGTCGAGGGGCTGTACCGCGACTGGCCCGACCGCAGCTCGCTGATCCCCGAGATCTCCGCGACCGAGCTGCGCGAGATGCTGCCCTCCCTCACCGCCGGGATGATCCCGAAGGCGGAGGCGCTGCTGGGCGCGGTCGACGCCGGGGTGCGCACCGCCGCCATGATCGACGGCCGGATCGAGCACGCGGTGCTGCTGGAGGTCTTCACGACCAAGGGTGTGGGCACGATGGTGAGGAGGGACGACTATGTCTGAGGACGAGATGACGGGCACGACGACGACCACCGGCGCGACGACGACCGGCGCGACGCCCACGGACCACGTGGCGGGGGAGTCCTTCGAGGATCGCTACCGCGAGGCCCTGCTGCCCGTGTTCGGCACCCCGCAGAAGGTTCTCGCCCGCGGCGAGGGAGTGCGCGTCTGGGACACCGACGGGAAGGAGTACCTCGACCTGCTGGCCGGGATCGCCGTGAACACCCTGGGTCACGCCCACCCGTCGATCCTCGCGGCGCTGACCAAGCAGGCAGGCACCCTCGGCCACGTCTCGAACTTCTTCGCCAGCGCCCCGCAGATCGAGCTCGCCGAGAAGCTGCTCGCGCTCGCCGAGGCCCCGGAGGGGTCCGCGGTGTTCTTCGCGAACTCGGGCTCGGAGGCGAACGAGGCGGCGTTCAAGATCGCCCGCCGCACCGGCCGCCCGCGCATCCTGGCGCTGTCGAACTCCTTCCACGGCCGCACCATGGGCGCCCTCGCACTGACCTCGAAAGAGGCCTACCGGGCCCCCTTCGAGCCGCTCCCGGGCGGGGTCGAGTTCCTCCCCGCAGGCGATGAGCAGGCCCTCGCCGAGGCGCTCGCGCCCGGGGACGTCGCCGCCGTCTTCGCCGAGCCCATCCAGGGCGAGGCCGGAGTGCAGCCGCTCAGCCGCGACTACCTGCTGGCACTGCGTCGCCTCACCCGCGAGCACGGCACCCTGCTGGTCCTCGACGAGGTCCAGACCGGGATCGGCCGCAGCGGCCACTGGTTCGCGCATCAGGCGGTCGACGATCTCCAGCCCGACGTCATGACGCTGGCCAAGGGCCTCGGCGGCGGGTTCCCGATCGGCGCCGTGATCACCTACGGACCGAAGGTCCACGACCTCCTCCAGCCCGGTCAGCACGGCACCACCTTCGGCGGCAACCCGCTCGCCTGCGCCGTGGCGCTCGCCCTGCTCGGAACCCTCATCGAGGACGACCTGCTCGAGCATGTGCGCACCGTCGGCGCCCGCTTCACGGCCGACGTGCTCGCCCTCGGCGACCCGTTGATCTCCGAGGTGCGCGGAGCGGGTCTCCTGATCGGGATCGGGCTCACGGCCCCGATCGCCCCGCAGGTCGCCGCGGCGGCCCTGCAGGCAGGGTTCATCGTCAACGCCCCGAACTCCACCACCCTGCGCCTCGCGCCACCGCTCATCATCACGCAGGCGGACCTCGACGAGTTCGTCGCCGCCCTGCCCGGACTGCTCAAGGTCGCGGCCCCCGAAGGAGAGAACTGATATGCCCCGCCACTTCCTGCGCGACGACGACCTCAGCTCCGCCGAGCAGAAGGAGGTCCTGGCCCTCGCTCTCGAGCTCGCGGGTGACCGCTTCGCCCAGCGGCCGCTCGAGGGCCCCCGCACCGTCGCGATCCTGTTCGACAAGTCCTCGACCCGGACCCGCATCTCCTTCGCGACCGGCGTCGCCGAGCTGGGCGGCAGCCCGCTCGTCATCGAGGCGGGGAACAGCCAGCTGGGCCGGGGAGAGTCCATCGCGGACACCACCGAGGTGCTCACCCGCATGGTCTCCGCGATCGTGTGGCGCACCTTCGGCCAGGAGCGGATCGAGGAGATGGCGTCGGTCTCGACCGTCCCCGTCGTCAACGCGCTGACCGACGAGTTCCACCCCTGCCAGATCCTCGCCGACCTGCAGACCATCGCCCAGCACACGGGGGGCCTCGCCGACGGCGACGCCGCCCTGGCCGGGCGCTCCATGGCCTACCTCGGCGACGGCGCGAACAACATGTCCCACTCGTACCTGCTGGGCGGGGTGACCGCCGGCATGGACGTGCGGATCGGCGCGCCCGCCTCCCACCAGCCCGATCCCGAGATCGTGGCCCGGGCCCGGGAGATCGCCGCGACCACCGGCGGAGCGGTCACCGTCACCGAGGACCCGCGCGAGGCCGTGGCGGGCGCGACCGCGGTCCTCACCGACACCTGGGTGTCGATGGGGCAGGAGGGTGAGGACGGCCGGGGCGAGGAGACCTTCGCGCCCTACCAGGTCACCGAGGAGCTCATGGAGCTCTCCGGCGGAATCTTTCTGCACTGCCTGCCCGCCTACCGCGGCAAGGAGGTCGCCGCCTCGGTGATCGACGGCCCCGCCTCGGTGGTGTGGGACGAGGCGGAGAACCGCCTGCATGCGCAGAAGGCTCTGCTCACCTGGCTCCTCACCCACCCTGACGAGGAGACCGCCGAGCACGCTCGGCCCCGGGGCGCGCGACGATGAGCGAGCAGCGGCGGGCACTGGCCCAGACCAAGACGTCCCGTCAGCAGCGCATCGTGCAGCTGCTGACGCACCAGGAGGTCTCCTCGCAGTCCCAGCTCGCGCAGCTGCTGACCGCCGAAGGGACCGAGGTCACCCAGGCGACCCTCTCGCGCGATCTCGTCGAGCTCCAGGCGGAGAAGGTCCGGGGCTCCGCGGGGAGTCTCGTCTACCGGCTCCCGCCGGAGGGCGGCACGAATCGGCCGGCAGGGCCCCCGGCCGAGAACGAGCTGCTCGAGGCCCGCCTGCCCCGCCTCGCGGAGGGCCTGCTGGTCTCCGCCGAGGCGAGCGGCAATCTCGTCGTCGTGCGGACCCCTCCCGGGGGTGCGCAGTATCTCGCCTCGGCCCTGGACAGGTCGGTCATGCCCGATGTCCTGGGTACGATCGCCGGTGACGACACCGTGCTGCTGATCGCCCGGGATCCCGACGGCGGGGATCGGCTCGCCGCCCGCCTGCTCGATCTCGCCGAAGGCCGACGGGACGCCTCCGATCCGCCGGAACCCGCCCCTGAGCGCCGGCATCGCGCCGATCCGCAGCACCCGATCCCGACGACCCGATAGACCCGCAGCACCGCAAGACCAGCAAGACCCCAAGACCCGATGGAACCCGCACGACAGGACCCCGCCCTGGGCGACCAGGGCACCGGGTGCATCGCACCCGCGGGACAATCCGTAGAACGTGCTCAGCAGAACTCGATTAGGAGCATTCCCGTGACCGAACGCATCGTCCTCGCCTACTCCGGCGGCCTCGACACCTCCGTGGCCATCGGCTGGATCCACGACGCCACCGGCGCCGACGTCATCGCCTGTGCGGTGGACGTGGGCCAGGGCGGCGAGGACCTCGAGGTCATCCGCCAGCGCGCCCTGGACTGCGGCGCCGTCGAGGCCTATGTGGCCGACGCCCGCGACGAGTTCGCGGAGGAGTACTGCATGCAGGCGCTCAAGGCCAACTCGCTGTACATGGACGCCTACCCGAACGTCTCGGCGATCTCCCGCCCGGTGATCACCAAGCACCTCGTGAAGGCCGCCAAGAAGTTCGGCGCCACGACCGTGGCCCACGGCTGCACCGGCAAGGGCAACGACCAGGTGCGCTTCGAGGTCTCGATCACCTCGCTCGCTCCCGAGCTCAAGTGCATCGCCCCGGTGCGCGACCTCGCGCTGACCCGCGACAAGGCGATCCAGTACGCCGAGCAGAAGGGTCTGCCGATCGAGACCACGAAGCACAACCCGTTCTCCATCGACCAGAACGTGTGGGGCCGCGCCATCGAGACCGGTTTCCTCGAGGACATCTGGAACGAGCCCACCAAGGACATCTTCAGCTACACCGACGACCCGGCCTTCCCGCCGGTCGCCGACGAGGTCGTCATCTCCTTCGAACGCGGCATCCCCGTCGCGATCGACGGCCGGAAGGTGACCCCGTTGGAAGCGATCCAGGAGCTGAACCGTCGCGCCGGCGCCCAGGGCATCGGCCGGATCGACATCGTCGAGGACCGTCTCGTGGGCATCAAGTCCCGTGAGGTCTACGAGGCCCCCGGCGCGATGGCACTGATCACCGCGCACCAGGAGCTGGAGCGTGTGACGCTCGAGCGCGAGCAGGCCCGCTTCAAGCGCACCGTGGGCGATCGCTGGACCGAGATGGTCTACGACGGCCAGTGGTTCTCCCCCCTGAAGAAGTCCCTGGACGCGTTCATCGACGAGACCCAGCGCTACGTGAACGGCGACATCCGCATGACCCTCCACGGCGGCCGCGCCACCGTGACCGGTCGCCGCAGCGAGACCGGCCTGTACGACTTCAACCTCGCCACCTACGACGAGGGCGACACCTTCGACCAGGGCAGCGCCCGCGGCTTCATCGACATCTACGGCCTGGCCGCCAAGCAGGCAGCGGCCCGCGACGTCGCCTTCGGCAATGGGGAGGACCTCACCACCGGCGAGGCCGACGCATGAGCTCGGACGGGATGAGCTCGGCAGGGATCAGCTCGGCGGGGGTGCCCTCCTCGGGGGCCGCCGCCCCTGCCGGGGACCCCTCCGTCGCCGCGGACCTCTCGGCTGCCGGGGATCCGTCGGCCGCGCAGGAGCGTGCCTCCCTGTGGGGCGGCCGCTTCGGCTCCGGCCCGGCGGCGGCGCTCGCCGCGCTGTCGGTGTCCACGCACTTCGACTGGCGCCTGGCGCAGTACGACCTGCGGGGGTCCAAGGCCCACGCGAACGTCCTGCACACCGCGGGCCTGCTGAGCGACGACGAGCTCGCCACGATGCAGGGCGCGCTGGATCAGCTCGCCGCCGACGTCGCCTCCGGGGAGTTCGTCGCGGCACCGGATGACGAGGACGTGCACACCGCCCTCGAGCGCGGCCTCATCGAGCGGGCCGGGGGAGAGGTGGGCGGCAAGCTGCGCGCCGGCCGCTCCCGCAACGACCAGATCGCCACCCTGATCCGGCTGTTCATCCGGGACCAGGCGCGTGTCGTCGGTGACCAGGTGCTGGACCTGGTCGACGTGCTGCTCGCACGCGCCCTGGAGGTGCACGGCGTGCCGATGCCCGGACGCACGCATCTTCAGCATGCCCAGCCGCTGCTGCTGAGCCATCATCTGCTGGCCCACGCCTGGCCGCTGCTGCGCGATGTGGAGCGCCTGCGGGATCTGGATCGTCGTGCGGACTGCTCGCCCTACGGCTCCGGCGCCCTGGCCGGCTCGAGCCTCGGCCTGGATCCGCAGGCCGTCGCCGCCGAGCTCGGGTTCTCCGACTCGGTCTGGAACTCGATCGACGGGACCGCCTCGCGGGACCTGACCGCGGAGTTCTCCTTCGTGCTCGCGATGATCGGCATCGACCTCTCCCGCCTGGCGGAGGAGGTCATCCTGTGGAACACCAAGGAGTTCTCGTTCATCACTCTGGACGACTCCTTCTCCACGGGCTCCTCGATCATGCCGCAGAAGAAGAACCCCGACATCGCCGAGCTCGCGCGGGGCAAGGCCGGACGCATCGTCGGTGACCTCGTCGGTCTGCTGACCACGCTCAAGGCGCTGCCCCTGGCGTACAACCGGGATCTCCAGGAGGACAAGGAGCCGGTCTTCGACCAGGTCGACTCCCTGGGCCTGGTGCTGCCGGCGTTCACCGGGATGATGGCGACGCTCACCTTCCACACCGAGAGGATGGCGGAGCTGGCCCCGCAGGGCTTCTCCCTGGCCACCGACATCGCCGATCACCTGGTGCGCAATGGGGTGCCCTTCCGCAGCGCCCATGAGATCTCGGGCGCCTGCGTGAAGGTGGCCGAGGAGCAGGACAAGGAGCTGTGGGACCTCACCGACGACGAGTTCGCCGAGATCTCCGAGCATCTGGACGCCTCGGTGCGCGACGTCCTCTCCGTCGAGGGTTCCATCGCGTCCCGCGACGCCAAGGGAGGGACCGCCCCGGTGCGGGTCGCGGAGCAGGAGCAGGCCGTCTCCGACGCCCTCACCTCTCTGCGCGAGTTCACGCGCGGCCGCTGAGCCGCCGCGCTCCGAGCACTCGCCGTCAGCGGCCGGTGACCGCCATGGTCGCCGGCCGCTGCGTCACTCTCCGAGAAGGTGCCGCGCGGAGACGGTCCCTCGTGGCGACAGTCCCTCGTGACGACGGTGCCGCGCGGAGACAGTCCCTCGTGGCGACGGTTCCGTGTCGAGACGGCCCCGTGTGCCGCGACGCGAGTGCTCGGAGAGTCCCGCACTCTTCCGTCATGGCACGAGCGGTCCCCCCGGTCACGGATCTGGGATACTGGGCACCGGCGCCACCCAGGCGCTGACGGTCCGAACCGCGCACGACGAACTCGTCGGCCGTCTCGGACCGCTGACGGGCACATCCTGTGCCTCACCGAGAGGAACCGATCGATGCATTCCGTCCTGGACGAGCTCGCCTGGCGAGGACTCGTCGTACAGACCACCGGGCGCGAAGCGCTCGGCAGCGCTCTGGCGGACGGACCGATCAGCCTCTATTGCGGCTTCGACCCGACCGCAGCCTCCCTCCACGTGGGGCACCTGACCCAGGTGCTCACGATGCGGCGCCTGCAGCTGGCGGGTCACCACCCCTACGCCCTCGTGGGCGGGGCGACCGGCCTGATCGGCGATCCCCGGATGTCGGGGGAGCGCGTGCTCAACGACGCTGAGCTCGTGAGGACCTGGGTGGACAGCCTGCGTGGGCAGATCTCCCGATTCCTCGACCTCGACGGAGAGTTCGCCGTGACCATGGTGAACAACCTCGACTGGATCGGACAGATGAGCGCCCTCGACTTCCTGCGGGACATGGGCAAGCACTTCCGGATGGGGACGATGCTCGGGAAGGAGACTGTCTCGCGCCGCCTGCAGAGCGACGAGGGGATCAGCTACACCGAGTTCAGCTACCAGGTGCTCCAGGGCATCGACTTCCTCGAGCTCCACCGGAGGCACGGAGTCAGCCTCCAGTTCGGGGGCAACGATCAGTGGGGGAACCTGCTCTCGGGTGTCGAGCTGATCCACAAGGTGGAGGGACATGACGCCCACGCTCTGACCACCCCCCTGGTCACCAAGGCCGACGGCACCAAGTTCGGGAAGAGCGAGGGCGGCGCGATCTGGCTCGATCCCGAGCTCACCAGCCCGTACGCCTTCCACCAGTTCTGGCTCAATGCGGCCGATGCGGATGTCGTGAACTACCTGAAGTACTTCACCTTCCGTGGCCAGGAGGAGATCGCCGAGCTCGAGCAGGCCACGCGGGAGGCCTCGCACAAGCGGGCTGCGCAGCGCGCTCTGGCCGATGAGCTCACCACGATGGTCCATGGCCAGCAGGCGACGGACCAGGCCACCGCCGCAGCCGCGGTGCTCTTCGGCCGCGGGGACGTGCGTGAGCTGGACGAGGCCACCATCGTCTCGATCGCCCGCGAGCTCCCGGGTGCAGAGGTCGCACCGACGACCCCGTTGGTCGACGCCTTCGTGGAGGCAGGCATCGTGCAGTCCAAGGGGGCTGCACGGCGTGGCGCCGATGAGGGTGGGTTGTCCGTGAACGGCGAGAAGCTCTCTGCTGACACCCTTGCCCAGGAGATCGGAGACCTCCAGCTGCTGCCAGGTCGCCACCTCCTGCTGCGCCGCGGACGGAAGAACGCTGCGATGGTCCGTCTGGTCGGCTGACGACCTGATGCCCTCGAACGCCCCGTTCCCTCCTGCGTGGAGGGGCCGGGGCGTTCTGCATTCCGGGGAGGCCGCCCGAGGAGCCCGCCCTGGGAAGAGTGCACGAGGGGTCCGCAGGAGGACCCTGGAGCAGCCGGCGCCCGTGCCTGGAGCGGACGTCGCCGACGCACTGCCATGGCGTCGACGCCGGCAGCAACTCCTGGTGACCCCACTCTCAGACGTGGGTCACATCGGGCCCGATGAGCGCTTTCCGAGCGCGGGAAAACCTTCGTTGACCTGCAGGTATGCCTCAACGGCCGGGTGAACGGAGCCTGAATTCCTCGGTTTGCCAGACCCTCTCGAGGTGCGTAATGTTCTTTCTTGTCAGCAGCGAGGACGCAGACACGACAGGCCGAGCAGCTCCCCCGGGAGCAGCGGCACGGAGTGGATGCGGAAGAGCTGAGGGCCCGAGAGAGCGGGAGACCGCACGATCGGCTGTGACTGCTTCACTGGAAGGATCGCCAGACGATCTGGACGAGACGCAGGACACGGACTGCGGAGTTGGACAGGGCCGCGAAGAACTGCTAGAGTAGTGACTCGCGCCGGGCCGACGAAGTACGAAGTCGCAAGACGGTTACTACCGGCTGGCGCATCCGAGCCTCTGACTCACGCCGCTTGATGCGGTGCGATGACGATGTGT
>NZ_JBQSYW010000034.1:0-19172 GCF_052379725.1 Brachybacterium sp. 107 | reverse complement strand
GAGCGCGGGGAAGCGGATGCGGCGCGCCATGGCCATTCACGACTCTGGGCGAGCAGTGACGGCGAAGGTCATGCGTCGAGGCAACCAGGTACGGCCTCAGTTCGACCCTTGTGGCGGTGCTTCCAGCTCGCCCGGCCCCTCGCGGGGGAAGGAAGCTCACGTCGAGAGTGTGGAGCTCTCCCTGGCTTATCGACGACGTCATCCCCGGCTGGAGCCTGTAGACCCCTCATCGCGATCGAACTCCGCGAGACCGCCCCGGTCCAAGGACTCCAGTCCTGACTGGACGAACCGGAATGCCAGTGGACTCAGCAGCCGATGCATCTCCGCGTCCTCCAACCAGGCGGCACTGCGAATCTCGTCGTTCGCCAGGTCGAGGCTGTCGATCGTGGACGGGCCCAGCGAGGCTTCATAGACGAACGCCAGCGCCCCGTGCGGGTCATCCGCTCCCGGTTCGATGTGCCCCACGGCGAGCAGTCTGCCGAGATCGATCGAGACACCCAGCTCTTCTCGGCACTCGCGGAGACAAGCCTCTGATGGCGACTCGCCCTGCTCCACGGTGCCGCCCGGAAGATGCCAGGTGCTCTTGTAGGTGGGCTCGACGCACAGCACCCTCCGGTCCTCATCGACGACCAAGGCGCTGGTGATCACCCGCTTCCGCGGCAGACCCGCCAGGTACTCGGCATGCGGCACCATCGACGCGGGCGGCAGACGGTGCACCATGGTCCCGAGGATATGTCGGCGCGCCTCACGAACGGCAGCATCGTCGGCCGGTCCTGGCCCATCCACGACGAGGCACGCGTGGTCCGTAGGCTGTGGCCGTGCCCCTTGCGATATTCGATCTGGACGGAACCCTCGTGGACCAGGCGGGCGCCGCGCGGACTTGGACACGCGGGTTCGCGAAGGCATGGAGCCTCGATGAGCAGGATGCGGGCGACATCGCCGCAGCGTTGACCCAGCGCCGCCCGAAGGGCGAGGTCTTCTCCCTGATCATCCAGCGCTTCGGACTTCCCGTGACTCCCGACGTCGTCTGGAGCGACTATCGCGCCCAGATGCCGGGTCTCGTCCGCTGCACTGATGCCGACCGGTCAGCGCTGCAGGATCTCCGGGACGCCGGGTGACGGCTCGGATTCGTCACCAACGGCATGGCCGATAACCAGGAGAGCAAGATCCGGAGCACGGGACTCGCGGATCTCGTGGACGGATGGGTCATCTCCTCCGAGTTCGGACGCCGCAAACCAGACCCGGATATCTTCCGCGAGGTCGCCCGACGACTCGCGTGCCCTCTCGACGGATGGATGGTGGGCGACAGCCTCGACATCGACGTGGCAGGAGGGCTGACTGCAGGTCTCAAGACTGCGTGGATCACGTCGACGCCAGCAGCAGATCCTCGTCCCGCTCCCACAGTACGTCGAGCTGTCCGGAGGCCTTCAACTGCTCGACCAGGTCCTGGCCGGAGGGCTCACCGCCCGGCTGCTGCTTCTCGTTCGTCATGGTCATGATTCTTACCGTTCCTCTCAGTACGGCTTACACAGACCATCTGACACGCCCACGCGTGGACGATTTCGACGGTGACGCCGAGGTGCTCTGCGATCGCACCTGCCGACTGGTGTTCCGCCTCAGCGTCGGCGTAGTCCTCGTCGGGGATCAGGAGCCGTGCAGCCCAACGCCACGCGCTGCGCCCCACCGGCCGCGTACAGAGCGCGTCCCCGTAGTGATCGTGTGCGAGCTCGAGGACCAGCAAGCCGACCGCGACGCACGACGACAAGGACGGGGAGCCGCCCAATATGTACCATTGTCGCGGCCGTACGCAATTGCGAGGAGGACAGTTGGACTGGAAGAAACTCGTCCTGGGGGCCGTCAGGATTCTGGTGTCCCTGATTATCGTCTGGTTCGGAATCACCTGGGCCACGTCCGGCGTCTCGCTATCGCAGAGCGTACTGATCGGTGGGATCGTCGCGGTGCTGGGCATCATCCGGCTCGGGGATGCCGCACGACAGCTCTTCACCGCCACAGACACCCGAGCAGCCAGCAACCGCTGACCAGCCGAGAACAACACCAGTCGACGACGACATGACAGCGCCCACCTCTCAGCTAAGGCTGGGAGGTGGGGCGCTTTCGTCATAGGTGACGTCGGCTGGCGCGTCGCGTCCGCAGTCGCTCCACTAGTCACTGCCCTGCACGGTCTCAAACCGAGTGACGCGCTTCGCCATGCATTGCTCCCTCAGAGCGCTCTCGGTGTACGCGAACAGTGTCTCCGTGCGCTTGAACCCTCTGCGGTGGATCGTCGCTGTCCATGTGAACGAGTTGCCACCCGAGGCGGGAGCTTCGATCACGGCGTAAGTCTCGGATGCTGTCTTGCCAGTCATAGGAGTCTCCTTGGTCAGGATCAAGAGGACATCTGACCCAAGAGATTGTTCGGAGCGACGACACGATCAGATTGGCGAGAGGCCCTGCCGGCAGGTGCGCCGATGAGCCACCAGACAGGCGATGCCCGGCAAGGCGTCACCGTCGGTCTTGCTCAAAGCACGAGATGATCGCGGTCGGACCGGCCCGATACCAAACGGTTACCAGTTGCACCTGAAGGAGCGCGCGGGCGCCGATACGGTTGACCAGTCGGTCTCGCGCTGCTGAACACTTCGCGATCGATGCTCTCAGAAACGCCCCCATCTTCCTCCGGGAAGGTGGGGGCGCCTTCGCACGCCTATAGGTCAGATTCACGATGGTCAAAGCTTGTAGTATTTCCTGGTCACCCCGCCTCTTCCTGCAGTGCCAGACGGGGGCGACCCCCTGGGAAGGGGAGCCTCCATCCCTTTACGGCGGGATGGAGGCACTTCTATGCCCGGGCCCGCTGGTGACGGCCGGCCGGCGGGTACGATCGCCACATGGCACTGGCTCACATCGTTCTACTGGTCGCGTTCATCGCCTTGGCGGTGGCCGTCGTCGCCGGGATCGGAGTGTTGTTGGCTGCGGGCGCTGGAATGCTTCTCGACACGCCAAATTCTGACGCACGCCGCCGGTAGGACCCGGGCTCACGAGACGTCGTGCTGACTCCTGGCCTGGGACCTGCCTACTCGGCGTCCTGCATCATGACGAATCTGGTGACACCCCGAGCTTGGCAACGCTTCTTCAAGCTCTCCTCGCAGTACGACTCGATCATCTCCGTACGCTTGCACCCCTTGTAGTGAATGTGCGCGGTCTAGATGAAGGTCAGACTGTCTGGAGCGGGCGGTTCGATCACGGCATACGTGTCGGGAGCAGTTCAACTAGTCATGGGTCTCCTCTTTGAGTGGCCCAAAATAAGCAGATCCACCATGCTGCCGACTACCACCACCCTACCCCTCTGACCTGCAACGGGCTAGAAAACTTCTAGGACTGTGCAGTAAAATTTGGTTATTGTCGAAACTGACCAAAGGGCGAATCTGGTGAGCACCGAGAGTGAACGAATTGAAGCAACGGTATGGCTCGAGTCCAACAGTCCGGACCTCACCTCGCAGCAGTGCGCGAAGTTCCTTTCTGCCGTCGACGCCTACTACGAAGTGGATCCCGTCGCGGAACGAACCGCGGGCCCGCTCGGCTGCATCCGGCAGGACGAGAGCAAGTTCGCTGAGATCCTCCGCAAGGTCCTCGGCGAGGTGCCGCCGTCGCCCCCAAGCCCCCCTCTCGATCTCCCGTGACGCGCGGAACACCCACCTGCTCAAAGGATGGGCACTTCCGCATGTCGAGACCCAGTTGGAAATAACTGCTTCGCCTAGCTAAGCTGTTGCGTGCGGCCTCGCGGTGTCCTCGAAACCCATGGCGAGGCCGCGCCCCTCTGAGGAGAGGGAACGAGAAGCGCCCCACCCTCAGCTTCGGCTGGGAGGTGGGGCGCTTTCGTTATGCCAGGGACCTCAGCCCTTGAAGTGCTTGTCGACGATGTTCCAGTACTTCTCAGGGTCGAGTTCGTCTGCACCTGCGGCCACAGTCTGCTCGTGCACCTCGGTAGCGATCGCGTCGAGGTCGTAATCCTCGAGCCGATGAGACACCCCGGGATCCTGTCGGTTCTCGATCACGGTTCTGATGACCTCAACGAGCTTGTCGTGCTCCATCCGCACTCCTTAGATTGGCTATCGATGATGCGGATTCTAGCGCGGCTCCAACCCTCCAGCACCGCCGCTGCCCCGACCAGTCGATCGGGTGCTCCCCAGCTACTGCATCTAGTCTCTGGGACGCGGCTTCGTTACGTCGTGAAACCCATGGCGAGGCCGCACCCCTCTGAGGAGAGGGAAGGAGAAGCGCCCCCACCTACCTGACTACTCGCAGGGCGAGGGGGCGCTCTCTTCATGTCCTGGATGTTTCCCGCCGTTTGGCAGTCCTTGATCGTACGAGCGTCGCCACGCCGAGGCACGCCAGCGCGATCAGCGCCGAGACTCCGACGATGTGCCACATAGTCCACGCGGCAAGCCATTCGTCCGGCAGGATCAGCTTCGCTATGAGTTGCGTCGCAACCAGCGCATCGCGACGGTCAGGGCTTCGTGCAGGGAGACTTGTCGTTTCTTCTCGCTCATGACTCGACGCTACGGCCGCCTTCGTTGGCAGCGACATGGCTGAGAGTCGAGGGCCGCTCCCCACGAAAGTACGCCCCCACTCTCCCAGGGGAGGGTGGGCGCTTTCGTCATACCCAGGGCGCTCCGTCGCGCCCCCCGTACTCGTTCGGTACCGCGATCGCGCCCGAGCAGCCGAGCGTCCGCACCGTGTGGCAGGCCCGACACGGCCACGCGGGGCGGCCGCCGCCGGTCGCGCCGGCGAACTGGCGGAACTGGAAGCTGACGCACGCGCCAGACTCGCCGCATTCGCATGGGCCGGGGTCGGGGTAGGTCCAGCCGTGGCGGGTTCGGATCAGGTCCATGGGGAGAGTGTGCGCCGCGGGCGGGACAGTCTGGATTTCGGACTGCACTAGCCCTGGGCTATACCCCAGCTAGGACTCGTCCGAGAGTGCGGATGTGGCACCACATGGGCACGACATCCGCCTCTCGTCTCCCCAGAACTCTCTCTGACCAGTGGGCCCGGCGGGGATCGAACCCGCGACCCGCGGATTAAAAGTCCGATGCTCTGCCGACTGAGCTACAGGCCCGCGCCCGCTGAGCGAGCCAGACCATCCTACCTGTGCGCGGCGGCGCTCGAGAACGCCGGACGCGGCGCACGGGCCTGCTCTTGGCGCGCCGGCGCGGGACGCCGGGCCGGCCAGGCATACAGGATTCCCGTCGTCGGCCGGATCAGGATCGCGAGCACGCAGATCCCGGTCGTCACCAGGTAGAACAGCAGGTAGCTCGCCGCGCTCGGCGGCACGTCCAGGTGGCGGCAGAGGAGCTCGATCACGGGGAGGTGCACGAGGTAGGCGACGATCGAGTGGCGGCCCAGCCACTCCACGGGACGGGTGAGCCGCATCCGCGGGAGACGCTGCGCGAGTCCTATCGCGGCGATCACGGACACCAGCACGACGACCTGAGTCACCACGGGGACCGACGGCTCGGCATCGCTCAGCGCCGCCCACAGCGCCCAGGCCGCCGCGAGACCCAGGGCAGGGACCAGCAGGGCGAGCGGGATCGTGCGCGCGGTGAGCACGTTCCGCAGCGCCGCCCCGGCGAAGAAGTACACCGCGTAGTAGATGAACTTGTCCGGCCGCGGCCCGTCGACGTCGTGCTCGATGCCGAGCAGGGGCAGGGCCGTCCAGACGGCGACGCTCGCCAGGGCGATCCATCCCGGCGGGACCCAGCGGACGAGGAGCCCGATCACGTAGTACAGGAACAGCGCCATGAGGAACCACGTGTACATGCCGTTGATCCACCACAGCGGATCGGCGCCGTTGCTCCATCCCAGGATCGGCAGCATGATCGCCGACCACAGCAGCCACGGCCACAGCAGGCTGCGCACCTTGCCCACGAGGTAGCGGCCGGCCGGCTTCTCGAGCGATCTCGCCAGCAGCATCCCGGAGGCGAACAGCAGCGCCGGCATCCGGAACGGCGCGAGCGCCTCGGACAGCTCGACCATCGCCCAGGGGGCGGAACCGTCCCAGACCTGCTGGACGAGGCGGAGGTGGTGGGCGATCACGAGGAGGATCGCGCCACCGCGAAGCAGGTCCCTCCAGTGCTGTCGCTCAGACGCAGCGGGCGGCATCGGAGAATTCATCGCGCCAGAGCGTAGGGGGCCGAGGACGCTCCGGAGTGAACAGCGGAGGAACTCGACGTGCAGATCGGGTGCGGGATCCGTCCCGCACCCGATTTGTGCTGTTCACCCGTCGGCGCCCGACGGCCAACACTCTGCAGCCAGCACCCACCTGCCGACGCACAGTGGGCGACGCTCAGCGGGCGACGCTCAGCGGCCGATGCTCAGTGAGCGGAGTCCAGCTCTCGCTGCTCCTGGTAGTCGCAGACGTCCTCGTCGACCCAGACCTCGACGTTCTTGATCTCGGGAAGGTCCGAGGCCAGGAAGATGGGGTCCAGGCCCTGGGCGCGCTGGGCGTTGTAGTGGCGCAGCAGCTTGAACGCCGTGGGTGCCAGGAACGCGATCACCACGAGGTTGATCAGGGCGATGAACACCATGGACACGCCGGCGATGGTCCAGGCGAGGTCCACGGCGATCACGGAGCCGATGAACACCAGCACGGTCACGGCGGCGCCGAAGGCGATGTGCCAGCCGCGCTTGGAGGTGATGAAGTGCATGTTCGCCTCGCCGTAGGAGAAGTTCCCCAGCACCGAGGTGAACGCGAGCAGGAACATGATCACTGCGAGCAGGATCGCGGCCCAGCCGCCGAGGTTGTCGGTGAGCGACTGCTGCACCATCACCAGGCCCTCGTCGCCCATGGAGACGTCCGGGAAGGCGACCAGCACGATGAACGCGGTGATCGAGCAGATCAGGATCGTGTCGAAGTAGACGCCGAGCGTCTGCACCAGGCCCTGCTTGACCGGGTGGCTGACCGAGGCGGTGGCAGCGACGTTGGGGACCGAGCCCATGCCGGCCTCGTTGGAGAGCATGCCGCGCTGGACGCCGTTGACGATGACGGCACCGATGCCGCCGCCGATCGCGGCCTGGGGGCTGAAGGCCTCGGTGACGATCTGGGTGATGACGCGGGGCAGCTCGCCGACGTTCATGCCCACGATGATGATCCCGAGCAGCAGGTAGATCGCCGCCATGATCGGAACCATGTTCTGGGCGACGCTGGCCACGCGGCGCATCCCGCCGAAGACGATCACGCCGGTGAGCACGGCCAGCAGCACGCCGAGCACGATGGGCAGCCACGGCAGACCCTCAGGATCGGTGTAGACGGCGACGGCCCCGGAGAAGGCATCCACGATCGTGTTGGCCTGCAGCGAGGTGAAGGCGAACGCGAAGCAGAAGATGAACAGCACCGCGAAGAACAGACCGAACTTCCGACTGCCCAGACCACGGGCGATGTAGAACGCCGGGCCACCCTTGTAGGTATCCGCGGCGCGGGTCTTCCACAGCTGCGCGAGCGTGGACTCGATGAAGCTTGCGGCACCCGTGAGCAGGCACATCACCCACATCCACAGCACCGCGCCCGGACCGCCGAGGAAGATCGCCCCGGCCACACCGGAGATGTTCCCGGTGCCCACACGGGCTGCGGCGGAAACGGAGAACGCCTGGAAGGCGCTGAGGGACTTGGTGCGCTCGGAGCGCCCCCTGCCCTCGCCGACCTCCTCCCGCTGGGCCTTCTGGGTGATCGCTCCGAACATCGCCGGGATCATCCGGAACTGGACGCCCTTGGAGCGGATCGTGAAGTACAGACCGAGCACCACGACCACGGGCATGCCGGCCCAGGTCCAGAGCCAGCCCTCCGCGTTTCCGAGGAACTCGTTGAGTGAATCGAGGGGGTTCATGACCTAGACGGTACCGAGGCCCTCTCGCCGGCGCGGCAGGTCTCCATGATCGAGACACCCGTGGGGGCCCTTGCCATCCCCGCGCGCGAGAGCGGGCCCCGAGGGCCAGGCAGTGATGCACCCCACACCAACTCCGGTCGACCCCCTGAAAAGCGCCCTGAACTGCGAACAAACCCGCTGGTCGCCACGCATGACCCCGGGTTGTCGGACAATCCGGAGATCGAAGGACTGACGGTCACGTTTGCGTCACGACACTCCGAGGAAGGTGCGTTGCACCACGGCACGGGCTCCACATTTGTCGCTGCTCTCGATAGCGTTGGTGAGCGTTATGGGCCAACTGACGACAAGTTCCGACGACCACCCTTCACCTCGAAGTACGACACGATCTGCTGCTGAGACTGCTGCTGAGAGCTCCGATCCGGAGATCATCACCCCCATCCATCGCCACGGCGCCGAGATGTGGCGCGTGGCCCGCGACAGCGGGACGCTGGATCTGAACACGTCCTACGCCTACCTCCTGCTCGCACGGGACTTCGCACAGACCTCCCGTGTCGCCGTCCACGACGGCGCGGTCGTCGGCTTCGTCATCGGTTACCTGCGACCCACCGACCCCGACTGCCTGTTCATCTGGCAGATCGCCGTGGACGAGTCGATGCGCGGCCGCCAGGTCGCCCGCCGGATGCTCGATGCACTGCTCGAGGACCTGACCCACGTGCGCACCCTGGAGACCACCATCACCGAGGACAACGCCGCGTCCCAGCGGCTGTTCGCCTCCTTCGCCGAGCGTCACGGCGCCGACCATCGCATCGAGCCGCTCTTCGAGGAGACCGACTTCCCGGACGCCGGACACGGGGCCGAGCTGCTCCATGTGATCGGAGAGCTGCACACCGGCTCCTGACCCCACCCCGTCGCACGACCCGTCGACACGGGCGCTCCGGCGCGCCCGGAGACCGCGCCCGAAGACCAAGTCCACCCGGACACCCAGACCATCTGCACACCTCACCTAGGGAGACACCATGACTGCGATCGCCCCCATCAACTCCACCTCGCTCGAGTCCGAGGTCCGCAGCTACTCGCGCAGCTGGCCCGTGAGCTTCACGCACGCCAAGGGCTCCACGCTCGTCGCCGAGGACGGCCGCGAGTACACCGACTTCTTCGCCGGCGCCGGCACCCTGAACTACGGCCACAACCACCCCGAGCTGAAGAAGGTCGTCATCGACCACTTCCTCGAGGACCGCATCGTGCACGGCCTGGACATGTTCACCGATGTGCGCAGCCGCTTCCTGGAGACCTTCAACGATCTGATCCTGGCCCCGCGCGATCTCGACTACAAGGTTGCCTTCCCCGGCCCGGGCGGTGCGAACGCCGTCGAGGCCGCGCTGAAGCTCGCCCGCAAGGTCACCGGCCGCGAGTCGGTCGTGAACTTCACCAACGCCTTCCACGGCATGACGCTGGGCGCCCTGTCGGTCACCGGCAACTCGCTCAAGCGCGGCGGCGCCGGCATCCCGCTGGTGCACGCCACCCCGATGCCCTTCGACGACTACTTCGGCCAGGTCGTCCCGGACTTCATGTACCTCGAGCGTCTGCTCACCGACGGCGGCAGCGGCCTGAACAAGCCCGCCGCCGTGATCGTCGAGACGGTCCAGGGCGAGGGCGGCATCAACGCGGCCCGCGCCGAGTGGCTGCGCGGCCTCGCCGACCTGTGCAAGGTCCACGACATCCTGCTGATCGTCGACGACATCCAGATGGGCTGCGGCCGCACGGGCGGCTTCTTCAGCTTCGAGGAGGCGGGCATCAAGCCCGACATCGTCACGCTGTCGAAGTCCATCAGCGGCTACGGCATGCCCCTCGCGCTGACCCTCCTCAAGCCCGAGCTGGACATCTGGGAGCCGGGCGAGCACAACGGCACCTTCCGCGGCTTCGGCCCCGCGTTCGCCTCCGGCGCCAAGGCCTTCGAGCTGTTCTGGAGCGATGACGAGCTCGAGAAGTCCACCATCGCCAAGGGCGCCTACATCGAGAGCCGCTTCAATCAGATCGCCGCCCGTCACGCCGATCAGCACGAGCTGATCGTCAAGGGCCGCGGCCTCGCCCGCGGTCTGCAGCTGCCCACCGGCGAGCAGGCCGGCAAGGTCACCTCGCGCGCCTTCGAGGAGGGCCTGCTGGTGGAGACCTCCGGTCCGTCCGACGAGGTCGTCAAGCTGCTCCCCGCACTCACCATCCCCGATGAGCAGCTCCGCGACGGACTCGACATCATCGAGACCGCCATCGACGAGGCGCTGTCCGCCTGATCCCCCAGTACCCGTCGGCCCGTTCCCGTCCAGGGACGGGCCGACGTCCCTGAGCGCACGCTCAGGTGCAGGACCCACAGACCATCCACGGAGAGGACCACCCCCATGCTCGTTCGCACCCTTGCAGAGGTCGAAGGCACCGACGCCGACATCCAGTCGGAGAACTGGCGCTCCAAGCGCATCATCCTGGCCAAGGAGGGCGTGGGCTTCTCGGTCCACGAGACCACCCTGTACGCCGGGACCGAGAGCTACTTCTGGTACGCGAACCACATCGAGGCCGTGTTCATCACCCAGGGTGAGGGCACCATCGAGGACCTCGCCACCGGCGAGACGCATGAGCTCGCCCCGGGCAGCCTCTACCTGCTCAACGACCACGACAAGCACATCGTGCGCCCCCGCACGGAGATCAAGTGCGTGTGCGTGTTCAACCCGCCGGTGACCGGCCGCGAGGTCCACGACGAGAACGGCGTGTACCCGCTGGTGACCGAGGACGCCTGAGTCCTCACCCATCGCCGTCGCGCATCGCGGCACAGTGAGAGCGCAGCGACCTCCCCCAGCGGCTGACTAGCTGCAGGGCCGAGTGATTGCGTGACTGGACTGGCCCAGCGACTGCGTGGCTGAGTGGCTGTGCGAGAGGGGCCCACCGGGAGCAGAAATGCTCCGGGTGGGCCCCTCGCGTCATGACCGGTGACCGGTCAGGTCAGCCGACGCGCACTCCCCCGCCGCGTGCTGCGTCGATCGCCACGATCCACGCGGAGCGCCCGGTCACGACGAAGCTCTGCCGCGACCCGTCGGCCAGCGTCACCTCCACCGAGTTCTTCAGCAGCGGAAGCTTCCCGAACACTTTGGTCCAGGCCGGGGCGACGCCGACGACGGCTCCCAGCTCGATCTGCGCCGGCGCGGTCTGCAGATTCAGGGCATGGGGCCGGAACACCAGGCGCGAAGTGGTCAGGAACAGCCTCCCGCCGACGGCCTCGGCGCCTCGCTGCATGTTCGCGCCGCCGCTCTTCCGCGGCTGCTCGCCGGGCTCCAGCTCGAACGGGAACTTCCGCTCCGTGCTCACGCCGTCACGCGGCGCTTGCGCACGATCAGCAGGATCACGCCGATCGCGAGGAGCACGAACCCGAGGAAACCTCCGCCCACGGCGAGCAGGATGCCGCCGATCGCGCCGAAGATGCCACCGATGGAGACGGGCGGGCCGACGGCGACCGGGGTGCCCGCGCAGTCGACGGTGTACTCGCCGGCCTCGTTCGCGGTGAAGGAGTCGAAGGAATCCCACTGCTTGCCGTCGATCGCGGTCGAACTGGTCTGGATGGTGCCCTCGCCCGGGGCCTCACCGGACGGGGACAGGATCTCGCAGGCCGGTGCGTCCGTTCCCGCTTCGGCGTAGAGCTGCAGCGAGTCGCCCTGTTCGGCCGTGATCGAGGCGGAGCCGCTGTCGAAGACCTCGATGTCGCCGATCCCGCCGGCGGTCGCACGGATCCCGATGATCGCGATCACGGCCCCGATGATGACGGCCAGCGCCAGGATGATGCTGCCGAGGATGATGAGGATCTTCGGGGCCTTCCCGGCTCCCTGTCGCTGCGGGGGCTGGCCCAGGTTCTGGCCGGGCTGCGGTCCGGGAGACGGGTAGGGCGAGGAGATTGGAGCGGTCAAAGGGTCCTCCAGGACGTATCGGTTGGCTGCCGCGATGCGGCCCGGTGCCAGCGTAATGCCCCGGCGACAGGCGACGGCGGCGGTCATCGGACCCACCCGGACAGGACCGGGCTGGACGCGCCCACCTAGACTCGGCCCCATGCCCGAACCCCTCGTCCTCGCCGCCGATGTCGAGACGGAGCTGGTCGAGAAGCGCTCCCGGTTCCTCACCCGCCTGCATCGGGTGGAGTCCCTCGAGGAGGTCGACGCCCTGGTCCGGGCCGCACGCCGCGAGCATCCCGATGCCCGCCACCACTGCACCGCCCTCGTGATCGGCGAGACCGCACAGTCCGCCGAGGTCAACCGCTCCAGCGACGACGGCGAACCGTCGGGGACCGCCGGGATGCCGATGCTGCAGTCGCTGCTGCATGCCGGGCTCGTCGACACCCTCGCGATCGTCATCCGCTATTTCGGCGGGGTGAAGCTGGGAGCCGGCGGGCTGGTGCGCGCCTATACCGCCGGGGTCGAGCAGGCCGTCTCCGCAGCGACTCTGCTGCGTCGCACCGAGCTGGTCGTCGCCGAGCTCGACGTGCCGCTCGCCGAAGTGGGCATCGCGGAGAACGCGGTGCGGATCTGGGCAGGGGCGCACGCCGCCCCGGTGGAGCCCACGACGTACTCCTCCCGGGACGCGACCCTGACTGTGCTGCTCAGCCCCGAGCTCCTCGAGGACCTGCGTGCGGATACCGCACGGTGGTCCTCCGGACGCATCGAGGTGCGCGACGCGGGTCGTCGCACCGCGGACCTTCCCCGCTGACCCGTCCTGCTCCGGCGCGACACCGCCGGACACGACGGCGGCGCCGCCCCGGAGATCCGGGACGGCGCCGCCAGTGTGAAGACGCTGCCTAGGGTCAGGCGCGGTTCTTCGTCGCGAGACCGTAGATGAACATGACGATGAGGGCACCGATCACCGAGAGCACGATGGTCCAGAGGCTCCACGGGTCACTCATGACGCCGCTGATGCCCTTGCTGCCCAGCAGGCCGCCGATGAAGCCGCCGACGATCGCGCCGATGACGCCCAGGACGATGGTCAGACCGAGGCTCATGGCCTGCTTGCCGGGCATGATCGCCCGCGCAATGAGGCCGATGATGCCGCCGATGATGATCCAGGAAATGATTGCCCAGAGAAGTCCCATGATCGGATCTCCTGTCTATGAAGGGGAAGGGAAGTATTACTGCACCCATAGTGTGCACCGTTTTGAACACGTATTGCGGGATGCGAGCATCAACGCAGATCAGACGGACGACCACGCGGTCTATGTGATCTGCACGAGTCGTAGGACATTCCTCGGATGCGACGTCCGGGAAAGGCGAGAATTTTCGACCATCGGCTCGACGTGCGCGGCATCACGTCCAGGACGACGCCCTGGACACCTTCTCGTCACCTCGACGTACGACACTCCCGGGGTGACCCCCGCCCAGTACGGCCTCCTCCCCGAGCTCCTCGCCGCAGATCGGGCCCCCGCCCCGAGCTCCCTCGTCGAGATCTTCCGACGCACCGTCGAGACCTGCGGCGACTCCCTCGCGGTCGACAACGGGATCGACCCGCTGACCTACACGGAGCTCCACGAGGCCGCCTCCGAGCTCGCGGCCCGGCTCGCCACGGTCGGCGTCGGCCCTGGCGACAAGGTCGGCGTGCGCATCAAGTCCGGCACCACCGACCTCTATGTCGCGATCATCGGCATCCTCCTCGCCGGCGGCGCCTACGTGCCCGTCGATGCGGACGACCCCGATGAGCGCGCCCGGGTGGTCTTCGAGGAGTCCGCCGCCGTGGCCCTGGTCGGCAACGACCTGGCCATCACGCCCACCGCCGTCGGCCGCGCCGCCGCCCCCACGCCCCCGCGCGAGGTGCGTCCCGAGGACGACGCCTGGGTGATCTTCACGTCCGGCTCCACGGGCAGGCCCAAGGGCGTCGCCGTCACCCACCGCAACGCCGCCGCCTTCGTGGACGCGGAATCGGCGATGTTCCTCCAGGAGCAGCCGATCGGTCCCGGCGACCGGGTGATGGCCGGGCTCTCCGTCGCCTTCGACGCCAGCTGCGAGGAGATGTGGCTGGCCTGGGCCTATGGCGCCTGCCTGGTCCCCGCGCCGCGATCGCTCGTGCGCTCGGGGGTCGACGTCGGCCCCTGGCTGGTCGCCAACCGCATCACCATCGTCTCCACGGTCCCCACCCTCGTCGCCCTATGGCCCCACGAGGCCCTCGCCGAGGTGCGGCTGCTGATCATGGGAGGTGAGGCCTGCCCGTCCGAGCTCGCCTCCCGACTCCAGGCCGAGGGCCGCGAAGTGTGGAACACCTACGGGCCCACGGAGGCCACCGTCGTCGCGTGCGGTGCACTCCTGGACGGCACCGAGCCGGTGCGGATCGGGCTGCCGCTGGACGGCTGGGACCTCGCCGTCGTGGACCCCGAAGGGCACCCTGTCGGCCCGGGCGAATCCGGCGAGCTGATCATCGGCGGGATCGGGCTGGCCCGCTACCTCGACCCGGAGAAGGATGCCGAGAAGTACGCCGCCATGCCCACGCTGGGCTGGGAGCGGGCCTACCGATCCGGCGACATCGTGCGCAACGACCCCGCCGGGCTCCTGTTCGCCGGCCGCTCCGACGACCAGATCAAGCTCGGTGGCCGACGCATCGAGCTCGGCGAGATCGACGATCAGATGCTGCGACTGCCCGGCGTGGTCTCCGCGGCGGCCGCCGTGCGCTCCACCCGCTCGGGCAACAAGCTGCTGGTCGGGTACCTCACGACCGATGCACGGTACGACGCGGGCGCCGCCAAGCAGCTGCTGCGCGAGCGGATGCCCGCCGCCCTCGTGCCCCGCCTGGCGGTGCTCGACGAGCTCCCCACCCGCACCTCCGGCAAGATCGACCGCGACGCGCTGCCCTGGCCGCTGCCCACCCGGCATGAGCCGGCCGCCGCGCTCGCGGGCACGAGCGCCTGGATCGCGGAGATCTGGGCCGAGGTGCTCGGCGCCGAGGTCACCTCCCCCGCCGATGACTTCTTCGACGCCGGCGGCGGCTCGCTGAGCGCCGCCCAGGTGGTCAGCCGGCTGCGGGAGAAGCATCCCGAGGTCACCGTCGGCGATGTGTACTCCCACCCGTCGATCGCCGGACTCGCCGTTCACCTCGACGCCATGGGCACCACCGTGACCCGCAGCGACCGCACCGTGCGCCCCCTGCGCCGCCGCAGCCAGCTCGCGCAGCTGCTCGCCCTGGTGCCGCTGCGGGCGCTGGCCTCGATGCGCTGGATCACCTGGCTCATGATCGCCTCGAGCCTCGGGACCGCTCTCACCCCGATCCCCTGGCTCACCGCCTTCCCGCTGTGGCTGATGATCGTGATGGGCCTCGTGTTCGTGCTGCCACCGGGCCGGATGGCCCTGGCCGCGGGCCTCGCCCGGCTGCTGCTGCGCGGCGTGACCCCGGGGAGCCACCCCCGCGGCGGCCGGGTCCACCTGCGGCTCTGGCTCGCCGAGAAGGTTCAGGAGGAGCTCGGCGCGGCAGGCCTCGCCGGCACCCCGTTCTTCCTCCCCTACGCCCGCCTGCTGGGCGCACAGATCGGCCGCGACGTCGATCTGCACGCCCTGCCCCCGGTCACCGGGATGCTCACGATCGGGGCGGGCGCCTCGATCGAACCGGAGGTCGACCTCGCCGGCTACTGGATCGACGGCGATCTGCTCCATATCGGGGAGGTGCGGATCGGTAAGCGGGCACGGATCGGCGCTCGCAGCATGCTCAACCCCGGTGCGACGATCGGACGGGAGGCGGAGGTCGCTCCGGGCTCCTCCGTGCTGGGCGAGGTCCCCGCCGGAGAGTTCTGGTCCGGCTCCCCTGCCGAGCACCAGGCCGCCTCGCGCGGCCCCTGGTCCACGGACGCCCCGCCCCGCGGCACCGCCTGGCTGCTCCTGTACGCCCTGGTGGCCGGCGTGATCGCGGCGCTCCCTGCGATCGCGGTGCTCGCCGGAGCGGCCGTGCTCCTGCCGGCGCTGTCCGGCACGCAGAGCCTCGGGCAGGCTCTCGGCGCGGCCCTGCTGCGGCTGCCGCTCGCGGCCCTGGCCGGCTACGCCCTGCTCATCCTCCTGGTGCTCGGACTCACCAGGCTCTTCGGCCTCGCCATCAGCCCCGGCCACCGCCCGGTGCGCTCCCCGTCGGGCCTCGCGATCTGGGGAACGCTCCGGCTCCTCGACGAGGCCCGCACCTGGCTGTTCCCGATCTACTCCGGAGCCCTCACCCCGATCTGGCTGCGGCTGCTCGGCGCCAGGGTGGGCACGGGCGTGGAGGCTTCCACCGTGCTGCTGATCCCCTCCCTGGTCACCGTGAACGACCACGCCTTCCTGGCCGACGACACGTTGATCGGGCCCTATGAGCTCGGCGGCGGATGGATCCGCGTCGAACGGGTCAAGGTCGGCAAGCGGGCGTTCGTGGGCAACTCCGGCATGCTCGCCCCGGGCCGCAAAGTCCCCAAGCAGTCGCTCGTCGCGGTGCTCTCCGCCGCCCCGCGTCGCACCCAGGCCAAGGCCGGGACCTCGTGGCTGGGCAGCCCGCCGCGGAAGCTGCGTCGGGCCCAGGACGAGCAGGACGACAGCCGCACCTACGCGCCCTCGCGACGCCTGCACGTGTATCGCGCCCTGGTCGAGACCCTCCGGGTCGTCCCGATGCTGCTGGCCGTGCTGCTCCGCCTGGGTGTCGGTGTGCTCCTGTACCTGATCCTGCGCACGGGCGAGACCGAGGGCGTGGGGATCCTGCTCGGACTGCTCCTCGGCGGGCCCGTGCTGATCGCCGGCAGCCTCGCCGCCGCCACGGTCACGGTGCTCGCCAAGTGGACGATCGTGGGCCGGCACCGCCCTGGCGACCATGCCCTGTGGACCTCCTTCGTATGGCGCAACGAGCTCGCCGACACCTTCACCGAGGTGCTCGCCGCCCCCTGGTTCGCCCAGGTCACCTCCGGCACCGTCGCCCTGAACGCCTGGCTGCGCCTGCTGGGCGCCCGGATCGGCACGGGGGTGTGGTGCGATTCCTACTGGCTGCCCGAGACGGACCTCGTCGAGCTCGGGGACGGCGCCACCGTCAACCGCGGCTGCGTGGTCCAGACCCACCTCTTCCACGACCGCGTGCTGAGCATGGACACCGTGGGCCTGGGCGCAGGTGCGACGCTGGGGCCGGGCAGCGTGATCCTTCCCGCCGCGTGGATCGACCGCCACGCCACGGTCGGACCCGTCTCGCTGGTCATGCGAGGTGAGAGGGTGCCTTCTGGAACACGCTGGACCGGCAACCCGATCGGTCCCTGGGAGGACGACGCATGAACAGCACGCACTCTTCGCACAACACCGGCAGCGACCCCTATGTGCCCGGACACGGCGACCGGAGCTTCGACGTGCTCCACTACGACCTCTCGCTGGTCTACAAGGTCGACTCGAACCGTCTGGACGGTGACGCCACCCTGCGGTGCCGCGCCGCCTGCGACACCGACGTCCTCCACCTCGACCTCCACGCCCTGCGCCTGCAGAAGGTGCTCGTGGACGGGCGCCCGCAGAAGGTCACCCACCACAAGGACCGCATCGTCCTGAAGCACCCGGTGCGCGAGGGCGACGAGTTCGAGATCCGGGTGCGGTACTCCGGCACGCCGAAGCCGGTGCCGTCACGGCTGCACGGGAGCACCGGCTGGGAGGAGCTGACCGACGGGGTCATCGTCGCCGCGCAGCCCCATGGCGCCCCGTCCTGGTACCCCTGCAACGACCGGCCCGACAACAAGGCGACCTACTCCCTGGCCGTCGCGGTGCCGCCGGGCTATCACGTGGCGACGGCCGGCGAGCAGACCGGGACCCGACGCAGCGGGGCCGCGGTGACCTGGTGCTCCGAGCAGACGGCGCCGATGCCGACCTACCTGGCCACGGTGCAGATCGGCCGGTACGAGGAGACCGAGCAGCGAGGCGCCCCGATCCCCGTGCGCACCATCGCCCCGCCCCAGCAGGACGCCGAGGCGTTCGCGGCCTCCTTCGGCCGGCAGCCGGAGATGATCCGCTGCTTCGTGCGGCTCTTCGGGCCCTACCCGTTCCCCTCCTACACCGCCGTGATCACCGAGGACGAGCTGGAGATCCCCCTCGAGTCGCAGGGACTGTCCACCTTCGGCCAGAACTTCGTGGACTCCGACTGGGAGGCCGTGCGCCTGGTGGCCCACGAGATCTCCCACCAGTGGTTCGGCAATGCGGTGACCCTCGCCCGCTGGCAGGACATCTGGCTGCACGAGGGCTTCGCCTGCTACAGCGAATGGCTCTGGGCCGAGGAGTCCGGCGTCTCGACGGTGCAGGAGCAGGTCGACGAGCATCACGCGAAGCTGGCGGACCTCCCCCAGGACCTCCTGCTCGCCGACCCCGGCGCGGAGCTGATGTTCGACGACCGGATCTACAAGCGCGGCGCCCTGGCCGTGCATGCGCTGAGGGTGCGGGTCGGCGACGCGGCGTTCTTCGAGATCCTCCAGTCCTGGATCGCGGAGAACAGCGGCGGCAATGTCACCACCGAGATGTTCCGCGAGCATGCACAGCGCGTGGCCGGCGAGGATCTCGATGACCTGTTCACGCCCTGGCTGGATACCCTCGAGCTCCCCGCGTGCCCGCGCGGCATCCGCGCCTGAGCCTGCTGCGCCCGACGTTCACGCCGCTCCGACCACGCTGCAGCAGCGGTCACCGGCGGCGGCCGAGGCCTGAGGCCTGGTCGGGGGCTGCGACGAGCAGGCCGTCGCTCGCGACCGCCGCGACGTATCCGGGCGGAGCCGGCACGTCTATCACCTCGTGCTCCGCCAGGACGATCTGCGCCATCGGCACCGCGAGGCCCGTGCCGCGCGCCTTGAGCACGGCCTCCTTGCGGCTCCACATCCGCGCCTGCTCCAGCGCGGTCGTCGCGAGGCCCCGTTCGCTCGGGTGCGCGACGAGCGCCTCGTCCCAGCGCGAGGCGACCGCCCGGATCTCCTCGATGTCCACACCGATCGGACCGCCCGCCCGGCAGGCGGTGGCGAGGTGGGGTCCGGAGCGGGAGAGGCTCACCCCGATCGGCGTCGACAGGGCCGCGACCCGTGCCCAGGGCCGGCCGTGCGCGGCGGAGCCGCAGCGCGGGCAGAGGCGGCCGACGTGGATCGCGGCAGCGGCGTGCGCTCCTGCGCCCGCGTCGGCGTCGGCGTCGGCGTCGGCGTCGGCGTCTGCGTCTGCGTCTGCGTCTGCGTCTGCGTCTGCGTCGCACGATGCGAGCGTGCTGGTGGCCGCACCGAGCAGGTCCGCGATGCGTGCGCGCAGGATGTCGTCGGCGTCCTGCTCGACGGCGTGGAAGCGGACC
>NZ_JBQSYW010000033.1:0-20869 GCF_052379725.1 Brachybacterium sp. 107 | reverse complement strand
CGCGAGGTCTACCACCTCATCAAGGTCAACCCCCGCACCGGCGAAATCGCGAGTTGACAACTATAGGAGCGTCAACGCGATGGCCGAGTCGTTCTGGGCCACGCTGAAGACCGAGTTCTACGACCGGCGCTCCTGGCCAACCCGGGCCGAAGCTCGCCGCGAGGTGGCTCGCTGGATCGAGATCGTCTTCAACCGTCGCCGGCTGCACTCCAGCCTCGACTACACCAGCCCGGTCGCGTTCGAGAACGCCATCAAGCGCGACCAGGCCGAGACCGAAGAACACGCAGATCAGGCTCAAGCAGCTTGATCACCCGTCAACGACTTGCGGGCAGGCCCAGGTCCGCCACAGCCACGGCCGGCGTCGTGTCCGACTGCCCGTAGTACGCGAACCACTTCTCGCGGAACCTCACGAGCCCCTCGGTGAAGGTCACATTGGAGACCAGGCTGCTCGTCAACTGGTTGCCGCCTAAGATCCTTCGGGCAGCCAGATCCAGCCCTCCTCGGCGGCCAGTTCTGCGAGCTCGGGAGGTGGCGGCGTTGCGAGCCCATGGTCGACGTCGCGGGCGACGACCGCAGCGATCACCGCATCCAGCGCGTTGTCGTCATCGACGCATGCATCGTGATGAGCCGCCCAGTCGAGCCAGGGAAGCTGCGTGGATAGCTGCTTGACGAGTACTGCCCGCGACGCCGCTCCCTCCGTGCCCTTGTATCTGTGGCCCGCCAGCTGCCAGGCGGCGAGGGCGGCACCGGGATACACCTCGCAGGCGACGCCGCATCCATCGGGCGGGACCGGGATTCCCTGCTCCCGGAGCCGTGCGGCGATGCCCGCCCAGCGGATGGCGGGGTGGGCGATCTTGTCCGACGCAACGCTCAGCGGGTTCTTCCCCACCCGGCGCCTCACCTCGAGATCGGTCGCGCGATAGAGAATCTCCCGCCTCCACTGCGGGCCGGTGCTCGGTGGGGGAGGAAGGGCTGCTGTCCGATGCGCCTCGACCAGCTCGACGAACGCCCGAGGCCATCCGAAAGGAACGTCCACGCCGGCCTTGCGCGCGCTCATGACTGCGGAGACGATCGCGTCGTCATCTGCGCCGACCTGGACGTCCTCGACCACGACCTTCGTGCCTTCGTCGCGCAACTGCGCGATGCCTGTGCGTTTCGGGTCCGCGGCGAGGTCGATGCCGACGTAGGTGATGGCGGCGTGCATCGCGCCACGATAGCGGAGGGACTGGTTCGAGAGGCTCTGTTGGAGTCCATGGACGTGCGGACCCAGCTCTTGCGGGAGATCCACTGACGTTCTCGGGTGCTTTTGCCGGGGGACGGACGTCCCGTCCGTCCCCCGGTGCGCTCAGTCGACGAAGAGTTCTTCGGGAGCTTCGTCGAGGGATCGCAGTTCGTCGAACGCTGCGCGGCGCTGCTTCGCGCGGAGGTCGCGCACGCGCAACACCTCGTCGCGTCGGAACCGGGTGTGGGTGCCTACCTTGAACGAAGAGATCTCGTCGTCATGAACCCATTTCATGAGCGTCGGTCGGGAGACGCCGAGCAGGTCTGCCGTGACAGTGCTTGTCAGCTCTTCAGGCATCCGACAGATGGTCACCTCGCCGTCGTTCGCTAAAGACGTGAGCGCCCCGAGAAGTACCCGCTGGAGATCGCGCGGCAGATTGACCTCTGCGCCGTCGTCCGTGCGGAGAACGAGCGAAGCGTTCGTCAGCGGAGGAGTATCGCAGGCCTCGTCGACAATGCGATCGCTGATCGTGATGCGGTTGGTGGTCAGCAGGGTTGCAGCCATGAGGAGAGTCCCTTCGGTGCGCCCAGGGGTGCGACGTCGACGGTTCCGTTCTCGTGGACCTCGTGGACCTCGTGGACCTCGTGGACCTCGTGGACCTCGTGGACCTCGCGGGTGGCGCCGTTGGTGCGCATGTTCGCGCTGACGAGCTGGGCGCACGGGAGGCGACCGCGCAGCGAGCTCGAGGCCTACTCGAAGCTACTCGAAGAATTTTTTAGAGTAGCTTCGAGTAGGTGCCAATGACATTCCCTTTCATCGCGGAAGTGACCAGGTGGCGCGTGGGTCGCGAGGATACTTCCCCTCCCAGCGGACGACGCCACTCGCGCGCAGCTCCTCGAGCTGTGCTCGGACCCACGGCCGAGAGCGGCCCGTCGCCTCGACGAGTTCTCCGGTGCCCAGCGGATGCTCCCTGTGTCGGAGCACGGCGAGGATCTCCTCGGCCCCGCGGGGCAATGCTGCCTGCTGCTCAGGACTCAGCCGACTGAGCGCGGTCAGGGTGAGACGTACGCTTCCGCTGGTCTGGTGGTACTCGGGGTCGACAAGGCCGACGAGGCGCATCTCGTCGAACATGCGTCGGATTCCTTCCCCGCGCTCCTGGGTGATCCCGAGGTCGGAGCAGACGCGAGCGATCCGAGGGTTTCTTGCGTATCTGGCGATATCCAGGGGCCTGGTGGGGTCCGCGAGTCCGGGGAAGCGGCCGGGGCTCTCGATCTCTACGCGTGAGGGAAAGATGTTCACACGGATGTGATCGCCTGCCATCGAGTAGCTGCGGTGCACGACAGCATTCACGAGACCCTCGAGCCAGGCATCCTTCGGCACGAGTGACTGGTCGGTGAACCGACCGTTGGTGTCGAGAGCGCGGCGGTGCGGCATCCAGGAATCGATGAGAGCCGCTGCCTCGTCGACGATGCGGGCGATCGGACCTTCGAGTCGGGTATCTATGCCGGATTCGACAGTCTGTCGACGGCCCGTTCCAGCAGTGTTGGCGCTGAAGCGGGTGACGCGAACATGTGCTTGGGGGAGCCAGTCCTGCGGATGTTGGCCGAGCAGGAGCACGGAGGCCAGGGTGAGAGTGCCGTCCCGGCGAACCAGGCTCCGTGCCCGCAGCGCGATGAGGTCGTCTGACGTGGCGCCGATCGACTCACGGTATTCGGTCAGCTCATCGTTATCCAGATCCTCGATGGTCGCGTCGACGGCAGGCTCGTATTCGAACTGTGCGCTGCCCCGGTCGTAGTCGAGCTCTCGGCGCTGTGAATAGGAGAGCTTCTTCGATTCGTCGCCGACGCGCAGGAACACCTCGCCGCTGGCGGGCTCGTGCTCGGGCCCCTCGCCCAGGTGCCACTTGCCGACGATCCCCGTGCGGTAGCCCTCCTCCTGCAGCCGGGAGACGAAGGTGGGCAGGGACGGGTCCATCGGCGTCGACAGGGTCGTGACACCGTTGACGTGGCTGTGGGTGCCGGTGAGGATCGAGGCGCGGCTCGGTGTGCAGAGGGAGTTCGTGCAGAAGCAGTCCTCCATCACCCATCCGCGGGAGGAGATTCGTCCAGATGCGGGGTCACGTTGACGACCGACCCATAGGCGCCGACGGCGTGGGCGGCATGGTCGTCGGTGAGGACCATGAGGATGTTGGGTCGGCGTGCGGGAGCTGCGGTCACGGTCGTCCTCCGGGACGGGTGCTGGTGCTGGTGCGAGTGCGAGGTCGCGAGGGGGTCGGGGCACCCGGTCAGGGGCGCGCGGCGGGGTCCGGATCCTCGACGCTCAGGGTGCCCGCCCGGGCGACCTCGCCGTACCAGCGTGCACTGGGCTTGATCCGTCGCTCGAAGGTCTCGGGGTCCCAGCCGAGCAGGCCGAACGTGGGCCGGAAACCGCTGGCCCATTCGTAGTTGTCCAGCAGCGACCAGTACTGGAAGCCGCGCACGTCGATGCCGTCGACCATCGCCCGATGGATGCCCTCCAGTGAGCCCTGGATGTAGGCATGGCGGCGGGTGTCGTCCGCCGTGGCGATCCCGTTCTCGGTGACCATCAGCGGCACCTGGCCGCTCAGCTCCCAGGCGCTGCGCAGGCCAAGCTCCGCGGCCGGCGGGAAGAACTCCCAGCCGGTCAGGGTGGTCTCGACGCCCTTCGCCACCGGGATCGGACCCTCGGGGCCGATGAAGGTGCGGGTATAGGCCTGGACGCCCAGGAAGTCGTCGCCGGCGGAGTTCTCCAGGTACCAGAAGTCGCGCGGGTAGCCGTACTCCTGGAGCTTCTCGGCGCTGCCCTCCTCCTCGGTCGCGCGGAAGGCCTGGGTGGCGACCGTCCAGCCGGAGAGGATCGCGGGACGGCCGGCCTTCAGCACTGCGCGGGAGGCCTTGTGGGAGGCCAACAGCTGATCGGCGACGTGCAGGTCGGGGAAGGCGAGCCCGTGGGCGACGAGATTCTCGGCCTTCTCGCCGCCGGCGAGCATGGCCGCGATGTTCGGCTCGTTGATGGTGCACACGTAGCGCACGCCGTCCAGGATCGGCAGCACGCTCTCGGTGTACCGGGCGAACAGCTCGGGGGCGTCGTCGGCCCGCCAGAACCCGTCGCGCTCGAACCAGCGCGGCACCGTGAAGTGCATCAGCGTGACGATGGGCTCGACCCCGTGCTCGAGGCAGGTATCGATCATGCGGCGGTAGTGGGCGAGCTCGGCCCGGGAGACCACGCCGCGCTCGGGCTCGATACGAGCCCACTCGATGCTGAAGCGGTAGGAGTTCATCCCCAGCTCGGCCAGGATCCGGATGTCCTCGCCGAAGCGGTGGTAGCTGTCGGCGGCATCCCCGCTGGGCTCGACGACGTGGGTGTCGGGGCGGTGCTCCATCTCCCACCAGTTCGAATTGATGTTGTTGCCCTCCACCTGGTGGCCGGCGGTGGCGGCGCCCCAGAGGAAGCCGTCGGGGAAGCTGAGCGTGGACATGGGTCTCCTGTCGTGCGAGGTCGGTGTGGTCATGCGCCGTGCACGCGGCGCGGATTCGGGATGGCGTCAAGCAGTCGGATCGTGTACTCGTCGCGCGGATGGCGCAGCACCTGCGCGGTCCGGCCCTGCTCGACCACCCGCCCTTCGTGCAGCACGAGGATGTCGTCGGTGATCAGGCGCGCGCTCAGCAGGTCGTGCGTGATGTACAGCAACGACATGCCGGTGCGCTCCCGCAGGTCGCGGAGCAGCGCGAGGAGGCCGGCCCGCAGCGAGACATCGAGCATCGAGACGGGCTCGTCGGCGATCATCACCTGAGGGTTCGACGCCAGTGCCCGGGCGATCACCACGCGCTGGCGCTGACCACCGGAGAGCTGGTGGGGCAGCTTGCGCGCGTACTGCTCGACGGGGGTGAGCCCCACCGTCTCCAGCAGCTCGAACACGCGGTGGCGCACCCCGTCCCGCTGGACGTCGGTGAGGTTGGTGATCGCCCTGCCCAGCGTGTACTCGACGGTGTTCAGGGGGTTCAACGCGGAGTAGGGATCCTGGAAGACCATCTGCACCGTGCGACGCAGGTCCCGCAGGCCGCCCCGCTTCAGCGAGACGACATCGGTCCCGCCGAGCTGGATGCCGCCGGCGGTGGGCTTCTCCACTCCCGTGACCATGCGCGCGAGCGTGGACTTGCCGCTGCCGGACTGGCCGACCAGTGCGGTCGCCCCGCCGGGGGCGAGCGTGAACGTCACGTCGTCGACGGCGAGCACGGACGAGGCGTTCCGTCGCGGTGCTCCGAATCGCTTGGACACTCCGGTCACGCGCAGCTCCGGTCCCTCCGACGGTGTCGGTGCGGGCGTGCGCCGCGCGGTCGCCCGCGCGGGAGCCGTGGGCTCCCCCGGGGACCCGCCGGCGGTGGGCTGATCGCGCGTCGACCCGCCGTCCTGTGTCGAAGGCCGCTCGGGTGCCTCGGGGGACGAGCTCGCGTCCTCGGCCGGTACGTCCCGCGGCTCGGGTGCCTCCAGCCCCGGCAAGGAGATGTGCTCCGCCCGAGGATCGGCGAAGTGGCTCAGCAGCATCTGCGTGTACTCGTGATGCGGCCGGTGCAGGATGTCCGCACTGGGGGCGTCCTCGACGATGCGACCGTCGTGCATCACCAGAACGCGCCGCGCGGACTCCAGGACCACCCCGAGATCGTGGCTGATCAGGAGGGCGGTGAAACCTTCCTCGGCCTGGAGATCGCGGATCGTGTCCATAACTGCGTGCTGGACCAGGACGTCCAGCGCCGTGGTGGGCTCGTCGAACACCATCAGCTGCGGCTCCAGCGACAGCGCGAGCGCGATCGTGACGCGCTGGCGCATCCCGCCGGACAGCTCGAACGGGTAGCGGTCCAGCACCTCCGAGGTCAGGGACACGCGCTCGACGAGCTGCTCGGCGCGCGCATCACGGCGTGCTGCCGGGATGTGGCCGTGGGCACCGAAGATGTCGTGGAAGTGCTTGCGGATGGTGCGCACCGGGTTCAGCGTGTTCATCCCAGCCTGCAGCACCATGGCGAATCCGCCCTGCCGCTGGGTGCGCAGAGCCTCCTGGCTCATGTGCGCGATGTCGAGGTCGCCGAACAGTACCCGGCCCTCCTCGATGCGCGCCGGCGCCTTGGCGAGGCCGGTGAGGGCGAAACCCAGGGTGGACTTCCCCGATCCGGATTCGCCGACCAGGCCGATGAACTCGCCGCGGCCTACGTCGAAGGAGACGTCCCGGACGGCGTGGGTGGGGGAGGCCCCCACCGGCTCGTAGACGACGGACAGGTTCTGAACGCTCAGCAGGGGCTCGTCGGTGCCCGAGGTGAGCGGGCTCGTGATCGCAGCAGTGCTCATCGCCCTGTGCTCCCTTCCCGAAGACGCGGATTGCTGATCCCGTCGATACCGAAGTTGATGAGGGTCAAAGAGGTGGCCAGCAGGGCGATGCACAGACCGGGGGCGAACAGCAGCGCCCACTGACCGGTCAGCATCGCGTTGGAGTTCTGCGCCCAATAGATCATCGTTCCCCAGCTGACGACCGTGGAGTCGCCCAGGCCCAGGTACTCCAGGCCCGCCTCGGCGAGTATCGCGGCCGTGGCGGATCCGAAGAAGCCGCCAGCGATCAGTGAGGTCATGTTCGGGAGGATCTCGCGGAAGATGATCCGCGGGGCGCGTTCGCCGGAGAACCGGGCGGACTCCACGAAGTCCCGTCCGCGCAGCGTGCGCGTCTGGCTGCGCAGGACACGGGCGCCGTAGGCCCAGCCGGTGATCGCGATGACCACGATGATCACCGAGATGCCGCCATTGCTGAGATAGGTGGCGACCACGATCATCAGGGGCAGTCCCGGGATCACCAGGAACAGGTTGACCACGAAGTTGACGACATCGGCGAGGATGCCTTTCATGTAGCCCCAGCTCAGGCCGATGATCACGGCGATCACGGTGGAGATGCCGCCCGCACCGAAGCCGACCACGAGCGAGATGCGGGCGCCGTAGATGACCTGGCTGAGCACGTCCTCGCCGGCGGCGGTGGTGCCCAGCCAGTGCTGGGCGGAGCCGGCGACGTTGCGCTCGAAGGTGTTGTCTTTGGGGTCGTAGGGCGCGATCAGCGGCGCCAGCACGGCCAGCACGACGAACACGCCGAGCAGGATCAGGCCGATGCGGGCCTTGCGGTTGCCCCAGATGGTGCGCAGGCCGCTGGCGAGTGCGGCGAGGGCGGGGCGGCGGTCCGGCGCCGCGGCGTCGCGGCCGCCGGTCGGATCGCCGTCGTGCGGGGAGTTGTCGGTGGTCAATGGGGTCGGTTCGATCGGTGCGCTCATCGCCTCGTCCTCGGGTCGAGAATGCCGTACAAGATGTCCACGAGCAGATTCGCGATCAGCACGCTGATCGTGATCATCAGGAAGATCGCCTGCATCAGCGGGTAGTCCTGGCCGGTCACCGCGTTGAACAGCAGGAAGCCGATCCCGGGATACCCGAAGACCTGCTCGACCAGGATCGATCCGCCGACCACTCCGCCCAGGGCCATGCCGAAGCCGGTGAGGTTGGGCAGGATCGCGTTGCGGGCGGCGTACCGCAGAGCCACGGTCCGCCCGGGGATGCCGTTGGCCTCCGCGAACGTCACGTGGTCCTCGCCCAGCGTGGTGATCATCGCGTTGCGCATACCGATGATCCAGCCGCCCAGCGACGTGATGAACATCGTGAAGGCGGGGAGCGCCGCGTGGTAGATCGCATCCTTGAGGAATTCCAGGCTGAACCCCGGCACCGTGGTGGCGGAGTAAGCGCCGAAGGTGGGGAACAGGTGCAGGACGTAACCCAGCACGAACAGCAGCAGCAGCGCCGTCCAGAAGTACGGGAAGGTGTTGATGAAGCTGCCGCCGACGGCGGGCAGCGCGTCCAGCCACGTCCCGCGCTTCCAGGCCGCGAGCACGCCGAGGAGCGTGCCCACGATGAAGGACGCGATGGTCACCAGACCCACCAGGATCAGGGTGTAGGGCAGTGCCGCAGCGACCAGCCCGCTGACCGGCTCCGGGTAGAACGCGTAGGAGACGCCGAAGTCGAGGGAGAAGATCTGGCCGAGGTAGTCGACGTACTGCTGCAGGATGTTCCCGTCGGGCACGCCGAGCTGGGCCTCGACCGCCCTGCGGGTCTCGTCGGTGACCGGACCGTTCTGCGAGAGCTTCGCGATGGCGGCGTCGGCCGGGGAGCCGGGCATCATCCGCGGCAGCAGAAAATTGATGGTGATGGCGGCCCACAGGGTGAGCACGAACCAGCCCAGGCGTTGGAGCATGTATCTCATGGCAGGATCACTCGCCTTCCTGGGTGGCCCGGCGCAGCTTGGTCAGCACCAGGAGCGGTGAGGACCCGTAGGTCTGCAGCGGGGCGTAGGGGTCCTCGGCCGTCGGCCATCCCGTGAAGCGGCCGTCGTTGTACAGCCCCCACAGCCCGCCGTAGTACATCGCGATGATGGGGAGGTCGTCATAGAAGATCTGCTGCAGCTGCAGGAGGATCTGCTCCTGCTCGGCGTCGTCGACCGAGGCCCGGTACTGGGTGATCAGGTCGTCGACCTCGTCATTGCGGTAGCGGATGCGGTTGTTCTGACTGGTCTCGCCGATCGGCACGTAGCTGCCGCCGGAGAGCAGGTTCGAGAATCCCTCGAAGGCGTCGGCACCGTTCGAGGAGCTGACAGCCATCTGGAAATCACCGCTGGACAGGTTCGCCTCGTAGGCGGCGGGCTGCGGAGCGTCGACCGTGACCTCGATGCCGATGTCCCCCAGCTCGCGCTGGACCTCCTGCACGGCCCGCAGCCAGTCGGTGTAGCCGTTGGCCGTCGTGATCGCGAAGGTGAACGGGGCACCGTCGGCGGTGAGCATCGTGGTGCCGTCGTAGCGGAAGCCGGCGGCCTCGAACGCCTCGATCGCGGCGTCGGTGTCGCGGCCGATGATGCCCCGGTCCGGGAGATCAGGGTTCAGGAGCTCCTCCTGGTTGGGCAGCAGCATGCCGGACTGGCTGGCCGCCTCCATGTAGCCCTCGGCGGCGACCTCCGCGATCTGCTCCCCATCGAGGGCAAGCGCGATCCCTCGGCGCACGTCGGGATTCCCGAAGGGCTCGACGTCGTGGTTGGGGTGCAGGCCGATGATGCCGCCCGGCGGGAACCAGTATCTGTTGTGGTCGTTGGCGGCCATCCAGGTGTTCTCGACGTCGCTGATGTAGGAGTATCCCCAGTCATATCCCTTGGTGACCAGGTCGAGCTGTTCACTGGCTGCGGGGTAGACGAGGTGGGCGATATCGATCGAGTCGGCCTGCCAGTACCCGTCGTAGCGGTCCAGCGTGTACTGCAGCGTGGTGAAGTTGCCGAGCGTGTAGGGGCCTGATCCGACGGGCTCCTCGTTGCGCCAGGTCCCCGGGTCCTCGATCTCGGACCAGATGTGCTCGGGGACGATCATCGTCTTGCCGACGATCGGCAGCGCCGGTGCGTCGGCTGCGAGCAGGGTGACCGTGATCGTGTTGCCTGAGGCCTCGATGGTGTCGATGCGGCCCCAGGCGCCGGCGGTGTCGTTCGCCGGGAAGTCCTTCAGCATCTGGAACGTGTAAAGAACGTCATCGCTGGTCAGGGGGGTGCCATCGGTCCACGTGACGCCGTCTCGCAACGTCATGACGATCTGCTGCGGATCAGGCTGCTCCCAGCTCTCGGCGAGCCAGGGCACGAGGGACCCGTCGAGCGGATTGATCCAGATCAACGGCTCATAGATGATCGTCGCGGCCGTGCGCGGCGTCGGCTGGTACGGGTTGAAGTTCGCGGTGAAGGTGGGGGTGCCCTTGTCGCCTGCGATCAGCATCGTGTCGTCGCCGATGGTCGGGTCCGGCTCGCTGCGGATCTGCAGGGAGCACCCCGAGGCGACGAGCCCGGTGAGGCCGAGTGCGCTGCCGGTGAGCAGGGTGCGTCGGCCCGGTTTCAGGTGTAGTGCGGGTGCCACGAATTCACGTCCTCACGCCGTCGTTGTGAACGATCCGTCCCGGAGTGGACGGGTGGAGGGCCCGGTGCCCGCTGCCTCGCGGGAGGAGCCTGCCCTCCGGTGTCCGTCCGCCTCGGTGTGCTTCCTTCGTCGCCAGCATCGGCGTCCGGCGAACGGGACACTGTGACTGTATGCGCTTACATAGCGTTGTGCAACCCCAGGGACGCGATCTCCGGATGGTCTGGGCGTCGCCTGCCGGTCCCGGCGCTCAGTCCGGCTTCCGCCTCCCGCTGCTGTCCCGCAGCAGCACGTCCACGGGCAGCTGGAGGTCGTGCGGTTCGGCGTCCGGGTGGGCGATCCGCCGCAGCAGGACGTCGACGGCGTGGACTCCCAGATCGGTCATCGGCTGGCGCACAGTGGTCAGACCCGGACGGCTGTATCGGGCCTCATCGATCCCGTCGAAGCCTGTGACGACGCAATCCTCTGGGACGAGGATGCCGGCTTCCTGGAGCGCGGCCAGGGCGCCCAGAGCGCTCTGATCGTTGGCTCCGATGACGGCGCCGGGGGCTTCGGTGCGCAGTTGGTCGACGATCGCGCCATGGCCTCCCTCCCAGGTGAACTCGGCGAGGGCGGAGTGCCAGCGGTCGGGGTGGGCGGCGATGGCATCGCGGAAGCCGAGTTCGCGCGCGGCGGCATCGGGGGAGTTCGGCGGGCCGGCGAGGTAGATGACAGGACCGGGAGGCTTCACCCGCAGGATGTACCGGGCCAGCGCCGACATCCCGCCCCGGTTGTCCACCCGCACGGAATCCGTGGTGCCGGGCAGGTCGCCGGCGACCAGGACCAGTGGGACGCTGTGGGCGGCGCGTTCGATGAGCTCGTCGGGGACCGTGCGGGAGACGACGACGAGACCGTCCACGCGTCCGGTCAGGTCCCGCAGCATCACGTCGCGGCTGACGCTGGTCCCGGCGGCGATCAGCAACGCGTATCCGTCACGCCAGGCCGCGGCCTCCGCACCCTGGACGAGCTGTTCGAAGTAGCGATTGCGCAGGAAGCCGGTGTGAGAGTTGTCGTGGTCGTCGAGGAACTCGACCGTCGCGGCGGTGGCTGTGCGTCCGTGGCTGGTGGCCGGGATGTCATGGCCGGGAATCAGCAGGCCGAGCACGCCGGTGCGGCGGCCCGCGAGCCCGCGTGCACTTGCGTTGGGGATGTACTCGAGTTCCTGCACGGCCGAGAGCACCCGTTCCCGGGTGCCGGCGGCGACCTTGTCCGGGCCGCGCAATACCCGGGAGACCGTCGCGATGGAGACTCCGGCGTGCGCCGCCACGTCATAGACGGTAGGTGACTTCTTCAGCGGCACGGCAAATCCTCCGAGGCGGTGCCGGAGAGGCACCTCGAGCTAGGGCGGGGACTGTCGCACAGTACCCGAATGGTTTTTCCGACGACCTGTCCGCGACGACGAAATGCTCGAGGCCTCCTCGAGCACGAAACCCTCACCACGCCGTACCTCCACGTTCCCGACGTGCTGCGCACTGACGGCGCCCCAGCCCTGCTCGAGGAGCTGGCCGGTCGCGGCGTCGGACCCGGTGCGGGCCCGCCCCGGGAGATGCTCTGCCCCGGGACGTCCTCAGGGCAGACGGTCGGCGACCTGCGCCAGGCCGAACGGTTCGTGGGGAAGCTGCTGGTACCAGTAGGCGACGGAGGAGAGATCGTCGCTGCGTCGATTGGCGTGGCCGTGCTCGATGGTGACCCGGATGGACTCCCGGAACGGGACCGGGTCCTCGATGTGGAAGCGGTACATGGAGATCTGGCCGGACCAGTTCGGGCCGCCGGGCAGCGTGATCCCGTGATACGGGGCGCTGTAGGCCTCGGAGGGGCACCAGGCAGTGTTGACGTAGTCCTCGGTGCCGGTGCCGTGCAGGCTGGGAGGGAACCCCTCGCCGTCGACGAAGATCATGTCGTCGCCCTCCCCGTACCAGTTGCCCTCCGTCGTCTCCCGCAGGTTCACGACGTTGAGGACGCAGCCGACGTAGTGCCCGCGGCCCGTGGCGCTGAGGATCGTGTAGTTGTCCTCGCCGCTGAGGTTCGTCCCGCCGAACTGGAACTCGTCGTTGCTGAGCCCGTCCTCCTCGATGCCCGGGGTCGGGTTGGCTCGTCGCCACTGGGCATGGAACCGGCCCAGCCCGTCCTCGAGCTCGTCGAACTCGTCGTAGTCGATGTAGTAGTAGACCCACATGTCGCGCTGTTCGCATTCGCTGATCAGCTCGAACCGTGCGCCCTCGGCGAAGGGCATGTGGAACCACGAGTTCATGGCCTTGCCGTCCTGTGGGCTCATCTGCAACGGCGCGGAGATGAAGTCGGTCGTCCGGGCATGGCCCACCCCGAAAAAGTCTCCGAGCGGGACCAGGACGCTGGGATGGTCCGAGCCGTCCCAGGTCACCCGAAGCACGAGTCGGCGCAGATAGTCGTCGTCGGTGCCTGCGTCGAATCCGGCCGGCGCGATCGTCATCCAGATGTGGTTGATCGACCCGGCGCCGGGGATGTCCGCCATTGTCAGCGTCTCCTGTGGGCGCAGGGTGACACGGTCGTCATTGCCTCCGGTGCGATCCCAGCTGGAGACCCGGCGCCGACGATGATCGCGCAGCCAGGGGAGGTCTCTCAGGCTGCTTCCTCGTGACCCGTATCCGGTGGCCATGTCATTCTCCTCGTTCGTCGTGCGCCAGGCCGGCAGGGACGGGCTGGCTCGGGTGTGGGGTGTCTCCGAGTGCACGCTGGCTGCGCCACATACGGACCTCCAGGTCGGCTCGCACGTCCCGGTACTCCGGGTCGTGGGCCACGTTGTGGACTTCTTCGCGATCCGTCAGCAGGTCGTACATCTCCCACTCGGGCGTGAACGTCTCCGTTCCGCTACCAGGGAGCCCCAGGCCGTCGTTGTAGAAGTAGATGAGCTTGTAGCGGTCCGTGCGGTACCCGTAGTGGGCGAAGGCGTGGTGGATCGGGTCGTCGTTCTCGTAGTACCGGTAGTAGAAGCCGTCGGGCGAAGGCTCCGGCGTGCCCTGCGTGATGTCCCTCCAGAAACTCCTGCCCTGCATCCGGGGATGGGAGGCCACCCCGACGGCTTCGAGCACGGACTGCGCGATGTCCACGTTGGTCACGATGCCGGCGTGGCGCTGACCCGCCTCGATCTGCCGCGGAAGGCTCAGCACGAACGGCATCCGGATCGACTCGTCGTACATGAACCGCTTGTCATACCAGCCATGGTCGCCGAGGAAGAATCCCTGGTCCGAGGTGTACATGAGCAGGGTGTTCTCGAAATCGCCCCGTTCGCGCAGCCAGTCGGTCACCCGGCCGACGTTGTCATCGACCGAGGCGATGCACGCTAGATAGTCCTCCATGTACCGCTGGTACTTCCACAGCGTGAGCTCGTCCCCGCTCAGATGCTCCGGAGGATCGACCTTGAGGTCGACGGGGTAGAGGTGATCGGCGATCGTCATGGCCTGGTGCCGGGCGGCTTCGCTGCGCGTCGGCCAGTCGTTCTTGCCGTCGAAGAGCGTCTCCGGGACGGGAATGGGGTCGGCGTACATTCCGGCATGCGCCTCGTCGGGAAACCAGGACCGGTGCGGTGCCTTGTGGTGGATCAGTACGCACCACGGCGCCTCGCTCTCGAGGCTCTCGACCCAGTTGAGCGCCTGAGTGGTGATGACGTCGGTGGCATAGCCGGGGCGGGTGATCATGCCGTCCACCGTCAGGAACTCAGGATCGACGTATCGTCCCTGGTCGATGAGGACCTCCCACTGGTCAAAGCCCTCCGGGTCGTGTCCTTCGCCGTGACCGAGGTGCCATTTGCCGAAGATCGCCGTTCGGTAGCCGGCATCGCGCAGCTGCGTGATGAAAGTGGGCTGGCCAGCGTCGATCGGTGTCTTCAGGGTCGTCACGCCGTGGACGTGGCTGTAGGTCCCGGTGAGGATCGAGGCGCGGCTCGGTGCGCAGATCGAATTGGTGCAGAAGCAGTTCTCCAGCAGAGCCCCGGTCTCGGCGATCTCGTCGATGCGTGGCGTGCTATTCACGGCCGAGCCGTACGCGCTGACCGCGTGAGCGGCATGGTCATCGGTCAGGATCAGGACGATATTCGGACGGTCCTCCTGCGGTGATGAATGGTGGTGACGTGCCATCGGAACTCCTCGGTCGAGCAGACAGCTCACCCCAGGGCTTCCGGTCCGCGGGCGTGACCGTCGTGGTCAGCTGTCTGCTCAACGTATGCGCTTACAGCGAGAGGTACAACCCCGGCGGGATGTTCCTCTTCAACATCCTCTTCCCCGCCGTGGCAGTGCTCGTGGAGGGCGGCCCCTCCGCGGACGGCGGCCCCTCCGTCGACGGCGGCGTGGCCTATACGCCCCTGTTCCACGCGGCAGGCTTGGCCGCCGTCGCGATGCTCCTCCCGTGGAGCATGCTCATCCAGCGCGTGCTCTACGGCGTGAAGGGTGCCTCGCTCCACTCGGTGGTCTCGAGCTTCCGGTTCAACATCTTCGGGCGGGCTCTGCTCGTCATCATCCCCGTGTGGACCGTCATCACCGCCGTCCTGTACTGGGCACCGCTGCCGGAGCACACGCTGAGCCAGACGGACGTGGTCTGGTTCCTGCTGGCCACGCTGCTGCTCACCCCGCTCCAGGGCGCCGGTGAGGAGTACGGGTTCCGGGGTTTGATCCTCCGTGTCGCCGGCGGATGGGCGCGCGGCGCACGGTCCGGCATCGTCGTCGCCATCATCGTCTCGAGCGTGCTCTTCGCGATCGTTCATCTCTCGAGCGACCTGCGGCTGAACCTGAACTACCTCGTCTTCGCCATCGGCATCGCGGTGGTCACCTGGCGCACCGGCGGCATCGAGATCGCGGTGGTGCTGCACTCGGGGTTCAACACGCTCGGCTTCCTGTTCGACGCCGCTCTCCACGTGGACGTCATCGCCGCGTACGACCGCTCCGCAGGGGTCGGCTCGGCGACGACGCTGCTGCCCGCAGCGGTGGTCGTGCTCACGGCTCTGGTGGTGTGGATCCGCACCCGACGCACCGGCCCGGCGCTCACCCCCTCACCGCGCGGCGTGCACGGCGCAGGGAATCCGGCCCAGCCGGGGACCGATGCTCAGCGTGCGAGCGCCGCGAGGGCGGAGAAGAGCGCCGTAGGGAGGAACTGACGATCCAGAACCCGCTCAAGAAACCGATCCATAACCCGATCAAGAACTCACGAGAGGAACTGCAGAGATGACTCCCACCGAGAGGCTCGTCAGCAGTTTTCAGGAGTTGGTGGCGCAGGTGTCCGAACTCATCCAACCACTCGTCGTCCTCCTCGCTGGGGCGATCCCGTTCCTCGAGGTCGAGGGGGCATCGATCATCGGTATCGCCGGGGGAATGAATCCGATCGTCGTGGCCATCGCCGCGATGGCGGGCAACTTCCTCAGCGTGCTCCTCGTGGTCCTGTTCAGCTCACGCGCCCGCAGCGCCGTCGTGGACCGACGCTCGGCACGCGTCGCGGCGATGGCCGGAGGGCCGGCAGCGGAGTCCGAACTGCCTCCCGCGGATCCTGCCGATCTCTCCGCTCCCGACGCTTCCGCCGCGCTGGAGTCGAAGGGCCGCCGCCGGTTCAAGCGATGGCTGGTGCGCTTCGGGGTACCCGGGGCCACCCTCCTGGGACCGTTGGCGATCCCGACGCAGTTCACCGCAGCGATCCTCGTTGCAGCAGGCACGCCACGGAGATGGGTGCTGCTGTGGCAGGCGGTGGCGATCGTGCTCTGGGGATCGATCGCGACCATCTCGACGTGGGCTGCGCTCACGTTCCTCATCGCCGTCTGAGCCGTGCCGGATATGACAGCGTCTCCCCACCCTTCCCGCACTCGAGAGGACCTGACATGACCGCCGACAAGCTCACTGCCGACGAGCCCACCACCGACCCGACGAATACCCCGCCGCCCGATGCCCCCGACGAGGTCGAGGTGCGCGACAACCCCGGTCGCGGCCGCTTCGACATCCTCGTCGACGGCGAGCAGGCTGGCTTCTCGATGTACACCAAGCCCACTGAGGACCCTGATGACCAGCGGATCTTCTACCACACAGTGATCGACGACGCCTTCGGCGGGCGGGGCCTGGCCGGGACCCTCACCCGTACCGCGCTCCTCACCAGCGTCGCCGAGGGGCACCGGATCGTGGCCGTCTGCCCCTACGTCGCCCACTGGCTGCGCAGCCACGACGACGTCGAGGGGTCCGTCGACACGGTGCGCCCGGTGCACCTCGAGACGGTGCGCCGCGCGAGCGCCGAGGCGGATGCTGCCGATTTCTGAGAAACCCGTCCCGGGCGGACGACGAGGGGGCGCGCGCCCTGGCCGAGGCGTCGCGGTTCTCGAATCCTGAGAAGCGCTCCGCTCCAGCACCACCCATCGTGCAGGTCAGGGACCCGTTCCTTAATCCCTGCTCCGTGACTACAACGTCATGACCCGCAACGGCTAGGCGAGCGCCTGACGTGTGAGTCTCTCGGACATCGCCCGAGAGCGTGAGGGCGGGGCAGAAGAGCGGTCTGCCACCCTGCGGGCGGGCCGAGCTCCTGTTCGCATGCTGACGAGGAACGGTCGCCTGATCGCCCCGTCGATCGGAACCGTCGGCGACGCCTATGTCAATGCCCTGATGGAGACGGTAAACGGCCTGTTCAAGGCCGAGTGCATCCGCACCACCGTCTTCCATCCCGGGCCGTTCAGGACTCTCGCGGACGTCGAGTACGCGACCGCCGGGTGGGTCGACTGTTATAACAACAGGCGCCTCCACGGGACTCTTGGGATGCTCACCCCGATAGAGTTCGAGACGCTCCACTATCAGGCCCTCACCCGAGAGCCCGAACCCGCAAAGTAGCGGCAGAGAACCTTGGCCGGTTCAAGCTGAATAGCAGTTTTAGTTCGATCACCTTTGTGGCGCGACGCCGCCTTTTCGCTTGACTTCATATCCGATCCGGTAGATATCAGGCATATCGATGCGGCCATCTTTCCTATGGGTGAGAACGCCGATCCGCACGAGATCCAGGATAATACCGCCCCATCCGTCCTCCATGTGCTCTGGCGGCAGAGAGTCCTTCGATGCGTCATTGACGGCATTTTTGGGCCCAGTAGGATGGGCGGCGACGAGGACGTCGATTACCGCCTGCTCGTCGAGCGGTACGGTGGACCCGGCGAGTGATGACGCCACTGGGTCCACCCACGGATAGTCTTCCCGTAGCTCGTCGACGCGCCCCCGGGAAGCATCACCGATACCACGTTTGATGCTCTCGTAGTGCAGGGCATACGCGAACGTGGAGTCGGCGTAGCGGTTTACCGAATCCTCGGCCGCGCTACGGACCGCGCGCAGCAGCGAACGGGGTGAGGTCTGGCCGTTGCCGTCTGCGAGATGGCTGATCACCCAGGTGTAAGGATTTCCGCGCCGACGGTCGGTGCCCATCTTGATGCCAGCCAGACTCGCGAAGAGCGTTCGTAACTGGGCATCCGAGGTGCGCAATGGCTCTGAGAGCTCCCAGACGGAACCTGTCTGCTGGAACGCATCGCGCTGAAGCGCTTCCTGCCCGATTTTGCGTAGAAGCTCACCGTCTTCCCCGGGGGCGTTGATTAACCGCTGCCAGAGCAGGCCATGGAGGTCCTCTCGTTCCCAGGATAGCTTTGCTTCCGTGGCCTTCAACTTTGAAGCATCAGCAAAATCGTAGATCGCTCGTTGGTACTGATCGTCGCGTAGGAAAACCTTGATGTGGAGATTCTTGAACGGGCGAATCCACAACGCGGTTCGCAGGAGATCTCGCGCAATATCGTCCGCTCGGTCCCAGGTTGAACTGGTACGGTCCAGTGCGTCGAAAACTAGCAGGGTATGTCGACCCTCGGTGGCTCGCTCCTTCTGTGCAGCTTCAATGTCGCGGGCAACTTCTTCAGGAGCAGACCGAACTTTCTGTACTTTCGTAGGCCACGGAGTCTCTGGCGAATACTGGAGACGGGATTTCGTCGGTGAGAGGAGGCCGTGCACAACGGTTCGCCATACGTCCCACGGCGTGAAACCGCTGTCGAGGAGCTGGGCGAAGGTCGCGGCGTCCGGGTAAGCGTCAAGGTTTGAGCCCTCGGCATGCCCTGCATATACGTCGGTGACATCGAGATCTCGATGGGTGGTTCCGAGACGCTGGCGCAGGTCTTCTTTCCTCAGTGCTGAGGTCCAGAAGGTCTTTCCTGCTCCCCGGCCCCCGATTACGATCGACGCGTCGAGGCGCAGCGCACGATGGTGAGAGCGAGGGGTGTAAAGGGTCTCTTTGGTCGCCGGATCGTCGGGCTGATCTTCCGAGATCGCTACCTGGACCGCCTGACGAACCCTCTGCCGAGTACTAGTAGATCCGGTTGTCATGACTGGCCTGCTTCCTCTTCGGTCGTAAGTATCGACTTGACTCCTGTGAGCAGTGGACCGAAAGTGTGGTCAAGGGTCGAGGGGTCCATGCGCCCGATCCCATCTGAGACGGAGCGCAACGATCGTATGCCGCGGTTCCACCGCACGGCCCAGGGGAAGTGGGGCGCAAACTCGTCGTTGTCGATGAAGGAAAACGACTCCGCTCCCGTTGTCTCGTCGCCATCTACGGCGTCATACAGAGTGGACTCGAATAGATCTAGCGCGGAGCCTCGCACACGGGTCGTGTGCTCGAAGGACTCCTCTTCGGGGACCAGGGCCGCGACCACTTGCAGGCGGTCTCGGATCATTGGAGCAACTCCTGTGCGCAACCAATGGTTGAAGAGGCTCCCGTATCCGCGCCAGGACTGTTCGTCGTCCGTGGCGAATAGCAGGGTCATCCGGGCTCCGAGCGAGGCGATCGCGTTGGAAGCTACGTCGTCGAGCCCTGAGCGGGAGTCGATCAGGATCACATCGGGCCGATGGGCATCTTCAAGAAGGCGGAGTAGTCGATCAAGGCGTTGCTCCCAAGCCTCCTGAGCGGTCCCGGTTCCTTTTGTCATCCAAGCCCGCCCCAATTTGGAAATATATTCGCCTGGATTCACGCCATGTGCTGGCACGACAATGATCTCGCCATCGGGCGCTGAAGGTGAGAGCGAATAGAGATCCGGGAGCAGTGCGTCACCGTTGTCCACCAGGTCCTCGACTAGCCAGTCGACTATTCCCGCGCTTGGCTGATTCTCCTGCGGAAGCAGGTATGTCGAGATCCCCGGCGATTCGAGGTCTAAGTCGACCACCATCACTCGCTTGCCCCCTGCGGAAAGGTCCCATGCAAGAGCGGACAGCGCTGTAGATCTTCCGACACCGCCCTTCACCGAGAAGAAAACGATCCGAGGGGCGCCGTTGGAGATGTCGGAGATCCTCGACCAGCTTGACCCGTGCATGAGCCTGTCTGCGACCTGGACTCGGTCGGTGTCGACGAAGAGGGGGAAGAGGTGTGCGCCGTAACGAGCGAGTTCGAGATCGTCCTCCCAAAGCAGCAGGTGCTCCGGAGGGTAGCTATGGGGGGAGAGTGCCCGTGAGAGTTCCGCGGCGATTGCTTTGATGTGCTGGGTGGTCTCGTTGTCGTTTATGCTCGCTGAGGGAACGACGAGTCGAACGCGAGAGGTGAGATCTCGATTGAGGAGAGTTCCCTCGGGGAGGAGGTTGAGGTGTGGTGCCAACACTGCTCGAGACGTCTCGAGAATTTGGTCAAACTGAATCGTAGCGCTTGTCATGTAAGCAATCCTTCCACTCGAGCGCGGTTGATCAGATCGTGCACGTGCTTCGCGCCTTCACGATGGCGGCTCAGCCGCGACGTCGTTACATTGGTATCAGCTGCGTAGCGGTCCGACACGCGCCAATCAGTGAAGGCGTTCTCGCTCTCGAGCTGGTAGTCGGTAGAATATGGGGCTGATGTGTATGCGGAATATCGACCCCAGATTATTTCGATGTGTTTCCGGTTCATTTGGTCCTCTGGGTCGCCAGATACCTTGACGGGCATGCCGAAAAGCGTCATAAGAGCCTTTAGGCCGCACTCGGCCGAAAAGCCATAAAGATGGTCCGCGTTGGCCAGGCGTCCGGTGTCGTCCAGGTAGGACGCGTCATCTTGATGGCGCTCGTGCGCGTTTGCAAAGTCGATGGACATGGGCAACTTCCCCTCATGGCCGGCAGGCCGCTCAGCAGTATGCACGCCGGTTTTGGACGTAGGGACAGCGTATATGCGTGGCGCGGTGAAGGTGATCCTGTTGGGCAGCAGTGCCGTCTGGTCCGGCGCCAGGCCTCTGCCTCCCTCGCGTGGGCGATCTGGATCGTCGCGGGGGCGGTGCTCGTCGTGACCGTCGTGCTCGTGGCCCTCGGTCGCCGCCTTCCGGTCGTCACTACGGATGCGGCCGACGATGCCCGTGTTCCGGTAGCCGCCGGCGCAGGCTCGGTCAGCGACAGTGCCGGTGCCGGTGACAGCGCCTGCCTCCACGATCATCGCCGCGTCGCTGTGGGCTGCCATCCTGCGTCAGATCGACACGATCGCCCCACACGTACCGCGCTGGAAGAGTGCGGACATCACTGGGGCCGACGACTTCAACGCCGCACCCGTAGTGAATCGCCTGTAAGTGTTCGTGATGGCCGGCCCGGGGCTGGCTGGCAGGGTTGGTGCTGGTAGCCCGGCGCCCGTCGTGACTCGTGAATCGGCTGACCCCTACGGGGTGTCATTCCCG
>NZ_JBQSYW010000032.1:0-22669 GCF_052379725.1 Brachybacterium sp. 107 | reverse complement strand
CACAGCACTCCGCACAAAGCACACCGCCGCCGCGCAGCGCCGCTGGACGGTCGGGAGGGGACGAGGCGGCGCGGCCTCACGCCTCGAAGACGACCTCCCCGTCCTTGATCGTGGTGACCACCTCGAGGTCTCGCAGGTCCTGCGGGACGGTGGTCAGAGGGTTCGCCGAGAGGATCACGAGGTCGGCGCGCATGCCCTCGCGGATCAGGCCCTTGGTGTCCTCTTCGCCGTACTGGTAGGCGGCGTCGGTGGTGACGGCACGCAGCGCCTCCCAGGTGGAGATGCGCTGCTCGAGGCCCACGGGCCGGCCGGCGCGGCTGATGCGGTTCACGGCCGCCCAGATCGTCAGCAGCATGTCCGGGGGCGTGACGGGGGAGTCCTGGTGCAGGGTGATGCGCACGCCGCGGTCCAGAGCGGAGCGCCCGGGGGAGACCCGGCGCCCGCGCTCGGGCCCGACGTTGCGCAGGTGCACGTCGCCCCAGAACCAGGTGTGCACGGAGAAGATCGACGCGATCATGCCCAGCGGCGCCATCCTCTCCAGCTGGTCGTCGCGCACGGTCTGGGCATGGATCATCACCGGCCGGGCCCCGAGCAGGGCGGGCACCTCGGCGCCGACGCGCTCGACCGTGGCGACCCACAGCTCGGCCGCGGCGTCGCCGTTGCAGTGCACGATCAGCTGGCGGCCCTGGGCGGCGACCTCGCGCACGTACGTCTCGACCTGCTCGGGGGAGTGGATCGGGTACGCGCAGCCGGGGCACTCGTCCCCGGGAATCGCCGCATACGGCTCGCTCATCCAGGCCGAGCGTGCCTGCGGCGAGCCGTCGAGGATCATCTTGTACCCGCCCAGGCGCAGCCCGCCCACGTACTCGCCCGCGAAGTCCGGATGCGTGTCGTAGGCGACGGTGCCCGTCTGCACGACGGGATAGCAGACCAGGTCCAGGCCGATCCCGCCGGCCTGGGCGACGCCCACGAGGCTCGCGATCCCGGTGGGGTCCGCGGCGCCCTCCTGCGCGGTCGTGATGCCATGGCGCAGGTAGTCCTGAACCGCGAGCGAGACCGCTGCGGAGGGGTCGGCCGCGCCGCCGGGCAGCAGCCCGCCGCTGCGGTTTGGGTCGAGGGCTGCGGCGAAGGCGGCCATCGCAGGGTGCTCCTCGACGTAGCCGTCGGGGGTGCCGTCCGCAGTGCGGCCGAAGCGCCCGCCCTCGGGATCCGGGGTCTCGGCGGTGAGGCCCGCCCCGTCCACGAGCACCGAGTTCCCGACGGCCACGTGCAGGCTGCGGTGCAGGGCGAACACGGGCAGCTCGGTGGTGACGGCATCGAGGTCGAACCGGGTGGGGTGGCGGCCCTCGGCCAGCAGGTTCGGGTCGTACTTCGCGCCGATCAGCGGGGAGCGGTCGTCGGGCTCGCGCTGGGCGAGGCGCTCGCGGAAGGCGGCGACGATCTCGTCGATGCTGGTCGCGTGCTCGAGGTCGACGACGGCTGCCAGCGCGCCGTGCTGCAGCAGGTGCCCGTGGGAGTCGATGAACGAGGGCATCAGGGCGCGGCCGTCGAGGTCGACCTCGGTGGCCTCGGGTCCGAGCTAGGCACGGGCGTCGTCCAGGGCGCCGACGACGGCGATCCGTCCGTCACGGACGATCACCGCCTCCGGGGCGTCGTCCTGATCGACCATCGTCAGGATGGGGCCGGAATGGTAGAGCGTCTCCACGGTGAGCAGTCCTTCGATGCGGTGAGGCGGTCTCGTCGATCGTGTCACGCGGCCGACGGGGCGGGTCGTGCTCCGGACCGGATCTGCGGCGCGACAGCGAACAGTCCGGTAACGATCAGCTCCGAGGGCTGGTCAGATGGCTGAGGGTCGGGTTCGATCGAGGGGCTGACTGGGCGGAACGCCCGTCACGCCTGCCCTCGCGGGGTAGTGTCCACCCAGCGAATCGACGACACGGGACGGAGCTCAAGCAGCTCATGAGTGACAGCGCCAGCGCGGCAGCGGCCGCCCGATCCTCCGCGGATCCTGGGTCCGCCGGGGGCTCCGATCCAGCAGAAGGCCCCGATCCCGCCGAGGACAGCGAGCATTCGACCCGGGTCGCCAAGGCGGCTCGGCGTGGCCGATCCCGCCGGCTGCGCCGCAACCGGCTCCTCCAGGCCAGCGTGCTGGTGGTGGTCCTGGCCCTGTGGTGGCTGATCACCGCGCTCAAGCTGGTGGACCCGCTGTACCTGCCCAGCCCTCAGGCCGTCTTCGGGGCGTTCGTCGACGCGAACCGGTGTATCGAGGTCGATGAGGCCACGGGGCGCACCGTCTGCGGGGTGCAGAACTACTACCTCTGGGAGCACCTGCTCGCCTCCCTGCAGCGCATCGGCGTGGGCGTCTCCCTGGCGGCCGTGGCCGGCATCGCGCTGGGCGGGCTGATGAGCATGTGGGAGCCCGCGAACACGGCATTCGCCCCGTACCTGAACTTCCTGCGTGCCCTGCCCCCGCTGGGCTACATCGGCCTGATCATCGTGTGGGTGGGCATCGGCGACCTCTCGAAGTTCCTGCTCCTGTTCCTCGCCGCCTTCCCCCCGATCGTCATCGCCACGATCGACGGCGTGCGCGGGGTGCGCGAGGACTACGTCTCCGCCGCCCGCAGCATGGGCGCGGGATCTCCGCAGATCGCCCGCTTCGTGGTGCTGCCCGCGGCCACCGCCTCGATCCTCTCCGGGGTGCGCCTCGCGATCGGCTTCGCCTGGACCACCGTGGTCGCCGCCGAGCTCAACAACGGCATCCCCGGCATCGGCGGTCTCGCCTACATCTCCGGCACCCAGCTGAAGACCCCTCTCACCATCGCCTGCATCATCGTCATCGGGCTCGTGGCCGTCGCCCTGGATGGCTGCATCCGGTGGATCGGCGACCGCCTGGTGCCCTGGCACGGAAAGGTCTGAGACCTATGAATCCCCTTCCCACCAGGCGTCGCGGCACGGCGCTGCGCCTCACGGCGGCCGCGCTCGGTCTCACGCTGGCGCTGAGCGGCTGTGTGTCCTCCGGCCGCACCAGCCACCCGGACAACTTCGCCGGCGACATCGCCTGCCCCGTCGACCCGGACCCGTCGATCACCACCACCGCTCGCGTGGGGTGGCAGGCGATCCCCAACGGGGACCTCGTGGTCAAGGACCTGGAGCTGCTCGAGGCGTGCATGCCCGAGGCGAACATCTCCTGGATCAAGATGAACTCCGGCGGTGACGCCATCCAGGCCTTCGGGTCCGAGTCGCTGGACATCTCCCAGGTGGGCTCGAGCCCCGCCGTGAAGTCCGCGTCCCCGCCGTTGTCCAAGGATGTCAAGGTGATCTGGATCAGCGATGTCATCGGTGACGCCGAATCCCTCATCGTGAAGGACCCGGCAGTCGAGAAGCTCTCCGACCTGACAGGCAAGACGATTGCGGTGCCCTTCGGCTCCACCGCGCACTACTCCCTGCTCACCGCTCTCGGTGAGGAAGGCCTGACCGGGAAGGTGCGCGTCATCAACCTCGCCACCGACGCGATCCTCGCCGCCTGGCAGCGCGACGAGATCGACGCGGCCTGGGTGTGGGAGCCCACGCTCACCCAGCTGGTGGAGAGCGGTCACCCGATCCTCTCGAGCAAGGACAGCGCGGGCCTGGGCGCACCGACCTACGACCTGGTCGCCGGCACCGCCTCGTTCCTCGAGGAGAACCCCGACTTCCTGCGGATGTGGACCCTCGTGCAGGCCGAGGGCACCCGGCTGCTGACCGAGGAGCCCGACAAGGCCGCGGTCTCCATCAGCGTGCAGCTCGGCGTGCCGGTCGAGGACGCGCAGAAGCTGCTGGACGGATACCTCTACCCCACGCTGCAGGAGCAGGCAGGACCGGAGTACTTCGGAGGTGACGGCCTGGCCGAGGCGTTCCGCGGCACTGCCGAGTTCCTCGAGCAGCAGCGCGAGATCGACGCGCTCGCCGACAGCTCGGTGTATGCAGAGATGCCCTACGGCGACGCGATCGAGGAGGCGGCGAAGTGAGCGAGCAGCAGACGGGGACCGGCACGGCGGAGTCCGGCACGACAGGAACAGGCACGACAGGAACAGGCACGACGGGGGCAGCCCCGATCGTCACTCTCGACGGGGTCTCCCAGCGCTATGTCACCGACTCCGGGGACGTGGTCCATGCGCTCGCCGAGACGGATCTGCAGATCCCCGAGGGGCAGTTCGTGTGCGTGGTGGGGCCGTCCGGCTGCGGGAAGACCACGCTGCTGAAGATCATCGCCGGCTTCCTCGACCCCACCGGGGGCACCGCCCGCTACCGGGGAGAGCAGATCGGTGGCCCCGGCGCCGAGCGCGGCGTCGTGTTCCAGCAGCCCAACCTCTACCCGTGGTTCACGGTGCGCGACAACGTGGCCCTGGGGATGCGGATGCGCAAGGTGGGGAAGAAGGAGCGCACGCAGAAGGCGCAGGAGTACCTCGAGCTGGTGGGACTTCCGGACTTCGGCGACGCGAAACCCTATGAGCTCTCCGGCGGTATGCAGCAGCGTGCCCAGATCGCCCGCGTGCTCGCCAACGAGACCGACGTGATCCTCATGGACGAGCCCTTCGGCGCGCTCGACGCGATCACCCGCTCCCGGCTCCAGGGCGATCTGCTCACCCTCCAGCGCGAGCAGCACCGCACGGTCTTCTTCATCACCCACGACGTGGACGAGGCCGTGTTCCTGGGCGACCGGGTGCTCGTGATGAGCGCCCGGCCCGGCCGCGTGGTGCTCGACCAGGACGTCACCCTCTCCGCCGGTGCGGGCCGCGTGCTCGGCGAGGAAATGCGCAGAATGCCCGAGTTCATCGAACTGCGCGAGCGCATCGCGGGGGCGATAGAGCATTGAGGAATCACCGGTCAGTACCGCGAAGCAACGTGGTCTTTCGCATGTCCATGCTGTGCGACCTGCGTGAATGGCACGCCCCAGAATCGGCGCGGCCCATTCACTGGGTATTCTCAGGCACGTGAACATTCCTGCTGCGCATAGCGAGCTGAGGGCGACATCCATCGTGTCGTCCGCGCGGCGAACCCTGCGGAACGGCAGGCTTCTCGCGACCGCAGCTCTGCAGCATCTGGTCGACGATCCGGCGTTGCTCGCGATCCAGGTGAGCAGGCGGCTCCCCTTCGGCCCCAGGATGGCGGTGGGCCGAACGCTGGAGCAGATCGGTGCGGCGGTGCCAGCAATCGGGGCGCTGGGCTCCGTGATGACCGGGCGGGACGCGCACGCCGAGCAGGCCGTGGAACGAGCGGATGCTCGCTCCGGGCACCTGATGCCCCGCCTGGCCGGCGAGGTGGCGATCCTCCTGGACCGGGTGGACCTGATTTCTCCCTCCGCCCCTGCGGCAACGCGTGCCCGCGCCGCCTGGTCCCGCGGTGGGATGAGCGACGCGCTGAACATCCTGGAAGACGCCGGACAGCGCGACTCCCGGTACGCGCGGCGACTTCGCAGCGAGCTGCAGCTCCTCCAGCCAGACTTCCGATTGCCGGTCCCGGCACACGTGCATGTCTCTGCGACGGCCGAACGCCACGACGACGAGCCGCTGCGTGTGCTGCACCTCCTGACCAATTCTCTGCCCCATACCCAATCCGGGTACTCGCTGCGCAGCCACCGCATTCTGACCGCTCTGCGCGACCAGGGCATCGAATCGATCGCTCTGACCCGTACCGGATACCCGGTGATGGTGGGCATCCCCACTGCTCACGACGAAGACATCGTCGACGGCATCCGCTACGTGCGCACCCTGCCCGCCCGCCTTCCGCAGACCCAGCAGGAGCGACTCGAGGCCGAGGTAGCCCGGGCCGTGGAGCTGGTCGAGGAGTTCCGGCCGCACGTCCTCCACGCGACCACGAACTATCACAACGCGCTGGTGGCGCAAGCGGTCTCCGACGCGACCGGCCTGCCATGGGTGTTCGAGGTGCGCGGGCTCATGGAGAAGACCTGGGTCGCGTCGCACACCAGCGACGAAGGGCGCGTAGCCGCCACGGCCTCCGAGAAGCACCGCCTCATCGCCGCGAAGGAAGGCGAGCAGGCGCGCGATGCGGACGCCGTCGTCACCTTGTCGACGACGATGGCCGACGAGCTGGTCTCGCGCGGGGTGAACCGCGAGAAGATCACCCTGGTCCCCAATGGGGTCGACGGGTCCCTCTTTGAGGGCCATGTCAGCACGGCCCGGGCCCGGGAGATCGTTCAGTTGGAGGAGGTAGCGGGCTTCGGGGCCGACGCGTTCCTCGTGGGCGCCGTGAGCGCGCTCGTCGAGTACGAGGGCTTCGATGTGCTGCTCCGCGCGGTCGCGCATCTCGTGCAGGATCAGCGCACGCCCGATGACCTGCGCCGACGGCTCGGTGTGGTCCTTGCGGGGGATGGCGTCTCCCGTCCGGGCCTCGTCGATCTCGCCGGTGAGCTGGGAATCGGCGACCGAGTGCACCTGCCGGGAAGGGTCCCACGAGACGAGGCGCGTCGTTGGGTCGAGGCACTGGACGTAGTCGTCGTCCCCCGGCGGGACGTGGCCGTAGCCCGGTCCGTCACTCCGCAGAAGCCGATCGAGGCGCTGGCGCTGCGACGACCTTTGATCTTGTCTGACCTTCCTGCCTTGCGTGAGGTGGTCCCGAACGCGGGGCCGGATACTGTCGCGCAGTGCGTGTCAGCCGGGGACCCGCTCGCCCTCGCAGCGGCCATCGTGGCTTCGAGCGAGAGATGGACCGGCACCGATCCGTCTGAGACGGCGTCTTTATTCGTTGTCGGAGGCCGCTCCTGGCCGGAACAGGTGGGACGATACGCCGTGGTGTACTCACGAGTGACGAGCGGAGCAGAGGAGGGCGGTCCCGATGGCATCTGACGTGAAGACCCCCCAGCAGATCGTCGAAGCCCTCGACGCCCGCGGATACCAGGCGGATGGTCTTACCCCGGTTGGTGTGCGACCCCGCCTCGGTGAGTACCTGGCCCAGCTGTGGGATCGCCGGCACTTTATCTGGATGGACGCTCGCCACCGAGTGGCAACCCAGAACAGTCGCAACCGCTTGGGTAGCGCGTGGCTGATCCTGAAGCCGATGCTCGACGCCGCGATGTACTTCGTGATCTTCGGACTCGTCCTGAAAATCACGCGCGGGATGGAGAACTACCCGGGTTTCATCATCATCGGGGTGCTGATGTTCCGTTCCACGATGCGGGCGATCAGTCAGGGGCCGGGCCAGCTACTCTCCGGCAAGGCGATGATCAGGGCTTTCAGCTTCCCGCGGGCCGCGTTGCCGATCTCTGCGGAGATCCGCGAGTCCCTGCAGATGGTGTACACCGTGGCGATCATGATCGTGATGATCATGGTGGTGCCGAACCACGAGCAGCCGGAGCTGACCTGGCTCCTGGTGCCAGTGATCTTCGTCTTCCAATTCTTCCTGAACCTCGGGATCTCGCTGTTCATGGCGAGGGTCGGCTTCTTCTTCCCGGATACGACGCAGTTCATGACGTTCGTAGCACGCTTCCTGATGTACGGATCGGGCGTGATCTTCCCGATCGAACGCTTCCTCACCAACCCGATCGCCTCGGCCCTCATCAGTGTGAACCCGATCTACCACATGCTGGTCCTGTACCGCGCAGTGCTCATGGACGGCACAGTCCCCGCAGCGGAGCACTGGATGATCCTCGGCGCCTGGTCGGTGGGGCTCACCGTGTTCGGGTTCATCTTTTTCTGGCGAGGTGAGGCCACCTATGGCAACGAGCAGTGACGTGACGCAGGGCGAGCAGAACAATGGCGGCGGACCGGCGGATGAGCGCTGGCACGCCCCGGAGTCCTCTCCGGTGACGGTGGTCGCACACGAGGTGCGGATGAGGTACCGGGCCCTGCGGACCGACAGAACCCCTCGTACCGGCCTGCTCGGGAAGGTCACGCGCAAGCAGATGGTCAACGTGGCGGCTCTGCGCGGAGTGTCCTTCACAGCCCGCTCTGGGGAGTTCGTGGGGATCATCGGGCGCAACGGCTCCGGCAAGTCGACACTGCTGCGTGCCCTCGCAGGGTTGGAGGCGCCGAGCTCCGGCACGGTGCTTACTTCCGCCCGCCCGGTCCTGCTGGGGGTCAGTGCGGCGCTCATCCCCGAGCTCACCGGCGCGCAGAACGTGAAGCTCGGCGCACTGGCCATGGGGCTCACCCCGGCCCGCGCGGAAGAGATCTTCGAGCAGGTCGTGGAGCTCTCGGCGCTGGGAGAGGCGATTGACCTCCCCATGAAGACCTACTCGTCCGGGATGGGATCGCGCCTGAAGTTCGCGATCTCCCTGGCGGCGGACCCCTCGATCCTGATGATCGACGAGGCGCTGGCTACCGGGGACGCGACATTCGCTGAGCGGTCCAAGAACGCGATGGACAAGCTGCTGGCGAATGCTGGCACCGTGTTCCTGGTGAACCATGCCGCGCAGACCATCGAGAACATGTGCTCCCGCGCCATCTGGATGGAGCGGGGGCGGATGGTGCTGGACGGGGACGCCGCGGAGGTGGCCCGCAAGTACCGCTGGTTCGCGCATAATCTGGCACAGGGCGATGAGGACAAGGCGGCGGGCCTGCTCCGCGATGCCGTGCTGGAGGGTGACGCCCAGCGACGCGCCGAGCAGCTGTTCCCTGCAGTGGACGCTGAACCCACGACGGGGAAACGCACTCGACACGTCGCCTCGGAGTTCGAGCCCGATCCCTTCACGAAGGCCTACGACCGGAACACCCCGTCCCTGAAGAAGCCTTTCCCCTCGACGATCTTCCCTCACAACGACAACTGAATCATCCCGATCCTCGAAGCACCCCGATCCCCAAGGAGAATATTGTGACTCTTCGAATCATGACCATCTATGGCACGCGTCCCGAGGCGATCAAGGTCGCTCCGATCATCAAGGCTATCGAGGCCGACGCCGACCTCGAGAACGTGCTCGTCGTCACCGGGCAGCACCGAGAGATGCTGGACCAGGTCAACACGATGTTCGAGATCGTTCCCGACCATGACCTGAACATCATGGCCGCAGGGCAGAGCCTCAACGGAATCGTGGCGAAGGTGATCAGCGGGGTCGACGGGATCCTCGAGAACGAGGCGCCCGATGCCGTGATCGTTCAGGGCGATACGTCGACCGTCATGGGGGCGGCCGTCGCGTCGTTCAACCGTCAGATCCCCGTTCTGCACCTCGAGGCGGGCCTGCGCTCGGGGGACATCAACTCCCCGTTCCCCGAGGAGGCGAACCGCAAGCTCACCAGTCAGATCGCAGCGCTGCACCTCGCACCGACCTCGACCAGCAAGGCGAACCTGACGCGCGAGGACGTCAGCGAGAACGACATCGTCGTCACCGGCAACAGCGTGATCGACACCCTGTTGCACGCCACCTCGACGCTCGACGTGCGTTTCGATGATGAGCGGCTGGAAGAGCTGCAGCGGAGCCTGGGCAACAAGGGGCAGGAGCGCGTCCTGCTGGTCACCGCGCACCGCCGCGAGAACCTCGGCTCCGCCATGGAGGATATCGGCGGCGCCGTGGCAGATCTCGCGCGGAAGTATCCGGACCTGACGATCGTGTTCCCGATCCACAAAAACCCGAAGGTCCGTGCCTCGATCAAGCCGGCCGTCGAGGGGCTCGACAACGTGCTCCTCATCGAGCCGCTGCCGTACGCCCAGTTCACGCGGGCACTGAGCCTCGCGAGCATCGTCATGACCGATTCCGGCGGCGTCCAGGAGGAGGCCCCGAGCCTCGGCAAGCCCGTGCTGGTCATGCGAGAGAACACCGAGCGGCCTGAAGCTGTCGTCTCGGGAACGGTGAAGCTGATCGGCACCCATCGCCAGCGTCTTGTCGACGAGGTCTCCCTCCTGATGGATTCGCACGAGGCCTACGAAGCCATGGCGAATGCTGTGAACCCCTACGGTGATGGCCAAGCAGCAGCCCGCACCGTGGCCGCGATCAAGTGGAAGTTCCTGGGTGGCGAGCGCCCGACGGACTTCGGAACCCCTTCCGTCTGAGCGCGCCGCAGCCTCAGCATCTGGCAGGACGAGCAGGAACGAGATGACGACCATGCGTGACCGACTTCGAACAGCGATCCTGGCGGCTGGGGTGGGGTGGGCGGTCTTCGTGATCGTCCTGGCCATCGCGACGGCGATGGGATCCTGGATCCTGGCGATAGTCGCTGGCGCCCTCGGACTTGCCCTCGTTTTCGCCACGTGCTTCGCGGCGATGCGTCTCACCGCACGGTTGACCGGGACCACAGATCGCCTGGCGACCCGGGCGAAGAACGTCGAGAGGCGTGCCGACGATGTCGAGCATCGTGTCGGCGTTGTTGAACAACAGACGGAGTCTCTCGACCAGGGAGTGACCGCATTCGGCGCCCGCGTAGGCGACGTGGGGGTGCAGTCCGCCGACCACGATCGCCGGATCGCCAACACCGTTTCGTCGGTGGTGGGACTCGACTCCGGCCTTGCGGTGACCACTCGAGCGCTCAGCGAGCTCGACGAGCGCGGCTCCCGCCACGTTGCGTCGCAAAGGGAACTCGTGGAGAGCCTTGACGCCCGTTTCCTAGCCGTTGACGAGGAAATCGCGTCATTGCACCGTGCGGTGAGTGCCGCTCGCAACGCGCAGAAGAAGTCCACGGAGCGTCTCGAAGCGGTCCGGAAGGACTTGCGGGTGCTGCGCAGCCGTGTTCCGAGCGGCTTCCTCGGTCCGCTCGAAGAAGAGGTATCCACTCTGCGGGCTGGTTCACGGGAGCAGGCGCGCACCTCCTTCGAGTCGGCGATCCAACTCGGGCGCGACCCTCGTTCCTTCCTCTCCTTGGAGAGCGCGCGGAAGCTCTTTGCGGACTACTACTCCCGGGGTGATTACCTGCGGGTACGTCCCCTGCTCGATAGCTTCGACCTGCTTGCGGAGCAAAACCTCACCACCTCCCGGGCGATCTACCGGTACTTCCGTGCTGCTGGGTACTGGGGGCTCGCCACACAGGCAGTTTCACAGGTCCGTAGGAAGTCCGGCCGCGAGAACGACGCCAAAGCGGTGGCGAAGATCGAGCATGAGATCTCGCTGTTCTCCCAGCCCCTGCTCGTGAAGCCCGAGCTGCCGGATGGGGATGCCTACGACCCCTCCGGCCCGATTCTGCACATGGTCGGGCGCGTGCTGCCCGAGACGCAGACCGGGTACACATTGCGGACCCAGTACTCGGCCCTCGCCCAGATCCGGAAGGGCCTGCCGGTCGCGATCGTCGGCCAGTCGGGAATCACCGAGCGCGATGTCGAGCAGACCGAGCACTACGTGCACGGAGGAGTCGACTACTACCTGCTGCCGGGCGCCGCCCGGACACAGCTGCTACTGGACGAGTGGCTCGCCGAGAATATCCGTGGCCTGGCCCAGCTCGTGCTCGAGGTCCGCCCCAGCGTCCTGCATGCGCAGTCGGACTTCTTCAATGCGCTCATCGTCCACGCCGTGGGCACGAAGTACTCGATCCCCACTGTGTACGAGTCGCGGGGCTTCTGGGAGGAGTCCTGGCTCTCGCGCACCATCGATGCGAACGGATGGGGGAACGACGCCGACATTGTCTTCTCGATGTACGGGCTGCCTGATGCGTACACCCTGCGGAAGCGTGCCGAAGAGATCGCCCGGCAGCTCCCCGACCATGTGTTCACCCTCGCCGAGGTCATGCGGGATCACATCATCGATTCCGCGCACGGTCAGATCTCGGGGGACTCCGTCTCGATCGTGCCCAATGCCGTCGAGGCCGCGAACTTCCCTGTCCAGGAGAGTGACCGCGCCCTCGCCGAGGGGATCGGCCTGCCGGAGGATGCCCTCGTAGTCGGTTACATTTCGTCGATTGTCGAGTACGAAGGCATCGACACCCTGATCGACGGCTACCGCCTCGCAGCGGCCACCTCGGATCGTCAGCTGTGCCTGCTTCTTGTCGGCGACGGGGCCTACCTGCCCACTCTGCGTGAGCGCGTCAAGTCTGCGGAGATCGAGAACGTCTTCTTCACGGGGCGCGTGCCCCACGAGGACGTGCTGCGGTACTACGGACTGATCGACCTGTTCGTGGTGCCTCGGAAGGCCTCTGCGGTTGCAGATCTCGTCTCTCCGCTGAAGCCGTTCGAGGCGTTCTCGACCGGGCGCACCGTGATCTTGTCCGATGTGGGCGCCCTGCAGGAGATCGCCCGGCAATCCGGCGCCGTCGAGACGTTCCGGGCCGGGGACAGCACCGATCTCTCCCGGAAGCTCCTCGAGCTCCTCCAGGATCCCGAGCGACGCCAGGAGCTCGGCCAGATCGCCTCCCGCTGGGTCCGCAATTACCGGACCTGGGACAGCAACGTCAGCGAGTACTACCGCGTCTACAAGAAGCTGGGTTACAGCGGCCCATCTTCGCTGAATCTCGAGTCCGAGGTCCGCCTCCGCGAGCGCGGCGTGAACGCGGGCGACCTCCTGGATGCGTTCGACCAGCTCCCCGAGCCCCCGCTGACCGGTTGGTTCTCCCTCGTGGAGATGGAGCAGAGCGCACAGGACATCGTTTCGACTGGCTGGGTCTACGAGGAGTTCGAACCGGTGCGTGTCACGGAGCACCCGGACTGGGCCGCCGTCGGCGAAGCCAATCGCACATGGGGCTTCAACCTGCATTCGTGGCCGTTCATGGTGCCGCTGCTACAGGAGCACACACGGACCGGGGACCGCTACTGGCTGGAGACCAGCCTGGACATCGCCCTGGACTGGATCAGGACGCACCTCGATCCCGATGCGCCCGAGGATCCGATGGCCTGGTACGACATGGCTCTCGCCCTGCGGGCTCCCATGCTCTTGAACCTGCTGATCCGCACCGCACGCCACGAGGATCTGCACCCGCAGGCAGCCGTGCTCATCGACGCGATCCTGCGGCATATGGACGAGCTTCACGAGGACCGTGCGTTCAACCCGAACAACAACCACGGGTTCTACACCGCGGCCTCCCAGCTGCACCTGGCCAAGCATGGCTCGCCCCTGCCGGGCGCTGGCGCTCTGCACGACGACGGCGCGGCGCGGCTGCGCACGATGGCGGATCGCCAGTTTGCGCCGGACGGCGCGCATCTCGAGCATTCGCCGGACTACCATCGGATGCTGCTTGATTCTTTCGAACAGGTTGTGCTGGACGGCCTCGTCGAGGACGAGGACATCTGCGAACGGATCGGGCGCGCCGCCGAGGTGCTCGGCTGGATGGTGCAGCCTGACGGCTATCTCGTGCAGTTCGGGGACACCCCTGCGACATACATGACGGTCGACGGCGCGACTTCCATCGATCCGTATACGCAGTTCATCCTGAGCGATGGGCGCCGGGGCGAGGCCCCGGGCAAGGAGCTCGCCGTGTACCGCGATGGCGGATATGCCTTCGTGCGCTCCCCTGCACCGCAGGGCCCGGGGGAGCTCGCCGCGAGCGGCTATCTCGCCTTCAGCGCCGCCTTCCACTCCCGTGCGCACAAGCATGCCGATGACCTCAACATCGTCTGGTACGACCGTGGCACCGAGATTCTCGTGGACTCGGGCCGCTACGGCTACGGCGACCTCCTCCCCGCGGATTCACCCCTCCGCAAGAAGGGGTTCTACTACGGATCACCGGAGCGTCAGTATGTGGAGGGCACCCGTGCCCACAACACTGTCGAGATGGATGGGGAGGATCAGGACCGCCGGAATCGCACGCCCTACGGCAGCGGCATTGCCGATGCTGTCAAAACAGGCGACGTGTTCGACCTGTCCGCTCGAGTTCACCACGCCGATTACATCCATCGCCGGCGTGTCGTCTACACGCCGGGTAGAGAACTGTTGGTGAAGGACGTGATCTACTCGCAGTTGCCGGACAACCGCAGCGCCGTAGTCTGGTACAACATCGATGGTTCGTTCGAACTAGTCGAGCGTAAAGAGTCGCTGGTGTTCGAACGTCGGGTAGACGGCAAACTGGTGCGCCTGGAGTTGTCGGGACCAGGCACCCTTGTCGATCCGGTCCGGGGCGGGAGAGACCCTCTTCGCGGGTGGCGCTCCCGCCGGGATCGTTCCTTGGAGCCGGTGTGGTCAGTGGGATTCTCTGTTTCCGTGGATACCCGGGCCGCAGTGGACACGCTGTTCCGGCTCACGTGAGCGCGTTTCGCCTACTAAGGACTCTGTGAACGAGAAGTCACAAGACTGAGAGCTCCGATCGGCTCGGTGGCTTGAGGATTGCTCAGCGCGGGCGAGGCCCCGGCGTCGAGCAGCTGCTCGCTGCACTACGGATTGCGCCGCTGCCCTGCCTCACCGATGCTTCTATGTTGTGTCAAGCCGCTGAGGCGGTGTCCGGGGAGGGGTGGGCAATTGCGAGCGATCGGAAGATCTGGCGGCTGATGTAGCGCTTGAGGCAGCGTCGGATCTCTCTGGATGTTTTGCCCTCGCTGTGGCGCCGCTCGATGTCGGCGCGGGTGGCAGGATCGGTGCGCATCCTGGTGAGCACGATGGTGTTCAGCGCGCGGTTCAGCCGTCGGTCCCCGCCGCGGTGATGGCGCTCATCGGTTTTCCCCAGAGTTGCTCGGTGAAGTTCCCCGGGTCGCGGGGTTAGGTTAGCCGAGGTTTGTGCCGGTGGTGGCGCGGCGGATTTCTTCGGCGGCGGTGGCGTGGTGGCGGAGCCTGTAAGACGCTCCGTCGAGGGTGACGACGACGGAGCGGTGGAGGAGTCGGTCGAGCATCGCGGCAGCGACGGTGGTGTCGCCGAGGATCTCGCCCCAGGCACCGACGGGCCTGTTCGTGGTGATCACGATCGAGGTCTTCAGGTAGCGCTGGTTGATGACTTGGAATAGGGCCGAGGCTGCTTCGGCGGGCAGCGGCAGATAGCCGAGCTCGTCGATGATCAGCAGGGTGGGGCCGGCGAAGAACCGCATCATCGTGGACCAATTGCCCTCGATTGCGGCGCGGTGGCAGCGGGCGGCGAGGTCGGCGGCGGAGGTGAAGTAGACCCGGTAGCCAGCATTGACCGCGGCGTGGCCGAGGCCGGTGGCGATGTGAGTCTTGCCCACTCCGGGCGGGCCGATGAGGAGCACGTTCGTCGCGTTCTCCAGGAACCGGCAGGTCCCCAGCTCGTTCAACAGGTTGGGGTCGATGCCGGAGGCGGCGTCGTGGTCAAAGTTCTCCAAACTAGCGCCGGTGGGGAGGTTCGCGAAGCGGAACCGGCCCGCAAGGCGACGCTTCTCGGTGGCGCTCACCTCGATGGCCAGCAGCCGTTCGAGGGCGTGGGTGAGGGTCCATTCCTCGGCAGAGGCTTGGTCCAGGATGGCGGGCAGGGCTTCGGCGGCGTCGGCGAGCTTCAGCTCGTCCAGGTGGCCCTTGAGCTGCTGATAGACGCTCGCAGGGGTCGGGGCGGGTGAGGTGGTGGTCATGTCAGGGTGTTCCTGTTCTTCGCGGCCTGCTCATAGGCGGCCAGGTTGATCACGGTGGCAGTCGGGGCGGGCAGCCCGGTCAAGACCTTCGCGGCAGCCAACGCCGCGGTCCCGGGCGGGATGCGTTCCTTGCGGCGGTGGGGCCGTCCCGGCGGGGCAGAGGCCAGCGCGATGGTCTCCAGCGCGGTGACGTGCTGGTCAGTGCGCTGGGTGATGCCCAGGCCCGGTTCTGCCAGGCGGTGACGAGCGACTGCAGCGCCGGAGGTGGTGGTGATCTCGATATGGTCCCCGCCGAGGTGCTGGTGAACATTCACCGTGGCCATGGCGAGTTCGGGCGGGACGGAGTAGCGGTTGCCGCGCCAGTGGATCAGGGCCTGTCGCGAGACGGTCCGCGGCTCGGTCACCACCACCGGGAACGCCATCGGCGGCAGGGCCCGGAGCCGCTCCGCAGCCCGCATCGCCGCGGCTGTCGTGGTTCCGGTCGGGCTCTCGCGGCGACGCCCGTCCTGCGGGCCGCGAAGCTCTCGAGCGAGGCCTGGGCCTGCTCCGCGGTGATCTCGTCGGGCAGGGTCCGCCACCAGCGTTGGCCGGCAGTGTGGTTGTTCTTCTCGACCACGCCCTTGCGGTTTCCCGAGCGGGGCCGACAGGCGACGGCCTGGACCCCGTGATGCTTCGCGAACGCGGAGAACATTGCGGTCAGGTCGCCGGTGGCGGGGTCCAACACGGTCCGCATCCGATCGAACCGCCATACCCGTGTCAACCCGCCCAGCAGGCCCAGGACGGTCGTCATCGCGGCCAGCAGATGGGGCAGGTCCATCGACGGCGCGATAGCCGCCCGCCAAACCCCGGAGTGCGCGAGCGACCCCAACAGCAGGAACGCTCTCTTGGTCGGGTAGCCCCAGTGCTCAGGCGCGTCGGGCAGCTCGAGCCAGTCGAACTGGGTCTCCTCCCCGGGCGGGTGCTCGATCACCGCGTTGGGGCGCTTGGTGACGTGGGCGCAGGCCTGGCAGGCCGGACGCAGCGACCGGTCACGAATATGCCTGGTCAGAGACTGGTAGGAGCCCTCGAACCCCAGCGGGTGCAGCTCGTCCAGCAGAGTCACGGCCCAGAGATGAGGATCCTCGATCAGCCTGGCCGTGACGTAGTCAGTGAAGGACTGGAACGTGTCTGGGGCGGCGGGTTTGCGGACTCCGGGGACGCGGTCCCCGCGGAGGTAGGAACGGATGGTCTTGCGGTCGTGGCCGGTGCGTCGGGCGATCTCGCTGATCGTGATTCCCTGCCGGTGTAGAGCGTGGATATCCACGCTGCTCCTCTCTGAGAGCATGAGCGTTGGGCCTCCCTGGAAGGCTGGTGTGTGGTCAGAGACCACCAGCATCCAGGGAGGCCCGCCTCATGCGACGGAGCGACCCAGACTGGGGAATTTCGGTGAGCAGAAGTGGGGAATTTCAGGGAGCGTCATCAGCGGTTGAGGCGATGCCTCGTGGTGTTGCCCGAGGACGCCGGGATCGGACAGATTCCTCCGATCATGGCGAATGCGGCCTCGTTGCGTATTCGGCCGGGGTGCGACCAGACCGTCAAGATCACGGCTGCGGTGACCGCGCCGACTCCTGGCAAGTCCAGCAACTCGGGAGCCGTGGTCTCCACGATGCGAGTGATCTGTTCACGGTTCTCGGCGAGGTCGCTCTCGAGCATCGTGATCCGCTTCGCGAGGCGTGTCGCTTCGGCGCGGGCGGTTGCTGCGCCCAGTGTTTCTTTGCGGCGACGCCAGCTCACGATCATCGCGATCTGCGTTCCGGTCATGGCCCGGCGGGCGTCAATGCCGAGGTCGTGGGTCCGCACGAGGGCGGTGAGCGCGTTGATGCACCGCAATCGGTCTGCGTTCTGCTGGTCACGGGCGCCGGTGAGGACCTGGAGCGCCGACTGCAGGTCTCCGGCGCGACGATCTCGCAACGTCGTCAACGGCATGACGGGACTCGATCGGGCGGCGAGTATCGCGTCGAGGGCGTCAGTCTTGCTTCGGGCTCGTGCACGTCGCGGGGTCGGTGCCTCGACGACTCGGTACCCCGCTTGCTGCAGCACGTCGCTGAGAACTGCTCCGTAGGAGCCAGTTCCTTCCGCGGCGATCAGCACACCGTCGAGGTTTCCCTCGGTTCGGCGCGAGATTCACTCTCGTGCTCGTCGCAGGCCTGCAGGGCTGGTCGGGAAGACGTTCTGATCGATGAGGCCGCCGTTCGGGGCCTCGATGATCGCGTAGGAGTGGGTTGCGGCTTGGGTGTCGACTCCGACGACGTATCGGTAGATGTCCCCTGCGGTGGCGGGCAGACTGTTCATGACGATGTTCCTCTCGAATCGCTGGGATGGGACGTCGTTGCCGGCGTCGGCCCAGGATGAGAGTCACTACGAGGCGGGCCTGTGATGAGCCACGCCGCCGGAATCGTGATTCCGGCGGTGGACATGCTTCTGATCAAGCCATCGTGGTGGGCCAGGGCTGGCGCCGGCACCCGGTACCCGGTACCCGCCGGACAGATTCCGGGAATGACACCCCGTAGGGGTCAGCCGATTCACGAGTCACGACGGGCGCCGGGCTACCAGCACCAACCCTGCCAGCCAGCCCCGGGCCGGCCACCACGAACACTTACAGGCGATTCACAGAGTCACACGTACCGGCGACGAGGCCCTTCCATCACCAACGTCACCTACCAGTACACCAGTCCCCCGGTGGTTTAGTTCAGGTTCGGGTTCTGCAGTTCAGCGGAGGCTTTGTCGATGACCTCTGCAGCACCGAGGTTCGAGGCGGTGCGGGCGAAGGGCATGGGACCTGCATTCGAGCGGATCTGGCGTGGCGATTGAGTCCCGATATCGATGGTGGTAGCATTCGCACTGAAGCTGACCTTCCTGGTTCGAAAATTTTATGGCATAGGAACAACCATTTTACCTAGCCAGAAAGCCAATTTTCCTTTCTGCGAGGTCTTGTTATTCCATCACCGTTAAAAACCCGGGCTAAGCCAACGAGACTTAGCCCATCTTGAACTTGATGCAGTTCGATCAACGGAAAGTGAGCAGTCTTGATTATATCGTCCGCGGACCCCCTTGAAGGGCCGCTATTTGAGGGCTACGCGTGGATGGGAACCGATCTCGTGGTTGGAGAGCTCGGAGCTCAGGAGTTCTTTGAGGAGCGCTCCACTTCTATCCCGCATGGGGAGGACGGTTGTTACGTATCGGCCTATCCAACGCATGGCGGATGGACGGTAGGAACAGACTACCGAGGACTTTCGAAGCTGTTCCTTTACCGATCGGACGGAGTGTGGGCAATTGGTTCAAGCTGGTACAAGCTCGTCAAGTATGTACGCAGCGCTGGCTGGCCGCTCACGTTAACTGAAGACACCGTAGCGGCGTACCTCAACAAAGGTAAAGCCGAATTAAGTGCGTTCGACGCGCACTTTCATCAAATAAGATTGATCCCTTCGATAGCACACCTAGAGATCCGTGATTTCAAGCCAGAAATCCGTTACCGCAAGATTCTCGAGGTTAAGGAATATTCCAATGCCCTCTCTGAGTTTGTGAACTTATGGCGATCGAGACTTTACACCATACTTCAGGCTAATGATGGATTTATTCAATTCGATTTGAGCGGCGGTATAGATTCAAGGACGGTTATTGCGTTTGCATTGTCTAGAGACTCGTCATTGGCTCGTGCTGAAAGAACTCGGGTTGTATCCTCTCGTGCACCTTGGGCAGTTGACGATCTGCGAGTAGCCGAAGAAATTGCGGGCTACTACGGTTTTGAAATTAATAGAGCTCAGGCGAAAACTGCCGCTATACATAACGAGTATGAGGCGATACGGGGATGGAAAGAAGATTGTCTTGGAGTATATAATCCTGTATATTTGTATGGAACGAGACCAGCTCCAAACGTAGTCCACGCACATGGCGCTGGTGGTGGTAATTTCCGGCCCACCTACAGGAGTATTGATGGGGTTGCAAGAAGGGCGCAGCCCTACCTTTCAAAAGATAGCTTTGAGCAGTGGCGCGCAAAACTGGTCGACAGTGTCGATTTGCTACTAGGGCATCAACCGGGCATATCGCCAGAACTGTTGCATTATCGAGAGTTTCGGAACCGCTTTCACTTCGGGCATAGACCACATCGCAGTTTAGTATTCATGCCTCTAGAGTCGAAATTGACCGACTCGCTAACCGACCGAAATGATCAACGGAACAGTAGGCAACTCTACTTCGACGTTATGGAATCGCTATGCCCGGGCTTGATGTACATGAAATTTGATCTACCTGACAAAAGCCCGACCGAGGAGAACATTGCGAGTTTAACCGAGGTTAGCCTGACCGAGCCTAGGGTGGGTGCAGTGTTTTGGGATTCGCGTGACACGCTCGAGCCACAGGGAACGCGTGCTGATGCATTCACGAGATGGGTCGAAGGGGCCGAAACACTGCTTTCCACTAAGCTAATAGCTGACTTCATGCCGTTGGAGACGATGGAAGCGGCCAAGGGAACCATAGCCGCCTGGAGAGGGTCGGCTACAAGGCCGAAAAGCGATTCGCCTGGGATGCAAGGGCTGGCTAACGCGTACGCCATTGATTTTCTGATGAATGGCGGTAGCGAAGTGTAGCCCTTGGTCGGCGATTGGGGGGAGGGGTATGAGCGCCCCAGAAGCACGCCAACCGAATTTGCGCTACGCTTCATTTTTCACTTATAGGTTTTGCGATAGTGTCATAGTGTTACACATTAGAGGAGTGCGCTTTGTCAGTGAATTTCGAGCATGAGAAGAACTTTATTAAGAAGGAGATCATTGATACGCATTTTAAGTACGCTCCACTTCCTGTGACGAAGCCCATTCACCTGAGTTACCTCGAGTATTTTGAAAATTTGGGCTGGACGAAAGAACCTGTTCCCGATCGGCCGAAGCACTTTCGTCTTTTTGATCCAAGCGGCCACGAAGTGGTGACTCTAAAAGGCCTTTCCGCTACTCGCCACCCGGCTACCACAACCAGGATTTGTCGATTTAAACACTTTACGAAAAAGATGCTAGATCTCGCGGGAGTCGCAAATCCCGCCGGGACTGAATTCTTGCCGACCGAGAAAGCGATCGGCGCGGAATATTTTGCGAAGCTGCCCAAGCCTGCAGTGGTAAAACCTACGAACGCGGCTTCCTCTGACGGAGTTACTGTCGGGGTGGTCTCGGAGAAGCAGTTTGCAGCTGCCTGGGACGGAGCAGTAGAAGCGGGAAACGAACTTACGCGCGTTTTGGTTGAGCAATTTGTTGAAGGTCTGGAAGTGCGTGCTTTCGTAGTTGACAAGCGTGTTGTCGCGGCGGTAGTGCGCCTACCCCCGTTCATCGTGGGTGACGGGAAAAGCAGCATCAGCCAACTTGTCGAGCTCGATCAAAAGGCTCGCGATGTCAATCGTAAAATAAGGTCGAAATTCGCCGTCGATTGGTCTGCGATTGAAGGCGCTGGCTATAATTTTGCCTCAATCCCGGGTGAAGGCGACATAGTGATCGTCGGATACTTTAAGACGACGGCGCTTGGCGGACTGTTTTTTGATGTGACTGACAGACTTCACGATAAAATCGAAGACATTGCGGTGCGCGCCACAAGCGCAATACCTCACCTTGAAATAGCTGGAATAGATTTGCTTACCAATGATGTCGACAATCCGCAGACTGTTGATGTGATTGAGGTAAATACCACCCCGGCAACAGATCTACATCGCTATCCAACATATGGAGTGGCTCGACCCGTCGAAAAGTATGTCGCGGATTTCTATGACGCCGAATACCGCGAGCGCCTGAAAGAGGCTCTTCGCAGATGAGCCTCGAACTTTAATGGGGCCGGTGATAAGGTCTGGTCGGCGTCGTTGCCGGTGTTGATGGAGTGATTCTGGCATTAAGGTGTGACGGTCCGCCGCGTGTCGTCGAGGGGACGGCAACGTTTGGGAGCCAGCGCCGCGTGGTCGACGCGCAGCTGCGGCACCAGATCATGGAGCGGGGATCCCACAGCACCCCCGAGCCGCCTTTGCGATATAGGTAGAGTTTCCGGAGACCTCTCGCGTCAGTGCCGGCTACGTGGCTCTTCGCGGTTGGTGGTGAAGGAGAGCGTCGCGTCGCTGGCGTAGAACGGCCCGTGGTCCTGCTGTGATGGGTGTTGTCTAGACAGCCACATTCCAGAGGACCACGAGCCTGTGCACGAGAATACTGGTTCGCAGCGAGATGCTGCGAGCACGATCTTCAACCTGCCCGACTACCACGTCATCGACGCGATCGACCTGCCCGACGGAGGCCGTCGAGTGGTGATCGCCTTGATTCGCCCCGGGGATGATGGAGGGACTGTAGCCACGGAAAGGACTTCTCCCTCATGGCCGCACCACGCAAGTACCCGGACGAGCTCCGCGAGCGAGCGACCCGGATGGTCCTGGACCTCCTCGAGGAAGATCCCGGCAACCAGCGAGGAGTGCTCCGCCGGGTCGGGGACCAGCTCGGCGTGAACCCCGAGACGCTGCGCGGCTGGGTCCGTCAGGCCCAGACCGATGCCGGCACCCGCCCGGGCACCACCACGGCAGACAGTGAGCGGATCACCGAGCTGGAGAAGGAAGTGCGCGAGCTGCGACGCGCGAACGCGATTTTGAAGTCCGCGTCGGCTTTCTTCGCGGCGGAGCTCGACCGCCCCTCGAGGTGACCTGCTCGTTCATCGACGAGCACAAGGATGAGTTCGGAGTCGAGCCGATCTGCAAGACCCTGCGCGAGGCAGGCACCCAGATCGCTCCGAGCACCTACTACGCCCGCCAACAGCGTGAGCCCTCCGCCAGGGCACGCCGCGACGAGACCCTCAAGGAGGAGATCGCTCAGGTCCACCACGACAACCTCCGTATCTTCGGTGCCAGGAAGATGCACATCGTGCTCAACCGCGAGGACGACCGACTCGGGCGCGGGCACGTCGCGCGCTGCACGATCGAGCGGCTCATGCGCGACCTCGGTCTCCACGGGATCCGACGGAAGAAGGCACCGAACACGACGAGATCCGCTCCACGTGAGCAGTGCCCGTCAGATCTGGTGGACCGGCATTTCAGCGCGTTCGCGCCGAACCAGCTGTGGGTCTCGGACATCACCTACGTCCACACATTCGCCGGCTGGGTCTACGTCGCGTTCGTGACGGACGTATTCAACCGCGAGATCGTGGGCTGGCAAGTGTCTCGCTCGCTGCACACCGACCTCGCTCTCGATGCCCTGAACATGGCAATCTACCTGCGCAAACGAGACGGAAACATCTCAGTGGTCTCATCCATCACTCCGACCGCGGAGTCCAG
>NZ_JBQSYW010000031.1:0-22901 GCF_052379725.1 Brachybacterium sp. 107 | reverse complement strand
TATGCCCGAAGGCGCATGCCAGATTTGATGGTGTTCGCATCGGCCTGGAACGAGTGGTTGCCGGCGCCGCAGGTGTCGGACGTCGACAACCAGGCGTGGAAAGTGCGCTGTTCACGGTCTGCGCGCTCGGACAGAGCTGACTAGCTGCAGCAGGACAAGTCCTTCGGCACTCAGTCAGGGGTCAGCGGTAGCTCCATTTTTGTACGTTGCGTGAGTCGATCGCCGTGGAGCGAGGGCGGGGACGCGTGGCGGATGTCTGCGCATCTGCTCTTGCGGATCAACGTCTTGGCGGAGCAGCCGGGCCGAGGCCCCAGTGAGGTGTGCTTGCGGTTCGGGGAAGCCATTGGGCAGATGGTGTGAATCAGCGACTGTTTCAGCGGGTGGTGTTCGCTGCGGGGTGCGAGCGAAGCCAGGACGAGGAGAGCGCTCGGTCTGTATGAAGGCGCAGTGGTGCTCATGGACCCGGCTGTGGGATCAGCGCGGAATCGATGACGGGGTCTTCAGGCGGCGCCAGTTGGTCTGCTTCCCTGTCGTGGGGATGCTGGCAAGTGTGTTGCAGCTGAGCGCCTGCTCGGCACGGCTGCAGAACCTGCTGGTGAGCCCTTGTTCTGTGACTGTGGCGCGATGCACCTGGCCGTCACCTGTTCGTGTTGCGGCTGGTGAAAGCAGTCACGGTGGACGGCCTACTGCGCGGTCTCTTTCCAGGGACGGCTTAGGCTTGGCGATTGATAACGGCATAGGGCGAGCAGATTGAGACGGACGATTCACGTGGCTGAGCACAGCAAGAGCGAGAGCGACCGCGGGCACGGCGACAAGTCCCGCGACTACGCACGACACGACGACCGTTCGTCTGCAGCCGGATCGCGGGCACCGTACAGGGGCGGGGACTCCTCGGCGCGATCCACGTCATCCGGAGCTTTTAGGTCCGCAGGTCCGCGCAGCTACCGCGATGATCGATCGGGGTCTGCTGGTGACCAACGCCGTACTGGCAGCGAGCGCACCTACCGTTCCTCCGGTTCCGCCCAGGGTTCCCAGCGCAGTGACCGTGAGCGCGCCGCTCGTCCGGATAACCACCGTGACGAGTCGCGCCGTGATGACAAGCCGCGCTATAGCTCGCAGCGCGACGACAAGCCCCGGTACGACTCGCGTCGGGACGACAAGCCCCGGTACGACTCGCGTCGGGACGACAAGCCCAGCTACGGGAACCGTCGTGACGAGAAGCCGCGCTACGACTCACGTCGTGATGACAAGCCGCGCTATGGCTCGCAGCGCGATGACAAGCCGCGTTACGACTCACGTCGCGATGACAAGCCGCGCTATGGCTCGCAGCGCGACGACAAGCCCAGCTACGGGAACCGTCGCGATGAGAAGCCGCGTTACGACTCGCGTCGGGACGACAAGCCGCGTTATGACTCACGTCGTGATGGCAAGCCGAGCTACGGCTCGCAGCGGGACGACAAGCCGAGCTACGACTCGCGTCGGGATGACAAGCCCCGGTACGACTCGCGCCGGGACGACAAGCCTGGATACGGGAACCGTCGCGATGAGAAGCCGCGTTACGACTCACGTCGTGATGACAAGCCGGGGAGCCGTCGCGACGAGAGGCCGCGCTATGACTCGCGTCGTGATGACAAGCCTGGCTTTGACTCGCGTCGTGACGACAAGCCGCGCTACGACTCGCGTCGTGACGACAAGTCCAGCTACGGGAACCGTCGGGACGAGAAGCCGCGCTATGGGAGCTCACGAGACGAGCGATCAGGCCGTGAAGACCGTTCCAGCCGCCCGGGCAATGACCGTCCCCGCAGCGCCGACCAGGGCGCCCGCACCACCAGCCCGCGCCAGCCTCGCGAGGACCGCGGTCCCCAGGGCGGCGGCGCACCGCGCGAGGAGCGTCGGAATTCGCGCCCCGGTCAGGAAGCGCGCGCGGACCGACCCTTCGAGCCCCGGATCCCCGACGGCATCACCGGTCGGGAGCTGGACAAGCCGATTCGAGAAGAGCTGCGGGGCCTGAGCAAGGAGACCGCGGAGCGCGTCGGACAGCACATCGTCGCGGCCTATCTGCTCGAGGACACCGATCTCGAGACGTCACAGGCGCATGCGCGCTTCGCCGCGCGCATCGGCGGTCGCGTGGGTGCGGTCCGCGAGGCCTACGGGATCCTCGCCTACCGCGCCGGCGACTTCCGTACCGCCGCCCGTGAGCTGCGCACATCGCTGCGCATCACCGGTCGTAATGACGTGCTCCCGATGATCGCCGATTCGGAGCGCGGCCTGGGCAAGCCGGAGCGCGCCCTGGACATCGCGGCGTCGGACGAGGCTTCGTCCCTCGGAGTCGCAGCATCCATCGAGCTGATGATCGTCGTGGCAGGCGCCTATGCCGATACCGGCGACATCCAGACCGCCCTGAGGACCCTCGAGATCCCGGCATTGCGTCACAAGGTCGACGGGCGTTGGCAGGTCCGACTCTGGGCTGCCTACGCGGATCTGCTGGAACGTGCCGAGCGTCCTGACGAGGCGAAGCGCTGGCTGACCCTTGCCGCGGACGCCGACAGCGAAGGTCTCACCGACGCCGCCGAGCGATTGGGTCGCCCTGCACCAGTGCCGGCTGAGGAGCCGGCCTGGGAGGACGACGAGTCTGTCTCCGTGCTGGACGCCTACGATCCGTCAGCCGACAAGGTCGATGAGTCCGATGCAGCTGACGAGGCCGGTGCAGCTGACGAGGCCGAGGCGGCTGACGGGAGCGATGCAGTCGGTGAGGACGATGCCGCTGACGAGACCGACACGCCTGACGATGTCGACGAGGCAGATCCGTCCTCGTTCTATGGCGACGCGGCAGAACACGTCGGGACCCATGACGCGGTGGATGCCGACGGGACCGAGAACGACGCGGAGGATGATGCCGAGGGATCAGCGGATCGGTTCCTCGCAGCGGAGGACGACCTCGAGGAGGGTTCCGACGCTGAGGTCCACGCTGAAAGCCATCCGGACGGCTACCCGGAGGACGTTGCCGATGAGCACACCTCCGGTGAGGATGCTGATGAGCACGCCTCCGGTGAGGATGCGGATGACCGCTCCTCCGGTGAGGATGCTGATGAGCACGTCTCCGGTGAGGACCAGGAGGAGCAGGCGTGAGCCGTCAGCCCGATCCCTCGCTGCTCGACCTGCACGACGCCCTGCTGCTTGACCTCGACGGCACGCTCATGCACGGCGCGACGCCGATCCCGCATGCCGCTGCGGCCGTGGAGAAGGCGCGCGCGGCAGGACGCACCGTGGTCTTCGCGACCAACAACGCCTCGCGCACCCCGCAGCAGGCGGCCGACCATCTGGCCGAGGTCGGTGTCACCGCGCAGCCCGAGGAGTTCGTGACCTCCCCGCAGGTCGCCTCCCGGCTGCTCGCGGAGCGCCTCGACTCCGCGTCGAAGGTCCTCGTCGTCGGCGGCCCGAGCCTCGCGGCCCAGATCCGGGAGGTCGGCCTCGAGCCGGTCTCCACGGACAGCGAGGACGTCGTCGCCGTGGTGCAGGGCTGGTCCCCGGACCTGAACTGGTCGATCCTGGCCGAAGGTGCCTACGCGATCGGGCACGGTGCGCTGTGGATGGCGACGAACATCGACGCCACCCTGCCCACGGAGCGCGGAATGGCCCCCGGCAACGGGTCGATGGTCGCGGCGCTGCGCCATGCCACGGGCGCGGAGCCGATGGTCGCGGGCAAGCCCGAGCCGGGCATGTTCACCGTCGCCGCGCGGGACAGCGGTGCCCAGCGCCCGCTGGTGATCGGTGACCGGCTCGACACCGACATCGAAGGCGGAGTCCGCGCCGGGATCGACACCCTTCTCGTGCTGACCGGTGTCGACGGCATCGAATCCGCCCTGCGGGCGGAGCCCGTGCGTCGGCCCACCTACATCCTTCCCGATCTCGAGCAGATCGCCGAGCCGTTCGTGCTGCCCGTGGTGGAGGGCGACCACGCCCGCTGCGGCTCCGTGAGCGCGTCCTGGGAGCAGGAGGACATCGTCCTGGACGGCGAGCTCGAGGACCCGCGCATGCTGCGAGCGGTGCTCGCCCTGCTGAGCGTCCATGCCACGGAGACTCCGTGGACAGGGCGCCTCCTGGGACGCGACGGCACCGAGCAGCGACCCACCGACCGGTGACCGGGCCGCGCCTGGACGTCGCCCTGCTCGCGGCGGGTCTGGCTCGCTCACGGACCCACGCCCGACGGATCATCGAGGAGGGTCGCGCCCGCATCGATGGCCGGCCCGCGGCCAAGTCCTCCACGCCGGTGCCGGAGGGCGCCCTGCTGACCGTCGTGGACGTTCCCGACGGCATCGAATACGCCTCCCGTGCGTCCCACAAGCTCGCCGGGGCTCTCGACGCGCTCGCTCTGGATCCCGGGGACCTGCTCTGCCTCGATGCCGGTGCCTCGACAGGAGGATTCACCGATGTCCTGCTGCGCCGCGACGCCCGCCGGGTGATCGCGGTCGACATCGGCCACGATCAGCTCGCCGACCATGTCCGTGACGACGACCGCGTGGACGTGCTCGACGGGACCAGCGTGCGGGACCTCACCCCGGAGCTGATCGGTGCTCACGTCGACCTGCTCGTCGCCGATCTCTCCTTCATCTCTCTGCGCACCGTCGTCGAGCCGCTGGGGAACGTGGTGCGCCCCGGTGGCGACATGCTCCTGATGGTCAAACCCCAGTTCGAGGTGGGGAGAAGCGCTCTGCCGCGCACCGGGGTGGTCTCGGACCAGCGCGCGCGGACGGAGGCCGTCCGCGGCGTCGCCGAGGCGGCGTCGACGGCCGGGCTCGCGACGCTCGCCGTCGGCCCCAGCACCCTGCCGGGACAGGACGGCAATCGTGAGTACTTCCTGCATCTGCGCCCCGCGGGCGTGACCTGCGCGCTCGACGCGGAGGCCTGTGACATGATCGGGGACGCCGTGCGCGAGAACCAGCCGCGCCTGCGCGGCGCCGACGACTTCATCCGGGAGGATTGATCCCATGCGACGGTTCCTCCTCTATGTCCACACCGGCCGCCGCGCTGCGCTCACCGCCATGCTCACCGTGCTCGAGGAGCTGGCCCGGCGCGGAGTGCGCGGCGTCGTGGTCGATGAGCAGTTCGACGAGATCATGGGCCTGCCCGAGAACGTCGCACCGCCGAAGCTGCTGACCTTCCTCACCAACGGCGGGGTCGACGTGCTGGACGCCGTCTCCGCGGCGGACCTCGTCGAGCTCGGTATCGTGCTGGGAGGCGACGGCACCATCCTGCGCGCCCTAGAAGCCGTGCGCGAGGCGGATGTCCCCGTGCACGGCGTCAACCTCGGACACGTCGGCTTCCTCGCCGAGAGCGAGGTCGAGGACCTCTCGATCACCGTCTCCCGGCTCCTGGACGGCGACTACGAGATCGAGAAGCGCTCCACCCTCGACGTGCATGTCCTGGACGCCGAGGATCACGTGGTCGAGGAGCACTGGGCCCTGAACGAAGCCTCCCTCGAGAAGGCCGACCGGCTGAAGATGATCAACGTCGCCATCGAGATCGACGGCCGCCCCGTCTCCTCCTTCGGCTGCGACGGCGTGGTGCTGTCCACGTCGACCGGCTCGACCGCCTATGCCTTCAGCGCCGGTGGTCCCGTGATCTGGCCCGAGGTGGACGCGATGCTGCTGATCCCCCTGGCCGCCCATGCGCTGTTCGCCCGACCGCTGGTGCTGGGACGCTCCTCGGAAGCCGCCATCGAGATGACCCTCGACAACCGTGAGGACGGCATCCTCACGCTCGATGGGCGCCGCACCGCGGAGATCACCGCCGGTATGCGCGTCGAGGCGCGGCTGTCCGAACAGTTCGTCCGCCTGGCACGACTGAGCGCGACCCCGTTCGCCGATCGGCTGGTCGACAAGTTCCAGCTCCCCGTCGTCGGGTGGCGGGGTCGCAGCCCCCGTACCCGCTGAGGAGCTGAGAGGTCCACGATGCTGTCCACCCTGCGCATCCGCCAGATCGGCGTGATCGACGATGCGATGCTCGAGTTCGGGCCCGGCTTCACCGCTCTGACGGGGGAGACCGGCGCGGGCAAGACGATGATCGTCACCGGTCTGTCCATGCTGCTCGGCGATCGCCTCGATCGCGGCCGCACGCGCGGCTCGAGCACGGTCGACGGAACCCTCGCGCTGACCGGGCACGACGAGCTGGCCGCCTCGCTCGACGAGCTGGGAGCCGAGGAGGACGACGGCGAGGTGCTCGTGGTGCGCCGGGTGACCAGGGACGGCCGGTCCCGGGCGCAGATCGGCGGCGTGCCGGTGCCCATCGGGACCCTCGCGCGCCTGGTCGGCACCGCGGTGACCGTGCACGGGCAGTCCGATCAGCAGCGGCTGCGCGACCCCGATGCCCAGCGGGACGCCCTGGACCGCTTCGCCGGCACCGAGATCCGACCGCTGCTGGAGCGGCATCGTGAGCTGTGGCGCGAGCGCTCGGCCATGACCGAACGGCTGGCGGAGATCGACACGCTGCTCGCCGAACGGGACCGACGGGGCACCGCGCTGCGCGAGGCCCTCGAACGGATCGAGAGCACGGACCCGCAACCGGGGGAGGACGCTGCCCTGCGTGTCGAGCTCGAACGGCTCGGCAATGCCGAGGAGCTGCGCGGCGCCGCGAATCAGGCCGCGCTGGCTCTCATCGGCGATGACGACGGACCCGCCGCCGGGCCGCTGCTGGACGTCGCCGGCGAGGCGCTGGGACGCGCCGCCCGCACCGACACCACGCTGGAGCCGCTCGTCGAGCGTCTGGACGCCATGCGCATCGAGCTGTCCGATGTGGCGGCCGAGCTCTCCCGGTACGCCGACGACATCGACGCCTCCCCGGGCCGTCTCGAGGAGGCCAACGGGCGCCTGCACGAACTGACGGTCCTGGTCCGGGACCTCGGTGCCCTGCTCCCGGATACCGACGGTCCCGCCGAGGACATCACGGCCCTGCTGGAGACCTCCCGGAGCGCCGCCATCGATCTCGATCGGTTCGACGGCGCGGAGCAGGAGCGTGCCGCGGCGGCGGCCCGGCTGGACTCCCTCCAGGGCGAGCTGGACGAAGCGGCCGCCGCGCTGACCACCGCCCGCACGACCGCCGCGACCGAGCTCTCCGAGGCCGTCCAGGAGGAGCTGCGCCATCTCGAGATGCCCGACGCCGACATCCGGGTCGAGGTCTCGGCGCAGGCCCATCGCTCCCACGGCTGCGACGCCGTCGCGATCCTGCTCGCGCCCCACCCCGGGGCCGATCACCTCCCGGTCTCCCAGGCAGCATCCGGCGGCGAGCTCTCCCGGGTGATGCTCGCCCTCGAGGTCGCACTCTCCGCATCGCGCAACGACCGCAGCGCGGCGCCCGTCTTCGTCTTCGACGAGATCGACGCCGGGATCGGCGGGCGCGCCGCCCTCGCCGTCGGCCACCGGCTCGCGCGCCTGGCACGTCATGCGCAGGTCATCGTCGTCACGCACCTTCCCCAGGTCGCGGCGCACGCCGGAACACATCTGCAGATCGTGAAGTCCTCGAGCGACGGATCCACCAGTTCGACGGTCGAGACGCTCGACAGGCCCGGCCGGATCCGGGAGCTCGCTCGGATGCTCGCCGGCGACGATGCCTCGGACGTCGCCCTCGCCCATGCGGAGGAGCTCCTGGACGAGGCGAGCACCGTCACTTCCGGGACTTCCGGGACTTCCGGGGCTTCCGGGGCTTCCGGGGCTTCCGGGGCTTCCGGGGCCCCCGGGACCGATGGGGCCTCCCTCGCGTCGGAGGGACGCGGATGAGCGCGTCCCAGTCCGTGGTGATCGGCACCGCGCGCCTCGGCCGGCGCACCAAGGACCTCACCAAGCGGCTCCAGCCGGGCGACATCGCGATCATCGACCACAAGGACATCGACCGGGTCGCCGCCGAGGCGCTGGTCGAACGGAGCCCGTCAGCAGTCCTGAACGTCGCCGCCTCGACCTCCGGCCGGTATCCCAACGCCGGCCCGAGGATCCTCGTCGATGCCGGGATCGTGCTGGTCGACAACCTGGGGGACGACGTCTTCGAAGAGGTCCGGGACGGGCAGACGGTCTCGATCACCGGAAGCACGGTGCGGCTCGACGACACGGTGATCGCCGAGGGCACCGCTCAGGACGACGCCTCGATCACCGTCTCCCTGGAGATCGCCCGCGAGGGCCTCTCGCAGCAGCTCGAGATGTTCGCAGAGAACACGATGGAGTACATGCTGCGCGAACGTGACCTGCTGCTGGACGGGATCGGCGCGCCCGAGGTGCGCACGAACCTCGACGGCCGCCCGGTGCTGATCGTCGTGCGGGGGTACCACTACAAGGAGGACCTCGCCACGCTGCGGCCCTTCCTGCGGGAGAACCGACCCGTCCTCATCGGCGTGGACGGGGGAGCCGATGCCGTGATCGAGGCCGGGTTCCGCCCCGACATGATCATCGGAGACATGGACTCCGTCTCCGACCGCGCCCTGCGCAGCGGCGCCGAGCTGGTCGTGCACGCCTACCGCGACGGCCGCGCTCCGGGCCTGGAACGGCTCGAGGAGCTCGGCCTCGGCGACGAGGTGATCCTCTTCCCCGCCTCGGGGACCAGCGAGGACATCGCCATGCTCCTGGCCGATGAGAAGGGCGCCTCCGTGATCGTCGCCGTCGGCACCCATGGCACCCTCGAGGAGTTCCTCGACAAGGGCCGGGCCGGGATGAGCTCGACATTCCTCACCCGATTGCGCATCGGGTCCAAGCTCGTGGACGCCAAGGGCGTCTCGCGCCTGTACCGTCAGAGGATCTCCACCTTCCAGCTGGTGCTCCTGGCACTGGCAGGACTCGCCGCCCTCGCGGTCGCACTCTGGGCAACCCCCGGAGGACAAGCGCTCGTGCAGATCTTCGGCGCCCGCCTGGACGGACTGCTGTCCTGGTTCACCTTGCTGTTCTCACCCCGGGCCACCGGGTCGTAGGAGGGTCTCGACCCCGTGATCGATTTCCGTTACCACCTCGTCTCCCTGATCTCCGTGTTCCTGGCTCTCGCCGTGGGCATCGTGCTCGGGGCCGGACCGCTGCGCGAGAACCTGGGCGACCAGCTCGCCGGACAGGTCGAGCAGCTCCGTACCCAGCAGGATGAGCTGCGCACCCAGGCCGACGAGCTCGCCTCCCGCAACGAGCAGCTGGGCACCTTCGCCTCGGAGATCGGCCCGGAGCTGGTCGCCGACACCCTCGCGGGGCAGCGGGTCGCCGTGCTCACCGACGATTCCTCCACGGCGCCGTTCACCGAACGGATCTCGACGCTGCTCGAGGACGCCGGTGTGAAGTCCACCGTGCAGGTGGAGCTGCAGTCCGCCCTGTGGGTGCCCTCGCAGAGCCAGCAGCGCACCGACGCGCTGGACACGATCCGCACGATCGCCCCGAACCTCCTGGACAGCGGGCTGACCGATTCCGAGCAGCTGTCCCAGGTGATCGTCGCGCTCCTGACCCCGTCCCAGAGCGGTGAGCTCACCTCCGAGCTGCGCACCCAGGTGTGGCAGGCGCTCACCGAGCAGCAGCTGGTCACGATCGACGGGGAGCTGCCGTCGGAGGTCGACGGCGTGCTCGTCGCGAGCGCCGCGCCCGAGGAGCTCGTGGACAGCTCCGAGGACGAGGCCGTCGCGGCCGAGCGTGCCCAGGGCCTGCTGGCGACGCAGACCTCCCTGCTGACCTCCCTGGCCGGGACCGGGGTCCCTGCTGTCGTCTCGGCGGCGACACCCCTCAACGATGCCTCCACCGGCATCCTGCGGACCGTGCGCGGTGATGCGGGCTTCGACGGACTCTCGACGACGGACAGATTGCAGGAGGCCGACGGTCCTCTCCTGTCCGTGCTCGCTCTGATCGAGCAGACCCGTGGGGGGTCGGGGGCCTATGGCACGACGGCCGATGCGAAGGATCGCCTGCCGGCGATTCCCGAGACCGCCGGCGTCGAGGACGCCGCGGCCGAGGCCGGGCAGAACGGCGACGGGAGCCAGGGGCAGGGCTCCGCATCCGACGGTGGGGGAGCAGAGTGACCTCGTCGATGCCGGGAGCATCGCGATCCTCCGGAGCGTCGCAGCACTCCGGGGCAGCTCGCATGCTGCAGGGTCTGCGGACCGAACTGCGGCGCACGAACTTCTCCGGACGCTCCGTGAGCCTTGCCGAGGGGGCCCTCGTGGTCGCCGCGGTGAGCGCCCTGGGGCTGCGCGGCCCCGGACGCCTCGATGCAGGGATGCTCGCCGGAGTCGGGGCGCTCGGCCTCGTCGATGACGTGCTCGAACCGCGACAGCGGCGCGCGGGCCGAGCGGTGTCCAAGGGACTGCGCGGACACCTCGGCGCGCTCCGGACGGGGCATCTGACCACCGGAGCGGCCAAGGCTCTCGGCATTCCCGTACTGACGCTGGCCGGCGCCGCCGTCGCGCCCGGGCCCCGGGCAGGGGCGATGGTGCTCGCCGACGGCGCTCTGGCCGCAGGGTGCGCGAACCTCGCCAATCTCCTGGATCTGCGACCGGGCCGGGCGCTCAAGGTCGTGCTTCCGGCAGCCGCCGTGCTGAGCGCGCTCAGCGCCGGTGAGGACCCGCGCCTGCGCAGCGGACGAGCGCTCGCCGTGGCGGCGCTGATCCCGGCCGCCCTGGCACTGCCGTCGGATCTGCGCGAGCACGGGATGCTCGGCGACGCGGGAGCGAACGTGCTCGGCGCAGCAGTGGGCACGGCAGCTGCACGCGCGCTCCCGGTCCCCGCACGGCTCTCCCTGCTGGGCGTGGTGGTCGCCCTCACCCTCGCCAGCGAGAAGGTCTCCTTCAGCGCCGTCATCGACTCCACCCCGACCCTTCGTGCGATCGACCAGCTGGGACGGCGCAGCTCGCCGATCGCCCCCGACGTCGACGGAAGGACTCCATGAGCACCGACGACACGGGGAACGCCGACGACACGGGGAGCACAGAGCACCTCGGGAGCACAGAGCACCTCGGGAGCACCGAGACCATGGGGAGCGCCGACAGCATGGCAGCCGTCGCGGACGGCGCGGGGGTGACGCCGCAGCCGCCCACCGGGTCCGGAATCGGGCGCACGGTGCTCCGCGGCGCCGGGTTGATCCTGGTGATCACCGTGATCGCCCGGATCGCCGGCTTCGTGCGCTATCTCGTCTTCGGCGCGAGCGTGGGCGCCGGTGATGTGGGAACTGCCTACACCACCGCGAACCTCCTGCCCAACGTGCTCTTCGAGATCGTCGCGGGCGGTGCGCTCGCCGCGGTGATCGTCCCTCTGATCGCGGGACTGGTCCCCGAGCGCGATGCCCCTGCGGAGAGCGGGACCGACGACGCCGACGACCTGCACGGAGCTGAGGGGTCCGGGACGGAAGCGCTGGAGGACGAGCCCCAGGCGTCCGCGGCTCCGGGGACAGCAGCTCCGGCGGCGGCCTCGCATCCGCCGGGCCGCCGAGATCGGTCCCGCGGGGCACTGCCGCCGAGGGCGGATCGACGCGACGGCGCCGCGCGGACCGATCAGATCGTCTCCGCCCTGCTGACATGGACGCTGCTGGGCACGTGCCTGCTCGCGGCAGCGATGATCCTCCTCGCGCAGCCCATCGCCCAGCTGCTCCTGGCCACGGACTCGACCGTCCCCGGGGGCGTGCACGTGGGGACTGTCCTGCTGCGCATCTTCGCCCTCCAGCTCCCGCTGTACGGCATCTCGGTGGTCCTCGGAGCGTACCTGCAGGCTCGCAAACGATTCCTGTGGCCGGCGATGATGCCGCTCATCTCGTCGCTGGTCGTGATGATCGCCTACCGGGTCTACGCCTGGATCGTCCCTCCGGTCGCGACGACCGCCACCATCGGCGATGGGGCCATCGCCTGGCTCGGCTGGGGGACCACCGCCGGAGTCGCCGCCATGGTCATCCCGGTGCTGATCGCCGCCGCACGCGCCGGTCTCCATCTCCGTCCGACCCTGACGATGCCGCCGCGCTACGGGCGCCGTGCGCTCTCCCTCGGAGGCGCTGGGCTCGGTGCCGTCGGGGCGCAGCAGCTCGTGCTCGGGCTCGTGCTCGTGCTCTCCATGAAGGCGGGCGGCACCGGCACGCTCCCGGTCTTCCAGTATGCCCAGGCGCTGTACCTGCTTCCCTACGCGATCCTCGTGGTCCCGCTGGTCACTGCGGTGTTCCCGCACCTGTCCGAGCTGCGTCTGGTGGGGGACACCAAGGGATTCGCCCACGTGGCCGGTGCCTCCGTGCGCACGATCATGGTGGTCGCGGTGATCGGCGCCGCGACGCTCTTCGCCGGCGGCCCGGCCCTCGAGCAGTTCTTCCGCCTCATCGACCGCGCGGGGGCCACGGGCGTCGGCTCCACAGCAGCCGCGTTCTCCCTCGGTCTGGCCGGATTCGCCGTGGCCATCCAATGCACCCGGATCCTCTCGGCCGCGCTCCGCGCCCGGGATGCACTTCTCGTGGGCTCGGTGGGCTGGATCATCGCCGCTGTGCTGATCCTGCTGCTGGTGATCCCCAGCCCCACCCGGTCGGCGGCCGAGGCGTCCACCGCCTTCGGCATCGCCATCGCCATCGGTATGGCGATCTCGGCGCTGGTGGGTCTGGCGCGGATCGCTGACGTCCTCGAGCCCGGCGGCGAACTGCCGAAGGTGCGTCGTGCCGCGATCCTCACCCCCATCGCCCTTCTGATCGGCGGGATCCCGGGCATGCTGCTCGGCAAGTGGATGATCACCACCGCCACCGGTGAACTCGCAGCAGTGCTGACCGGGATCCTGTGCGGGGTGATCGCCGCACTGCTCGCCGGCGCGGTGATGGCGGCCGCCGATCCACAGCTCGCCGCTCGTCAGCTGGGCAGGCTCCGCCGCCACGGCCGGAGCGCCGACACCGGCACCGTCGAGGACAGCACGGTGGAGCACAGCTCGGCCGAGGACAGCAGCCGATGAGCGTGATCCTGGTGCGTCCGCGCGCCAGCGGAGGGCTGGCCGCGCACGTGGACCAGGAGCTGCAGGTGCTGGCCGCTGCCGGCGTCGACGTGCGGGAGGCACCCGTGCAGATCCAGGACCGTCCGCATCTGCTCGGCGACCTGCGCACGGTCCGAGCGCTGAGGCAGTGCGTGCGCAGCGCTCCGGGGCCGGTCGCCGTCCACGCGCATGGGCTGCGCGCCGGGGCTCTGTCGGCCCTGGCTCTGCCGCGGCGCGGCCCGGTGCTCCTCGCGGTGACGCTGCACAACCGCACCGTGGGCTCGGCGCTGGTGCGCACCGTCGGACGCGCACTGCTGCAGATCACCGTGCGTCGCGCGGACACGATTCTGGCCGTCTCTCCGGATCTCGCCGAGGAGGCCCGACGGTCCGGTGCCCGCGACGTGCGACATGCCGTCGTGCCAGCTCCTGGCCGAGAGACCTCCGGCCCGGAGTGCTCTGCTCCTACGGCTCCCGCTGCTCCCACTGCTCGCACTGCTCCTACGGCTCCCGCCGCTCCTACGGCTCCCGCCGCTCCACGGGGCGAGGACGTGGACGTGGACGTGATGCTGGACGTGCTCGTCGTCGCGAGACTGGCGCCGCAGAAGGGACTCCACGACCTTCTCGACGCAGCCGCCCTCCTGCGCGCCGGCGCACCGGTACGGATCCGTGTCGCCGGGGACGGACCACTCCACCAGGAGCTGGCGTCCCGGATCGCCCGCGAGCAGCTCCCCGTCGAGCTCCTGGGGCGTCGGGACGACGTTCCTGCCTTGCTGGACGCCGCGGATCTTGTGGTCTCTGCAGCCCTCTGGGAAGGCCAGCCGGTGTGGTTGCAGGAGGCGCTCGGAGCGGGCCGAGCGATCATCGCGACCGATGCCGGGGGCACCCGGTGGGTGACAGGGGACGCGGCGCAGCTGGTGCCTGTCGGGGACGCCTCCGCGCTCGCGTCGGCGATCGAGCACCATCGCAGCATCGGTGTGCGCCGAGCTGCGGAAGCCGCCTCCCGGCGACGAGCGGCGCAGCTGCCCACGGCGTCCGACATGGTGCGACAACTGACTCAGGTGCTGTCACTCGGCGCTCAGCGATGATAGTTTGACGGTCCGTGGCAGACTCCCGTAACAGCGCATCCCCGTCCAGCACCGGAACCTCTCCCAGGATCGGCCAGCCCAGCTCGGCCAAGCCCTTCCGGAACCCCGGTATCACCAAGCACATCTTCGTGACGGGGGGAGTGGTCTCCAGCCTCGGCAAGGGACTGACCGCCTCCTCGCTCGGCATGCTCCTCAAGGCCCGTGGCCTGAGCGTCACGATGCAGAAGCTCGATCCCTATCTCAACGTGGATCCGGGCACGATGAACCCCTTCCAGCACGGTGAGGTCTTCGTCACCGAGGACGGTGCCGAGACCGACCTCGACATCGGCCATTACGAGCGCTTCCTCGACGAGAACCTCGGCTCCCACGCGAACGTGACCACGGGTCAGGTGTACTCCGGTGTGATCGCCAAGGAGCGTCGCGGGGAGTACCTCGGTGACACGGTGCAGGTCATCCCGCACATCACCAACGCCATCAAGGAGTCGATGCGCTCCCAGGCGTCCGACGACGTCGACGTCATCATCACCGAGATCGGCGGCACCGTCGGCGACATCGAGTCCCAGCCGTTCCTGGAGGCCGCGCGGCAGGTGCGCCAGGACATCGGCCGGGACAGCGTGTTCTTCGTGCACGTCTCCCTGGTGCCGTTCATCGGCCCGTCCCATGAGCTCAAGACCAAACCGACCCAGCACTCCGTGGCGGCCCTGCGCTCCATCGGCATCCAGCCCGACGCGATCGTGCTGCGCGCCGACCGCGAGCTGCCCTTCTCGGTCAAGTCCAAGATCTCCTCGATGTGCGACGTCGACCTCGACGCCGTCGTCACCTGCGCGGATGCGCCCTCGATCTACGAGATCCCGCTCGTGCTGCACGGGGAGGGCCTGGATGCCTATGCGATCCGTCGGCTCGATCTGCTCAGCCACGATGTGGACTGGAGCCAGTGGGAGTCGCTCCTGCAGCGTGTCCACCATCCCTCCTCCCAGGTGACGGTCGCCCTGGTCGGGAAGTACATCGATCTGCCGGACGCCTATCTCTCCGTCACCGAGGCCCTGCGTGCCGGCGGTTTCCATCACAGTTCCCAGGTGACGCTGCGCTGGGTCGAATCCGACCTGTGCGCCACCCCGGAGGGTGCCGCAGAGCAGCTCCGGGGCGTCGACGCGATCGTGGTGCCCGGCGGGTTCGGCATCCGCGGGGTCGACGGGAAGGTGGGCGCCCTGCGCCACACCCGCAGCCATGGCATCCCGACCCTGGGCCTGTGCCTGGGCATGCAGTCCATGGTCATCGAATACGCCCGTCACGAGCTCGGCCTGGCGGACGCGCAGTCCACCGAGTTCGAGCCGGGCACCGCGAACCCGGTGATCGCCACGATGGCCGAGCAGGCGGATATCGTCTCCGGTTCGGGCGACCTCGGCGGGACGATGCGCCTGGGCTCCTACGAGCACACACTGGTCGAGGGCTCCCTCGCCGCCCGGATCTACGGGGCCACGGAGGTCGCCGAGCGCCACCGCCACCGCTTCGAGGTCAACAACGCCTATCGCGACCGGCTCGAGGCGGCAGGGCTCCGGGTCTCCGGGGTCTCCCCGCTCAGCCCGGAGCATTCCCTGGTGGAGTTCGTCGAGCTCGATCCGCAGGTGCACCCCTACTACATCGGGACCCAGGCCCATCCGGAGCTGAAGTCCCGTCCCACCCGCGCCCATCCGCTCTTCGCCGGGCTGATCGGTGCGGCGCTCGCGCTCCAGCGGTCCACCCGTCTGCTGGAGGTGGATTCCGTGGATTCCGTGGAGCAGACCGTCACGCAGTCCGGCAGCACACAGTCCGACGACGACCAGGAGTGACCTCATGACCCTCGCAGATACTCCCGCACCCCGGCCCGTCAGCGCCCGTGGCAGAGTCCACCACGGGATGGTGTTCGACATCGTGCGCGACACGATCGAGTTCGCCCCCGGGGTGCAGTTCGACCGCGAGTACATGCGACATCCCGGCGCAGTCGCCGTGCTCGCCGTGGATGAGCAGGACCGCGTGCTCCTGATCCGGCAGTACCGCCATCCCGTCGGCCATCAGCTCTGGGAGATTCCGGCCGGGCTCCTCGACATGGAGGGCGAGGCCCCGCATCGCGGCGCGCTGCGGGAGCTCGCGGAGGAGACCGGGCACAGCGCGGCCTCGCTCAGCACCCTGGTGGACCTGCGCCCCAGTCCGGGCGGCAGCGACGAGGTGATCCGGATCTACCTCGCGACCGGGACGGCGCCGCTCGGCGACGAGGACGACTTCGTGCGGACCGACGAGGAGGCCGAGATCGAGCTCCGCTGGGTTCCTCTGGCAGACGCCGTCGCCGCGATCCTGCACGGCGACCTCACCAATGCCACCACGATCGCCGGGGTGCTCGCGCTGCAGGCGCATCGCGCCGCGACCTCGGACGGCGGGAGCGCCCCTGCGCTGCGTCCGGCCGACGCCCCGTTCCTGGAGCGCCCGGGCCACGAGTTGGCCTGACCGAGCTGGTCTGACGAGCCGGCCGACCTGGCCGCGCTGGTCGTGCCTGGCCGAACAGACCTGTGGGGTCAGGCCTCCTCGGTCAGCGCACGGTGGACGACCGGTGCTGCCTGGTCCGCCTGCCAAGGACGAGCACCGAGCTCGAGGAGGGCGGCCTCCACGGCAGACTCCTCCGGCACGTGCTCGTTCTCCCACACCCACTGGCGCAGCAGCGCCGGCTGCAGCAGGTTCTCGGGCGGCATCTCGAGGTCCTCGGCGCGCTCGCCCACGGCGGCGCGCACCACCTGATAGCGGTCCCACACCTCCGGGTACTTCTTGGACCAGAGCTTGTGCGGCGGGGGATAGGAGCGCTCGTTGCGGTCCGGGAGGTGCGCGGCGGGCAGGTCGAGCCCGGACCGGGCGGCCTGCCACCAGATGTCCTTCTTGCGGAGTTTGGCGGGCAGCGCCCGGTCGAAGGCCTCGCGCCCCCGCGGCGCCTCCTTGGCGGCCGCCACGATGTCGCGGTCCTTGATCACCCGGTGCGGGGAGAGATCCTCGGCGGCGGCGATCTCGTCGCGTCGCAGCCACATCTCGCGCGCCGCGGCCAGCTGCTTGGGCGTGCGCAGCCCGCCCAGACCATGCAGGCCGCGCCAGCTCGAGGACCGCGTCGGCCCATGATCGCGGACCCGCTCGTACTCGAACTCCTGGCGTGCCCACTCGTCCTTGCCCGCGACGCGGAGACGCTCCTCGAGGACATCGCGGACCTCGACCAGGACCTCCACGTCCAGCGCCGCATAGGTGAGCCACCCGCTGGGCAGGGGGCGCTTCGACCAGTCGGCGGCGGAATGCTCCTTCGCCAGGTGCAGCGACAGGGTGTCCTCCACGACGGCCCCGAGCCCCACGCGCTCCATCCCGAGCAGGCGTGCGGCGAGCTCGGTGTCGAACAGGCTCGCAGGAAGCATCCCGAGCTCGGCCAGGCTCGGGAGATCCTGCCCGGCGGCGTGCAGCACCCATTCGCGCTCGCCCAGCAGGGTCAGCAGCGTCGACGGCATGGTGAAGGCGAGCGGATCGATCAGGACGGTCCCGGCGGCCTCGGTGCGCAGCTGCACGAGATAGGCGCGGGAGCTGTAGCGATAGCTGGAAGCCCGCTCGGCGTCCACGGCCACGGGTTCGTCGGGAGCTGTCGCTGCGGCGTCGCACCAGGCCAGCAGCGGCTGGATCCGGTCGACGACAGGCACGACGCCGTCACGGGGAGCGGTCAGGTCGGAGACGGGTGTCTCGGTCACCGGGCGTCACCGGCTTCCTCGGGGCGCGGGGCCCTCGCATGATGGGCGGGGGCGATCGGGGCGATCCTCGGCGGTGCGGGCGGCAGGCCGCCGGCGGCGGCGAGCATGGCGGTCCACGCCGCGAAGTGCGGTGCCAGATCGGGAGCTCCGTCCGCGCTCCCCTCCGCCCCGGCCCCGTGCGGGCCGTCCGGAGTCCAGGAGACCCGCATCTCGACGTCGACGGTCGAGGGGCGGGAGGCGAGCGCGCCATAGGACTGGGAGACGACGCGGGTCGCGGTGCATCCCAGCTCGCGGGCCTCCGCATCGTGCATCTCGAGCGACTCGGTGACCCAGGACCAGGCCACGTCGCCGAGCATCGCCTCGACGGAGAACTCCGGTTCGAGCTGGGCCTGGACCAGGGCGACCATCCGATAGGTGCCGTCCCAGGCCTCCTGGCCCGCGGGATCGTGGAGGATGACCAGGCGCCCGGAGGCGAGCTCGTCGTCGTGGATCAGGATCTCCCCGGTGCACGCCCAGGTCGAAGGCGCCATCTTCGCGGGCGCGGGGATGTCGCGCCACTCGAACTCCTGTCGGAGCGGGGCGTTGGTCATGGCGTCGATGGCGGCACGGAAGGTGTCGTCGCCAGGGCGGAATCGATGGACAGACACGGTGGGAGACTAACCGCGTGCTGGAGCGCCCGAGGTCAGGCGCGCCGGAGCCGTCCCGGCCGTGCTGAGACCGATATCTCGGCGCATGATCCGGCGCGGTCGGCCGACGGTCCCGGCGCGGGCAGAGTCCTCAGGCGTCGTCGCTGTGCACGAGGCTGATCGAGTTGATGCAGTAGCGCTCGTCCGTCGGGGTCGCGAACCCCTCGCCCTCGAAGACATGGCCGAGGTGGGAGCCGCACTTCGCGCAGCGGACCTCGATGCGACGCATGCCCATGGAGGTGTCCTCGAGCAGCTCGACGGCGTCGGAGTCCGACGGGGCGTAGAACGCGGGCCAGCCGCAGTGCGCATCGAACTGGGTCTCGGCCGTGAACAGCTCCTCGCCGCATGCCTTGCAGGCGTACGTGCCGGCGGCGCGCACCTCTTCGTACTCCCCGACGCCGGGGCGCTCGGTGGCGCCCTGGCGCAGCACCTGGTATTCGGCAGGAGTGAGTCGCTCTCGCCATTGCTCGTCGCTGATCGCGAGGGGATAGGGACGGGTGCCGATGGGATCAGTGGACATCGAAGGATCCTCCGCTCTGCGGCGACGGGTCGCCGCGATCGTCCTCAGGCGCGGGCCGCAGGGCCCGGCGCCGGGTGGTGAACTCCTGTTCACACCATCGATACTAGTGCGCGGATAAGATGCGCGGTATGACGCACGACCACTCTCGGACCAGCTCGATCGCCGGCGCCCTTCGGTGGACCAGGGCCGTTCAACCGCGCTCCGAACAGGGACGATGGGCGCAGGCCGCGGTCGTCGGCGCCGTCGGGGCGGCCTCCATGTTCACCCTCAGCGCAGGAGCGCTCGCGGTCGGGGCGCGCGTGATGGCTCGCCTTCCCCTGGTCCCGATGCACAGCCTTCGTCGCCGCCCGGATCTCCCGGTGCGTGCCGTCCACGAGGACCGGGTGCACGTGGACCGGACGAAGGAGACCGAGCGTGAGGGCTACCTCGCGGTGCGGCAGTCCGGCGGCGCCGTGCACGTCCGGCTGGGGCCCGTGACCGCGCACCCCACGCCCACGACCGTCGCGCGACCGCTCCTCGGGGCGGATACGGCCGAGCCGCTCCAGGTCGACAAGGCCGCGGTCAACGGCTTCTACTGGGCGGGCACCCCGCGCACGGCCCACGGGCTGGAGACCGAGGAGGTCGAGGTCAGCTCGCCGGTGGGCCCGATGCCCGCATGGCTGGTGCGTCCCGGCCCGGCACGGGGGAGTGCACACGCCGAGGGAGAGGCACAGGGGCAGGGTCAGGGATCCTCTGACGATCCGGCTGACACCTGGGCGATCCTGATCCACGGTCACGGGTCGATGCGCGGCGAGGCGCTGCGCGTGATCCCTCTCCTGCATCGACTCGGGCTGACCAGCCTCACGATCACCTATCGCAACGACACCGGTGCGCCGGCCTCCGCGGATCGCATGTATCACCTGGGTGCGGACGAGTGGGAGGACACCGAGGCGGCGATCGACTTCGCCCTCGCCCAGGGCGCACGCCGGATCGTCCTGTTCGGCTGGTCGATGGGTGGCGGCATCGCCCTGCGCACCTCGGTGCGCACCGCCCACCGGGATCGCGTCGTCGGCCTGGTCCTGGACTCCCCGGCCGTGGACTGGCAGGACATCCTGATCTACCACGCCACCGCGCTGAAGGCCCCGAAGCCGATGCGGGACCTGGCGATGTGGATGATGACCTCGACGGTGGGGCGCCGACTGGTGCGGCTGCACGAGCCGCTCGCGCTGCACGAGATGACGCCGCAGTACTACGCGGAGCACCTCATCCATCCGACCTTGCTGTTCCACGCCCTCGACGACGCGACGGTGCCGCCTGCCCCGAGCAGGCGCCTCGCCGCGCTGCGCCCGGATCTCGTGGAGTTCGAACCCTTCGACGGGGCCTCGCACACGCGCGAGTGGAACCGGGACCCGGTGCGCTACGAGCGGCTGCTGGCCGACTACCTCGGTCGTCTGCTGGGCATGGAGGACGAGGCCGCCGAGCTCGAGGTGCCGGTGCGCGATCTGGGATCGCCCGCGCTCGAGGACTCGATCGGTCTGCGACTCTGAGACCAGCTCTCGGGAGGAGCCCAGCCCGCGGGACGTCAGGAGCAGTCCCTCAGGGCCGCGTGCGGTACCGCGAGATCGTCGCGTGGCCGCCGACGAGGAGCGAGGACAGCTCCCAGGCCGTGTCGTGGACCGCACCGGTGATCACCCGCGAGGACGAGCCTCCGACGCTCCGATGCGTCGTGGAGAAGCACAGCTCGTCCAGGACTCCCTCGGCGGCGAGCCTGCCCAGGGTCGAGGGACCGCCCTCCGCCTGGACGGCGTGCATCCCCCGATCAGCCAGACCGCGCAGGGCATCGGCCGCGCTGTCGGCGACGATCACGCGGTCCCCGGGCAGCCCGGCCCTGCGCCCTGCCGCGCGGGCGCTGCGGGCGGAGGAGATCAGATAGAGCGGCTGATCCCGATCCAGCGACGCCGGGAGATCCCCGCTGTTCGACCAGACGGCCAGGGCCGGGCGTGCGGCTCCGCCGGGTCGCCGCGAGGGCTCGAGCAGGTCGTCGCGGCCCAGCACCGAGCCGTAGTCCTCGACGCGGACAGTCGCGGCACCCACCATCACGACATCGGCGAGAGCGCGCAGCACCCCGAACACGAAGGAGTCGTCGGGATTGCGCAGAGGACCACTGGTGCCGTCCGCCCCGCTGATCGCCCCATCGACGGTCGCATTCATCATCGCCCGTACCTGCACGCCGCCGGGAGGGAGCTGCGGCATCGCGTAGAGCGCGGCGAGGGAGCGCGCCCCCTCGGCGTCGGCCGGAACGGGTTCCGGGGCAGGCAGCACTGTGCCGTCGCGCATCAGCAGGTGCACGGTCATCTCCTCGAGGTCGGGCAGCGGCGGGGTGGGACGATCATCTCACCCGGTCCCTGGTCGGGTCGGGTCGGCGGGCGCTCGCGGAACATACACTGACCGCCGTGACTGAAGCGCTCTGCGACCGACGGCCCGAACCGACTCTCGAGCGACTGCTCGCGGACCTGGTGCCTCCGCCGCGGTTCGCCCGCGCACGGCTGGACAACTATGTTCCCGACCCCGACTTCCCTTCGCAGGACGAGGCCAAGCAGCGGGTGAGCGAGTTCGCCGCGCAGCTGGACAGGCCCCAGGGCGGCGGCTTCTTCGCGAAGCTGCGGCGCCGCCCGACCGCGGCCCAGGGGATCTATCTCGACGGCGGCTTCGGCGTGGGCAAGACCCATCTGCTCACCTCCCTGTTCCATGCGGTCCAGGGGGAGCGGGTGTACGGCACCTTCGTCGAGTACACGGACCTGGTCGGTGCGCTCGGTTTCCAGCGCGCGGTCGACCTGCTCGGCGAATCGGTGCTGGTGTGCATCGACGAGTTCGAGCTCGACGACCCGGGTGACACGCTCCTGATGACTCGGCTGATCCGCGAGCTCTCCGACCGCGGCGTCGCGGTCGTGGCCACCTCCAACACTCTTCCCGATGCGCTCGGCGAGGGACGCTTCGCCGCGCAGGACTTCCTCCGGGAGATCCAGGCCATGGCGGAACGGTTCCAGGTGCTGCGCATCGACGGTGAGGACTACCGGCGCCGCGACGGCGTCACCGAGATCGTCTCCCTGGCCGAGGACACCGTGCGCGAGCACGCCCAGGCGCAGGAGGGTGCCACTCTCGACGGCTTCGACGACCTGCTGGCGCACCTGAAGACGGTCCACCCCTCGCGCTACGGGAGCATGATCGACGACGTCCCCGCGGCCCATCTGACCGGCCTGCACGGGCTGTCCCAGCATCATGATGCCCTGCGGTTCGTCGTGCTCGTGGACCGCCTCTACGACCGGGAGGTTCCGGTGCTGGTCTCTGCGGCTCCGGGGGAGGGCGGCGCGGACGCGGAGGTCTTCTCGGATCTCTTCTCCCCGGACCTCCTGCGCAGCGGGTACCGCAAGAAGTACTTCCGTGCCCTCTCCCGCCTGGCGTCCCTCGCCCACGACGGAGCCGGGCTCCTGGGGGCCGACGGAGCCGACCGAGCCGACGGGGCCGACGGGGCCGACGGGGCCGACGGGGCCGACGGGCGCGCCGGCGCGTGACACCTGACCCGGACCGGGCCGATCCCGTGCGCAGCTCCCGGTCGGAGCGGGCGCGGCGCATGCTGGCCGAGCGCATCATGGACGGTGCCCTGGTTCCGGGCACGCCCCTGAGGATCGGTGCGCTGTCGACGGAGCTCTCGATGAGCGCGACGCCGGTGCGGGAGGCGCTGAACCTGCTCACCGGCGAGAAGCTCGTCGAGTACCTGCCGATGCGAGGCTTCGTCGTGACGCGTCCGCCCGATGGCGACCAGGTGCGGACCATGGGGGAGGCGCGGCTGCTGCTCGAACCCGAGCTGGCGGCTCTCGCCGCGGCTCGTGCGACGTCCCAGGAGCGGGAGGCGCTCGCCGCGACCCTCGAGAGCACCGCCACGGCAGGCGTCGGCG
>NZ_JBQSYW010000030.1:0-24118 GCF_052379725.1 Brachybacterium sp. 107 | reverse complement strand
GGGGGCCCCCCCGCCCGGCCCCCACCCCCGACCCACCGCACCTCGATCGAAGGAGAATTTGAAATGCACACCGCACGCACCCCCATCTCCCGCCCGCTCACGCGCCGCTCCGCCCTCGTCGGCTCGGCCGGTCTCATGGGGCTCGGCCTCGCGGCCTGCTCGGACAATGCGAGCACCGGTGGCGCCGACACCGGCGAGACCATCACCCTGGGCTACGTCCCCTCCTGGACCGATGGGCTGAGCACCGCCTACCTGCTCGACAACCGCCTGCAGGCCATGGGCTACAACGTCGAGCACCAAGAGATCAGCGAGCCCGCTGCTCTCTACGCCGCACTCGCCAAGGGCGACATCGACGTGTACCCCTCGGCGTGGCCGGAGGTCACGCACAAGGAGTACATGGAGAAGTACGGCGAGGACATCGATGATCTCGCCACGTACTACGGCAGCGCAGTGCTGACCATCGCCGTTCCGGACTACACCGACATCACGTCGATCGCCGATCTCAAGGGCAATGCCGACATGTTCGGCGGCAAGATGATCGGCATCGAGCCCGGCGCCGGTCTGACCGGGGTCACCCAGGACTCGATGATGCCGACTTACGAGCTCGAGGGCGAGTACGAGCTGGTCACCTCCTCGACCACCGCCATGCTCAGCGAGCTGAAGAAGGCGACCGAGGCGGAGACCGACATCGTGGTCACCCTGTGGCGCCCGTTCTGGGCGAACTCGGCCTTCCCCGTGCGCGACCTCGAGGATCCCGAGGGCGCAATGGGCGACAAGGAGGGCCTGCACTTCCTGGCCCGCACGGGCTTCGGCGACGACTTCGCGGACGCCGCGGAGTTCATCGGCGGCATCAAGCTGGATGACAAGCAGTACAACTCCCTCGAGGACCTCGTCGTCAACGAGTTCGGCGATGGCAAGGAAGCTGAGGCCATCGACAAGTGGCTCGAGGAGAACCCGGATGTCTTGCCGGAGGTCGAGGAGGGCTGAGGGCTCCCCTCGCACCACCACTCGCCCCACCACGCACGGCACGGGCCGATCGCGTCTGTTCGCGATCGGCCCATGCCGTGTGCTCGTGAGGCTCGGCGGGCCCAGCCCGCAGAGGATCAGGCCCCGATCGCGACCTCGGCCCCGGCCTTCGCGGAGGCGTAGCAGGCGTCGATGACCTCGGCGCGGCGCAGGGCGAGCGCCCCGTTGTGCTCGGCCCAGCTGTCCGAGCGCACCTTCTGCAGGAAGCCCGCGACGGCGGCGGCGTGGCGGCCGTCCTCGCCGACGACCGGCTCCAGCACGGCCGGCATCCCGGCGACCTCGGTCCACACGGTGATGCTCGGCCCGTCGGGCCCGCCCCACTCGATGGTGGCGCCGCCGTCGGCCCCATAGAGGGTGACGTAGCAGAGGTCGTGCGGGATCCACTGCGCCCAGCTGGACTCCAGCAGCAGCGTGCCGCCGCCCTCGAGGCGCAGGAAGGCCGTCGCGAGGTCCTCGACCTCGAAGGGCACGCCCTCCTCGACCTGGGAGATGCCGAAGCCCGAGCCGCCGCGGCCCAGCGGACCGAACTCGGCGTGGGTGGAGGCCGACGCCGCGGTGACGTCCGGCTCGCCCATCAGGTGCAGGGCCATGTCGAGCATGTGGATGCCGATGTCCATCATGGCGCCGCCGCCGGAGCTCTTCGCCTTGGTGAACCAGGTGCCCAGGCCCGGGATGCCCTGGCGCCGGATCCAGCCGGTCTTGGCGTAGTAGAGGGTGCCGAGCACGCCGGAGTCCACGACCTGCTTGAGCGCGGTGACATCGCCGCGCTGGCGGTGGTTGAAGGACACGTCGAGCACCCGACCAGCGCGGTTCGCGGCCTCGACCATGCGGGCGGCGGATTCGGCGTTCTCCGCCATCGGCTTCTCGGTGATCACGTGCAGGCCGGCCTCGAGGGCGGCGATAGCCATCGGGGCGTGCAGGAACGTCGGGGTGGCGATCGAGACCGCGTCGAGCTCGGCCTCGGCGATCATCTGCTGCCAGTCCTGGTAGCGGCCGGGAACATCGTGCAGGTCGCCGAACTGCGCGAGGAGGTGGTCCTCCATCGCGGAGATCGCTGCGAGGTCGACGGTCGGGTCGGCGGCGTAGGCGGCGACGTGCTGCTGGCCGGCCCAGCCCAGGCCGATCACGCCGACGCGCAGGCGGCGGTCGCTCCCCTGTGCTGCGGCGTCCGGCTGAAGTGCATCGGTCATCGTGCGTGGTCCTCTCATCGGGGGTCTTCGGGGGTCTTCGGTGGTCCTCGCGTCGGCCGGAGATCCCGGGCCGCGCACGAAGGGTGCCCGTCCCCTCGTGCGAGGGGCGGGGAGATCTACGGACTGTCCGGGGGCTTGAGGGGCTCGAGGAGATCCAGCGGGTCCTCCCGCAGGCGGGTGAGGGCATGCTCGACCGCCCCGCGCACCACGGCGTCACGTCCCAGACCGCTCGCGACCAGGTCGGGGAAGGGGGCGAAGGCGATGTCCGGGAGCACGGCCCGGGCCCTGACGAGCACGGGCTCCAGGGAGGAGGCGACGGCGCCGGCCAGGACGATCCGTTCGATGCCGAGCAGGCTCACGAGGATGGCGGCGATCCGGGCGATGCGCTCGCCGATCCGGTCCAGGACGTCCCGCGCGAGGGCGTCGCCCGCCTGCGCGGCGGCGAACACGTCGACCGCGGTGAGGGCCTCGGCGGGGAGCGCCGCGAGCAGGGGCGACTCGCGCCCGGCGGCGAGGCCCTCGAGGGCCCAGCGGCGGGCGAGCGATCCCACGCCCTCCGCGCCGATGTCGTCCTGGAGGATCGTCTCGAGGAAGCGCATCTCGCCGGCGCCGCCCAGCGCACCGTGCAGCAGACGCCCGTCGACGATGAGCCCAGCCCCGACCCGCTCCCCCACGAGCAGCGCGGCCATGTTCGCCTCGGGGTGCTGCGCATGCTCTGCGAGGGCGCTGAGGTTCGCGTCGTTCTCCACGACGACGGGGCCGTCGAGATGCTCGGGGAACCCGGAGTTCATCAGGCGCCAGAAGGTGCCCACGTCGATCGGGGATCGTCCCTGGGTGTCGACGGGGGCCGGGATCCCGATCACGGTGACCAGCAGGGGCGCGGCGGAGGCCGAGGCCTCGCGCACCTCCCGCACCAGCTCCTGGACGGTGCTGATCCGCAGCGCGCGGTCCACCGTGTCCGGATCGAGCTCCCGTCGGCCGGTGGCGAGGACCGTGCCGCGCAGGTCCGCGGCCATCGCGCGGTAGCCGCTGCGCCCGGCATCGATGCCGATCACGAGGCCCGCCCCGGAGCGCAGACGGTGACGGCGAGCCGGTCGGCCGCGACGGGAGAGACCGGCGGCGCGGCTGTCCTCGGCCTCCTCGATCCAGCCTGCCGCCGTGAGCTCGTCGCACAGCCCCAGCACCGTCGCGCGGGTCAGGCTCGTGGCCTCCATCGCCTCGGCGGCCGTGAAGGTCCCCGACGCGAAGGCGTGGCGCAGCAGCGCCTCGATGTTGAGGCGACGCAGCACGCTCGTCGACACGCTCATGCCCACCTGCACCCACCTCCTTGACGTCCGCTATGACGCCCACCATACTTTCTCCAAGCATTAAATCTAGCAACTGAATTTACCAGTTGCGATGCCGCCGAGGAGACACAGTTGTCACCCAGACCCTTCAGCACCGGTCGCCCGACCCGTCGCTCCCTGCTCACCGCGGGAGCCGGCGCCGCCGGCGTGCTCGCCACCGGCGGGCTCGCGGGCTGCAGCTCATCAGGACGCTCGCGCGTGACCTTCTACCAGTCCAAGCGCGAGGTCATCTCGCACTTCCGAGAGCTGGTCAGCGAGTTCAACGCCGAGCAGTCGGACTACACCTACATCCACGACGTGGCGACGAACCTGCAGGCCGGGTTCGTGCGCGCCAACCCGCCCGATCTCGCCCTGATGAACTACAACCTCGACATGAACCGCTTCATGGCGCGCGGCGCCCTGTCGGACCTCTCGGATCTCCCCGAGGCCGGCATGGTCCGCGACGACGTGCTGGACCTGGTGGACTGGTACCCCGGGTACGAGGGGCGCACCAGCGTCATCCCCTACTCCGTCGCGGCCTCCTCGGTCATCTACAACAAGCAGATCTTCGCGGACAACGGGCTCGAGGTCCCCACCACCTGGGACGAGCTGCTCTCGGTGTGCGAGGACCTCCTCGCCGCCGACGTCACCCCGATCTACGGCACCTTCCCGGAGCTCTGGACGATCACGCAGGGGCTGTTCGACTACGTCATCGGCGGCCGGGTCGACGTGCGCGAGTTCTTCGCCCAGCTCAACGACATCGGCGAGGACGTCGGCCCCGATTCCGAGGTGTCCTTCCAGAAGACCCTGCTCGAGCCGGTCCAGCAGATGCTGGAGCTGCTGCCCTACTTCAACGACGACGCCTCCAGCCGCAGCTATGGCGATGGCAACACCGCGATGGCGCAGGGCAAGGCCGCCATGTACTTCCAGGGCCCCTGGGCGCTGGTGGAGATCGAGAAGGCCGAGACCGACGTCGAGCTGGGATCGTTCCCGCTCCCGGTGACGGACGATCCCGAGGATCTGAAGATCCGCGTGAACATCGACCTGTCGCTGTGGATCCCGGAGCAGGCCGACGAGAAGCAGGGGGCGCGGGAGTTCCTCCAGCACCTGATGCTCCCGGACATCCAGTTCCCCTACAACGAGCTGGCCCTCGCGTTCTCCACCACGGATGACGCCCCGGAGGTGACCGATCCGCGGATCTCCGAGATGCAGCCGTACTACGACGACGGACGCTTCTACATGGGCGCCTCGCAGTTCATCCCGCCCACGATCCCCTTCCCGAACTATCTCCAGTCGATCGTGTTCGGAGCAGATCCGGAGCCGATGCTGGCTCAGATCGATTCCGACTTCGCCCGGCTCGCCTACCGCGCCTGAGCGGCCCACCCGCCGTCGACCCCAAGGACGCCCACCATGTCAGCGCAGACATCTCCCGCCCCGAGAACCCGTGAGAGCGAGCCCGCCGCTCGCCCCGGGAGCTCCCCCGCCCCGGCGCAGAACCGATCCCGACGCAAGGTCGACCCGGTCTACTACGCCTTCCTCTTCCCTGCCCTGGTGATCTTCACCCTGGTGATCACGCTGCCGGCCGTCGTCGGCTTCTTCTACAGCTTCACGAACTCCGTGGGCTTCGGCGACTACGAGTTCATCGGCCTGCGCAACTACATCGCGCTGTTCCAGGACCCGAACATCCTCAGCGCCTATGTGTTCACGCTGGGCTTCGCCCTGATCACGGTGATCCTCGTGAACATCCTCGCGTTCGCCCTCGCGGTCATGCTGACCTCGAAGATCCGCTTCCAGACGGCGCTGCGCACGATCTTCGTGATCCCCATGGTCATCTCGGGGATCATCATCGCGTTCGTGTTCAAGTTCCTGCTGTCCAACTCGCTGCCCGCTCTGGGCCAGGCGCTCGGCATCGACGTGATCGCCGAGTCGATCCTGGCCAACGAGAACCTGGCCTGGCTCGGCATCGTGATCGTGACGGCCTGGTCCGCGATCCCCGGCGCGATGCTCATCTACATCGCCGGTCTGGTCACGATCCCGGCCGAGCTGTACGAGGCGGCCGCGATCGACGGAGCCTCGGGATGGCAGCGGCTGATGCGCATCACCCTGCCGATGGTCTCCGGCTTCATCCTCATCAACACGATCCTGGGCTTCAAGGGCTTCCTCAACGCCTACGACGTGATCGTGGGCCTCACCGACGGCGGTCCGGGCACCGCCACCACGTCCATCGCGATGTCGATCTTCAAGGGCTTCGGCGGCGGCGACTACGGCTACCAGATGGCGAATGCCGCGGTGTTCTTCCTGATCACCATCATCCTCGCCGGCCTCCAGCTTCGGCTCACCGCCGGGAAAGCGAGCTTCGGAGCATGAGCACCACCCAGTCCTCCACCCCTGTCTCCGATCGGTCGGCCTCCGGAGCGTCGGGGCCGACGTCACCCGCGCGGCGCCCGGGTCGACGCCCGGGCCGACGCACGGGGATCGGCACCGACCGCTTCAACTGGCCGCTCACCGCGATCCTCATCGTGTGCTCTCTCGCCGTGCTAGTCCCGCTGCTGGTCACCGTGAACATGTCCCTGAAGACCACCGCCCAGGCGGTCGACGGGTCCGCGTTCTCCCTGCCCGCACCGTTCTCCCTCGAGGGGTTCCGCGAGGCGTGGCAGCTGACCAACTTCCCGCGCGGCCTGGCGATCTCCGCCTTCATCACCGCGATCTCCGTGGCCGGCGAGATCGTCATCTCCTCGCTCGCGGCGTTCGCGATCGTGCGCAACTGGGACCGTCGACTGTTCCGCTGGTCGTTCTTCTACCTGCTCGCCGCGATGTTCATCCCGTTCCCGGTGGTGGCTCTGCCGCAGGTGAAGCTGACCGGCATCGTGGGGCTGGACAACCCGCTCGGCGTGGCGATCCTGCACATCGTGTTCGCTCTCGCCTTCAACACGCTGCTGTTCACGGCGTTCCTGCGCTCCATCCCCCTCTCGCTCGAGGAGTCGATGCGGGTGGACGGCGCCACCACCTGGCAGGTGTTCGCACGGCTGATCTTCCCGCTGCTCGCGCCGATGTCCGCCACGGTCGGGATCTTCGCGTTCCTGGGCTCGTGGAACGACTTCATGATGCCGAGCCTGATCACCACGAACCCCGAGCTGCAGACGCTCCCGGTGCTGCAGCAGATGTTCCAGACCCAGTTCAGCAACAACTACAACATCGCCTTCGCGTCGTACCTGATGGCGATGGCGCCCGCGGTCGTGGTCTACATCCTGACCCAGAAGTGGGTGATCTCGGGCCTGACCCAGGGCGCAGTGAAGTCCTGAGCAGACCATCCGGAGCCCTGGTCGGGTAGCGCATCGACCACGCCCCCGTACGCATGACACCGGCCCTCCCCTCACCATCGAGCGGAGGGCCGGTGCTTGTTCCGACATCGGACCGACGCCTGTTTCGGAATCGCGCCGGCGCCTGTCCCTGCATCGGGCCGGCGCCTGGTCCGGTAGAGGACCGGGACGATCTGGGCCGGGCCACAGGCCGGACCACAGGCCGGGCCGAGCGCCCGCGGTGCGGAGTCAGCCGACGAACCGGGGCGGCTCGCCGTGGCGCTCGCACCAGCGTGCGTAGTGCTCGACCACGGTCTGCACGTCGGGATGCTGCGCGAGCTCTTCGGCGGTGCCGCCGGGCAGCAGGAGGTTCAGCCGATCAGGCAGGACGACCTCGCCGTCGCGCAGATGCACGGCGACGCGGTACGAACCATGTGCTGCTCGCGCGGGTTCCACGGCATGGACGTCCCGCCAGAGGATGCTCTTGCGGGCACCCCAGGTCTGCCGCATCGACACACCCTCGTCGTGCACCGTGCAGGTGGTGCGCAGTGCGCCGACGGCCAGCAACCCGACGTAGGCGAACAGCGGCACGCTGACCACGCCGATGACGAATCCGGTGATGGCCAGGGCTGCGTCAGCGCGAATCGCCGCCACGACGAGGAGCGCCAGTGCCGCCCCGAGCGCCAACAGGGTCAGGACGGCGAGCGAGATCCGCTCCCGCAGCATCTTTCGCCCGCGCGCTGTCTCGCGCATCGGGCGGAGCTCCACTCGTTCCGCTCCCGGGGATTCCGCACCCGGAGATTCCGCACCCGTGGAGGCCTGGCCGCCTGTGCTCATCAGGAGTAGGCGACGAAGTCGAGCTCTTCGAAGTCGATGACCTCGCTCTGCCAACGGGAGGCGACGAACTCCTGGTGGGCGTCGCTCTGGTCATAGGCGACATAGGCGTCCTGATCCTCGAAGCTCATCGCGAACTGGAAGCGGTAGCTGCTTTTCGGGCTGACCTGTCGGGAGACGGTGAAGTCCTGCACCCCGTCGATCGCGCGCAGCACGGCCGGAGCACCGGTGAGGAATTCGTGCTCCTCGGCAGAATCGGGAGCGTGGACGAGGGAGAAGGAGACGGTGTGTCGGATCATCGCATCAGCCTACTGAGGGGAGCCCCTCGGATCACCCCGCGTTCAGGGCCGTTCAGGGCGGGTCGTCACCGCACTCGTCGTCCTGAGTCGCGTCGGTGAAGCGGCCTCTGTCTTCTGCGTCGTCGCCTGCTGCCGACTCGGAGTCCACGGTCGGTGCTGTGGGTTCGGGTTCCGCCTGCGGTGCTGTGCGTTCCGGTTCCGCCTGCGGTGCTGGGCGCTCGGGGTCCACGAGCGGTGACGGGGTCGTGGTCCGAGTCGTGCCGCCGTAGCCGGTCCAGGCGACACGGTGTCCCGGCCGCTCGGGATCCTCGACGCGCTCCACCTCGAGTGCGTCCTCTTCCTTCTGGTTGCAGTGCAAGCAGGCATCCTGCCCGTTGTCCAGGCTCGTGGGACCGCCTCGCGCAGAGGGCTTGACGTGGTCGTGCTGACGGATCGCGGCGTTGCAGAAGGGGCCGCGACAGGACGTGTCGCGCCAGGTGAGGAAGCGCGCCATGGCCGGCGGGAAGGCTCGAGCGCGAGAGTCCATGGAGACCAGCTCACCGGTGGTCGGATGCGTGTACAGCCGGCGGATCACCGCACGGATCGCCGGGCCATCCGCACCGAAGGGATCCTGCTGGGAGGAGCTGGGAGCTGCCGTGACGGCCAGCAGCTGGGCGCGCACGGCCTCCGCCGGGACCGCACCGTATCCCTCGATCTGGGCAACATCTCCGCTGCCCGGATGGAAGAGCGCCCGGTCCGTGATGATCACGCCGACGTCGAGTGTCGTCTGCACGGCGGTGTTCTCGGGCTGGAGCACAGCATCGTGCAGCACATCGGCCATGTGCGCACCGTGCGGCCCCTTCTTCCCGGCGACCACACGACGCTCGGCCTCGAGCATCAGCCTCTTGTGCACGAGACGCGCTTCGATCGCCGGCATATAGGCGCTGATCGTGGCCATGCCGTGGGCGCCGGGCGTGAAGGTGACGTGACGCTGCTTGCGGGCGCGACGGTGCCGGATCGTCTCGCCCTCGGGATCCAGGCCCCCGATCGCCAGCGCGACTGCCTGCTTCCATCGCCGTGTGCCCGCGCCGTCGAGGTCCGGCAGGCGCTCCCCGAGGAGAGCGTCGACCTGTGCGCGCTGGTCATCGTCCAGGACACCTGTCGCATCGGCCGCCGCGTAGACGGAGTCCGTCGCTGCCTGGCCCGACGCCATCGCCTCGAGCAGGGTGGGCATGGACTCCACCAGCCGCCGGGCGGAGGCCATGGTGCGACCGGCACCGGACGGGGATCTCCTGGTCATGAGGGAGATGTCCCGACGGGTCTTGCCGTCGGCCCTGCCGTGCAGCTCTTCGAGCGGTGGCATGGCGGAGAGCTCAGGGCCGACGGCGTCCTGAGCACTGCGGACCTGCTCGCTCCGGGTCGCGTCCCCGATCGCGACCACGGTGCGCGCCTCGATGGTGTCGAGGATGCCGCGCGCCTCCTGCACGGTGCGCAGCAGATTCACGTAGGTGTCCCGCCCACGATCCTCCACCACGAACATCGTCGCGGGATCAGAGGCGATCGAGCCGAGGAGGAAGCCGATGTCGCCGATGAGCCCTGCCATCGCACGCGGTCCACCCGCACGCAGCTCAGCCAGATGCGCCGACGGACCCGTAGGCCCCTCGGCTGGTTCTGGCGGTGTCGGCATCAGCATGGTTCCATCGTCCACGCATCTCGTCGCAATCGAAAGCCTCTTCGACGAATGTGGATAACTCCGTGGAAATTACCGACCGTTAACCGCTCGCATCATCGCACCTGGTCGACGCAACGTGCCGCTGACCTGCGAGGCGTATCCGTCGCCACCTTTCCTCCCCAATTATGCAACCCACAGGGGTCGACGGAGAATTCTGGGAAGAATCCCGCGAGGCCGCGATCGGACAGAGGTCGGCGGACGGCAGGCAGCGGCAGCGGCAGCGGCAGCGGCAGCGGACGGCAGACGGCAGTCGGCAGTCGGCAGTCGGCAGACCAAGGCTTCCGCGCGCGATGCACCATCCACGACTCGCCACCCACAGCTCAGCGCAGAGCGCCCACCTCGGCGACGGCCAGGTACAGAGCGCGGTGGCCGCGGCGGAAGCGGGCGTGACGGCGCACGGCCGACGGGTCCGGCTCCACCGTTCGCCCTCCGTCCCGATCGGCGAGTGGGCGGATCGTGTGCTCGAGCTGCAGGGCGTAGGCCGCCGCGAGGGCGCATCCCAGCAGCGCCGCGTCGGCCTCCTCGACGACGCGCACGGAACGGCCCATGACGTCGGCCAGGATCCGCATCCATGGATCGGAGCCGGCTCCTCCCCCCGCGACAGCAAGCGGCCGCGGCGCGAACGCCGGCTCCCCCGGCAGTGCCGTGTCCCCCAGGGATGCTGGCTCTCCCGGCGATGCTGGCTCCCTCGGAGAGGCCAGAGCCGCACCCACCACGGGGCCCGTCACACCGGCCGCGCTCTCCACGGCGGCGTGAGCAAGCGCGTGCGCGACGCCCTCGAGCACGGCCGCGTACATGTCGATGGCCTCGGTGCTCGGCCCCATGCCGATGATCGCCGCCCGTAGATCCGGCTCGCGGACGGGATAGCGCTCCCCATGGATCGACGGCAGCGCGAGCAGGCCCGTGGGTCCGCGACCATGCTCCACTTCCCGGCGTTCGAGCAGGTCATCGGCCTCCTCGGCCGTGATCCCGGCCAGCAGCGCTCCCCGCGCCCATTCCGCCGCCGCACCGGCGGCGAGCAGGGCCGAGATCCGCAGGGTCCGCGACGGCGAGGGTGGGGACGACGGGGGCGCGAAGGACGACGTGGACGGGGGCGCGAAGGACGACGTGGACGACGGCGACGGCGACGGCGACGGCGCGGAAGAATCGTCCTGCCCGCTGAGGGCCAGATGGTGCGAGATCCCGGGAGCCGGCCCGTCGGGCGATGCCGCGTCTCGCGGCCCGTCGGGCGATATCGCGTCGCGCGGCCTGTCGGACCCAGCATCCTCGTGGTCCCGTCGAGTCTCCGGGACCACGGCGGCCAGCCATCCGCTGGTACCGAGGTAGGCGTACTCGTCGCCCTCGTCGAGGCCGACGATCCCCAGCGTGGTCGCTCCGGCATCCCCGGGCGCGAGGATCACGGGCAGCCCGACGGGCAGGCCCAGCAGGTCTGCGGCGGACTCGTCGGTGCGGCCGACGACCTGACCGATCGCCCTGGTCAGCTCCGGCAGCATCGCCCTGCTCAGCCCGGCGGCGCGCGCGACCGGGTCGCTCCAACGTCGGGTCCGGGCGTCGAGCAGCCCGGTCGCGGACGCGGTGGTCACATCGCACCAGGCCCCGAGGCCCAGGGCGTGCACGAGGTATCCAGCCGGGCCGAAGACGACTCCCCGGGCGCGGCCGACGACGTCAGGAGAGGTGCGCGAGAGGCGGCGGAACATCGCGGCGCAGCTGGTCGCGTCCTGCTCATTGCCGGTGATCCGTTCCCAGACCGCACCCGCCGATCCCCCGCACTCCGCACGCTGGCCGTCCTGGCCGCCCTGGCCGCTGTGACCGTCCTGGCCCGGATCATCGGAGCTTTCCTCAACGGCGGTCCTGCCCTCCCGACCCAGGATCTGGCAGATCTCTGCGGCGTCGGAGGCGGCGCGGGTGTCGCTGTAGAGGATCGCGGGAACCGGCTCTCCCTCGGTCAGGAGCACGAGGTCCTGCATCTGCCCGGTGATGCTGAGGGCGACGGGCTCCTCGTCCGCTCCGCGCAGCAGCTGCGTGATCGCGTCCTCGGCGGCGCGCAGCCAGTCGGCCGGGTCCTGCTCGACACCGCCATCGGCCTCGGTGAAGGTCTTGTATCCGCTGCTGGCCTGCGCTCTCGTCGTGCCGTCGAGGGCGAGGAGGGCGGCTTTGGCGGCGGAGGTGCCGAGATCCAGACACAGCAAGGAACGCATGAGATGAGGGTAGGCCGCCAGCGCCGTGTCCGACCGACGGGACCGGCTTCTGTGCTTCAGCGGACAGCTTCTGTCCGCGCCCAAGAGCACAGTGGTCGTGACAAGGGTGCTGCGCAGAGAGGCAGACCATGTCACCTGCGAACCACTCCTCTGCGGTCGCAGCCCGCCGTCGTCACCCCTCGCCGAGCTCGCCTCCTTCTCCCAACCCGCACGTCCCAACCCGCACCCCGCACCCCGCACCCCAGCTCAGATGGAGAATCCCATGAGCACCACCGTCCAGATCACGTTCGATGCCCACGATCCCCGCTCGCTGTCGATCTTCTGGCGCGAGGCGCTGGGCTACATCCATCCGCCGCCTCCGGGTGTCGAGCTGGAGGAGGGGAAGGATCCGCTGGACGCCTGGGAGGAGTTCCTCGAGCGTCTGGGAGTCCCCGACGACCAGCGCAACAACGCCTCTGCCCTCGAGGACCCGGACGGCTCCGGGCCGCGCGTCTTCTTCCAACGGGTCCCCGAGGGCAAGACGGCCAAGAACCGGGTGCATCTGGACCTGCGCAGCGCCCCGGGGCTCCACGGCGACGACCGGATGGCCGCCCTCGAGAGCACCTGCGAGCGCCTGCTTGCCCTCGGGGCCAGCCGCCTCGCACGGCATGAGCCCGAGGAACCGCTCAGCGCCGGATTCCTCGTGCTGGCAGATCCGGAGGGGAACGAGTTCTGCCTGGACTGACTCCGAGCCCGGACTGGCACTGAACCCGGACGGACGCTGCCGATGGCGACGGCCCCGGGGGCTCTGCGCACTCCCACGCGGCACACTCCCACGCGGCGCACTCCCACGAGGTACGGCTCCCTTGCGTGCGACCACTCGCGCGCGACACCGCGGCCGTGGTGATGCGGGAGACTCATGCGATGGACAGCACCGACCTCTCCCGCGGGATCGCCGCGCTCAGCACCTGGATCGACGAGGGCAATCGAGACCGGAATCCCGAGGCCGCCACGTGGGCTCGGCTCGCGAAGATCACCGAGGAGGCCGGCGAGGTGGTCGCCGCGCAGATCGGGGCCACCGGCCAGAACCCGCGCAAGGGCGTGACGCACAGCGAGGAGGATGTGCAGGAGGAGCTGCTGGACGTGGCTCTCACGGCGCTCGCCGCGCTCGAGCATCTGCGCGGCCATGACGAGCGCTCGATCGAGCTGTTCGCAGACAAGCTCGGCCGCACCCTGCAGCGCGCTGGCCTGCACGAATGACCTCGGGGGCGGCGCAGGGCTCGACCGGCCGCACGGTCACGCGGATACTGGGAGCCACCGCACCCGCAAGGAGGCAGACATGGTCGACGACGACGATGCCCGAGGACCAGCCCGACGACACGACCCCGTCCGGCCCGAGGACCGCTCCGATGTGTTCGATGCTCCTGATGCTCCTGATGCTCCTGATGCTCCTGATGCCGCAGCGCACGACACCACCCACCGCTCCGCTCCGCTGACAGCTCTCGAGCTCCGCGCCCGCGCCGAGATGACGGCGCCTGCGGGCGTGGGGCGTTCAGGCGCCCGGCACCGGGCCGAGGGCTCCGAGTCCTCCACGACCTTCTTCACCCGTCTGGACGATCTCCCGGAGAGGGCTCGGGAGGAACTCTTCGGCCCGTCCGTGCAACATGTGCTGTACGTGTACTACGCCGAAGGGCCGACGCTCGTGGGCGCGGTGCTGGATCCGCCGGTCGCCGTGCACGCCCCGTCGGCGAGCGCTCTCGAGGCCAGGATCCGCACCTACGTCGCCGAGCACCGTGGGGTGGTCGAGGCCGACGTGCAGACCTTCGGCCGACGCGTGGAGCGTGACTACGCACTGCGGATCCTGACCGCGCCGGGGAGCTAGCGGCGCGTACCTGCACCGGCCAGGCTTGGCGGGGTCTGGTCTGGTCCGGTCTGGTCTGGTCTGGTCTGGTTTGGTTTGGTTTGGTTTGGAGAAACTACCTCTGAAGAACAGTCCAGGCGGACCCGGCCCGAGGGAGGATGGGAAGATGCTCCCCCAGCGCTGCGTCTTCCATGCCCGCACGGCCGCGAACGCCGCGGCAGATTCGGTGCTCCCCCTCAGCGATCTCGCCACCTCCGATCCCGCGGCGTACGAGCGGGCCCTCGCCAAGTACGACGACACCCCCGAGCGACGCCGGCTCCGGGACACGTGGATCCCGCTGCTCGAGGCGCGGTGGACCGAGGCCGTGTTCCTGACCCCGATCCACCCTCACGCGATCTGGCGCGCCTGGCGGGACATCGCGGGCACGGAGCTTCCGTCCCAGGAGTTCTGGGCGATCCCGATCGACGACGTCCACCGGCCCGTGCTCTTCGAGCGTCGCCTGAGCACCACCGGCGAGCCCATCGATCCGCGCGAGGTCGAGGCCGTGGATCCGCAGACGTTCACCACGGCGCAGGAGACCACGCCGCGCAGCGCCGACTGGATCGCGCACCTCGCGGAGAAGGGCCGACGCGGTGCGTGGTTCCACGGGACCCCGCACGTGCTCACCCGTCGGCCCGTGCCGGTCGGGTCCGCCCAGATCATCGACTGGCAGCACCCGTGATCTGACGGGCCCCGGCAGCCTGGACAGCCCCGGAGGCCCGCGGTGCCTGGACCCTCGACAGCGCCGCCAGGAACAGCCCGGCGGCGACCGTCGCGGTGAGGACGGTGGTGCCCGCGAGCAGCGGGATCAGCACGCCGGCGAGCGCGAGCAGCACGGCCTGCAGCGCCCGGGCCGGTGAGTCCGTGGGGCGGTGGAGCCGACGGCGCTCGATGCCTCCGAGGGCCCACGCCACCGTTGCGGTGAGCACGAGCGAGAGCACGAGCCACGACGGCCGCAGCGTCCACCACAGCAGTCCGGAGGGCTCCGGCAGCAGCAGCCCGCCGTGCTCGGCGAGATAGGCCGATACCCCCGCCATGGTCAGCAGGACCGGCAGGTTCCAGAGGTAGATCGTCATGGTGCGGGCGGTCACGAACGCGGTGACCGCGGCGATCCCCGGATGCGCGATCAGTGCTGCGAGCGCTGGCCGCAGGAGGGTGAACGCGGTCGTCTGCGCGACGCCGACCAGGAGCAGGGCCGAGGTGGGCGGGTTCAGGTGGGCGATGAGGTCGGGCGAGCAGAGGCCGAGCGCGAATGCCCCGGCGAGGAGCGCGACAGCTCCCGCACCGATCCGCACGCGGGTCACCGGGCGCAGCGCGTCCAGTCGTCCGTCGGCGAGGAAGAAGCCCAGCTGCTGCAGGGCGAGCCAGACGAGGGCGATGTTCGCGTAGCCGAGGGCGTCCGCTCCGCTCAGGCTCCGCAGCGCGTCGACGCCGAGAGCGGCCGCCGCGAGGGTGGTGAGCGCGGCCAGGGGTGCGCGCTCATGGGCGCGGAGCATCGCGGGCAGGACGGCCTGGGTTCCCAGGTACACGCCGAGGAACCACAGGGGCTGGCCGTAGCGCACTCCTGCCTCCAGGAGGAGGCCCGCCGGGACTCCGCGGGAGTGGAGCACGGCGAGCGCGACGGCGACCGCGGAGATCGTGACCACGGCGGGCAGCAGGAGGCGGTGCACGCGGCCGACGACGAAATCCGTCGCGGTGCCGCCCCGGTCGCGGAGCCGCCGGAACGCGAGCATCCCGGAGAAACCGCCGATGACGAAGAAGACCGGCATCACCTGCAGGAGCCAGGTCACCGGCGGGTACCAGGACGCTCCGACGGTGGCGTATTCGAGCACCGGGCCGTGCGGGCCCACGGTGACGCCCATCTGGAGGCCGTGGAGCAGCACGATGGCGAGAACGCACAGCGCACGGACGAGATCGATCACCGGGTCACGCCCGGTGGGTGCTGCGGGCGTTGTGGGTGCGGTGGGTGCTGTCGTCGCGGTTCTCGCACGTCGGGCCGTCTGGGTGGTGGTCATGGCTCGCTCTCCTCGGTGATACCGAGGACGTTAAGGACGAGATGGCAGGGCCCGCATCACCCCAGCGAGCGCAGTGCTCCCCCTACACCGGAGTGAACGGGTGCAGCCCCGCTGCACCCTGGAGCGATCTCGTCCGGGCACTGCGGCAGAGCCTCCGGCTGCAGCACCAGCCGCGTCGCCGGCAGGATCCCCGGCAGCGTCGCCGGCAGGGTCCGCGGCAGCGTCGCCGGCAGGCAGGACCTACCGGATCTTCGCCGGCAGGGCGGCGAGACGTTGCGGGGCCGCGAGGACGTCGAGCCGGGCGATGCGGTCCGCGTCGAGGGTGACCAGGTAGATCGCCTGCACCACCCCGTCGGCGACATAGGCGGCGGCGGGGACGTCGCCGACCAGCACCAGGCGGGTGAGCTCGGCCCGGCCGGCGAAGACCCGTGCCACCGCGTCGCCGCCGCGCACCCGTTGCTCCAGCAGCGGCGCACCGTGCTCGGCGCCCTCGGAGGCGATCTCCACGGCACTGTCATCGCTGCGCAGCTTGATCTCCGGATCGAGCAGCTGCAGCAGGCCTCCGAAGTCCCCGCCGCGGGCAGCCTCGAGGAAGGCGATGATCGCCGCCTCCTGGCGCTGCCTGACCTCGCCCACGTCAACCGTGCGCAGGCGCCCCCGGGCCCGGGAGGCGAGCTGGCGGGCCGCCACCGGCGTGCGCTCCACGATGGGGGCGATGTCGGCGTAGGACAGCGCGAAGACGTCGTGCAGGACCAGCGCGAGACGTTCGAGCGGGCCGAGCGTGTCGAGCACGACCTGCATCGCCACGGCGAGATCCTCAGAACGCATCACGGTATGGACAGGATCCGTGGCCGACGAGCCGTCGACGTCCGGTGCGATCACGCTTCCGGTGTCGCCCGCGCCGCCTCGCTCGGCCGCGGCTCCCGACTCCTCGGCGCCGTCCCACCGAAGATCCTCGCGCCGACTGCTCTGCTGGCGGATCATGTCGATGCACACGCGCGAGATCACCGTGGTCAGCCACGCCTCGAGGTTGTCTATCGCAGCGATGTCGGCGCGCTGCAGGCGGATCCATGCCTCCTGGACCGCGTCGTCGGCGCTCCACGGCGAGCCCAGTGTGCGGTGGGCGATGGCGTACAGCTTCGAGCGGTGCTCAGCGAACTGCGAGGCCGCAACCTCGAGAATGGCGGGTGGTTCCTGGCTCGTCATGGGCATCCCTCCGCGTGAGCGCTCGTCACGTTTCGTCGGCGTCGACCGACTCCTTGTCAGGAACGCCCACCTCGAGGCGTCCTCACCCCGATCGGCAACGACAGATCGGCATTCTCAGATCGCCAACCTCAAGGAGTCCTGATGAGCATCCTCCCGCACACCACCCTCACCGCGCTGCCCCATATCGTCCGCGGGCCGGTGCAGCTGCCCGGCGACCCCGGCTTCGAGCGGGCGCACCGCCCCTGGAACCTCGCGATTCCGCAGGACGTCAGTGCGGTCGTCGAGGCCGCCGATGCCGCAGACGTCGCCGAGCTCGTGTGTTTCGCCTCCGCCCACGCGCTGAGCGTCGCGACGCAGCCCAGCGGGCACGGTGCCACCGGTCGGGCCGACGGGTCGATCCTGCTGCGCACCTCACGCCTGGACACGATCGAGGTCGATCCCGGTGCCAGGACCGCCCGCATCGGCGCAGGGGTGCGTTCGGGCGAGCTGCAGCGGGCTCTCGCCCCGCACGGGCTGACCGCGCTGCCGGGCAGCTCGCCGGTGGTCACGGTGACCGGCGCGGCGCTCGGCGGCGGGCTGAGCTGGTTCGGGCGCGCCTTCGGGTGGATCGCCGACAGCATCCTCTCCGCCGAGGTGATCACCGCCGACGGCGCCGCACGCACGGTGACCCCGCAGAGCGATCCCGAGCTCCTGTGGGCGCTGGGCGGCGGGGGCGGGGACCTGGCGATCGTCACCTCGCTCGAGCTGAGGGTGCATCCCGCACCGTCCGTCGCGGGCGGGCGACAGCTCTGGTCCGCCACACATGCGCAGGAGGTCGCCCGGGCTTACCGGGCGCTGACCGAGGCCGCCCCGCCGGAGCTGACCCTCTGGCTCGAGCTGCTCAGCTTCCCCGGCTCCGAGCCGATGATCGCGATCGACTCCACCTTCCTGGGCGAGGAGGACGAGGCCCGCAGGCTCCTGCAGGCCACTGAGCGCCTCCCCGCTCCCCTGGCGGACTCCCGCGCCGCGCTCAGCGTGGCCGAGCTGGGCCGGATCACCGCTGAGCCCGTCGATCCGGGGCCCGGGCTGTCCCGCGGCGAGCTGCTCACCCGACTCGATGACGATGCCCTCACCACGCTCCTGGACACGCCGATCGCTCCGCTGATGACCGTGCAGATCCGACACCTGGGCGGCGCCCTCGCCGAGGGCACCGGCAACCCGCATGGCGCACTCGAAGAGCCGTATGCCGTCTACCTGTTCGGGGTGCCCTCGACCCCGGAGGTGGCCGCGGGGATCTCGGATCGCCAGGCGGAGCTCGCCTCGGCGCTGCCGGTCAGCGGCCGCAAGCCGATCACCTTCCTCAGCCCTACGGAGACCCTGGCCTCCGCGCTCCCGGACGCCTCGATGCAGCGGCTGCGGCGGCTCAAGGAGGAACTCGATCCGCAGCAGACCCTTCGCGGGAACTTCAGCATTCTGGGATGACGGCCCTCAGGGCCGGGCCAGGCGCCGATCAGGCCCTGATCAGGCCCTGATCAAGCCCCGATCAGGCTCCCGGGAAGCGGGGCGCGGGCGGCACCTGCGCCGACGATGCCTGCATCGGGGGTCCCTGCATCGGAGGCACCTGACCGGGAGCCGCCTGGCCGGGAGCTGTCTGGCCGGGAGCTGTCTGGCCCGTGCCCGGCGTCCCGTCGGCCCGTCGCCTCCGCGCCGACCGTCGGAACCAGTTCACGAGCGGCCCGGGCACGAACCGATCCACGAACGGGGCACCGAACCGGGCGAGCGCCTCGACCATCAGTCCGATGAAGAACGCGACCACCGGCATCCACGGGGCGAGGCCGACGGTCATCCCGAGGTCGCCCACCATCCCCATCTGCATCTGCAGGGAGATCCGGACCAGCGCGAGCAGGATCAGCGACCACCCGAAGTAGGCGAGCGGAAGCGCAGCCCAGGACACGACCTGCGCGAGGACGTTCCCCTTCCCGATCCGCCGGTCCCGGTTCCAGAGCACCGCGACCACCGCCGGCATCAGCAGAGCGATCAGCACCAGGGGGATCCACAGGTACCAGGGCAGCTCGAAGAACCACAGGAACTCGTTGCCGCGCGCGCCCCCGAAATCCTCGACCGCACCCCTGGAGTTCATATGCATCGGAACCGTCAGCATGCCCAGTCCGGGCAGCAGCGCGAGGCCCGTGAGCCCCCAGATCGGGACCGCCAGGAACATGGAGAGAACCGTCCCCCCATCACCCTGGACCACCATCCCGATCGATACGACCACCGCCATCAGGATCCAGACCGGGACCGCGAAGACCAGGGCGTGGACGAGTGCCAGCCGGGGCGCGGCGGCGAGGTCCGCGATCACCGGCCACCAGGCGGGCTTCTCGAGTCCCGCGACATGACCCAGGAACAGGGGAAGCGCGATGAGCACCCAGGTGCCGAAGAACATATCCACCCCGGCGGAGTGCATCGACAGGGACAACCCGAGCGTGTCGTCCTCTATCGTGAGCGCGGTGACACGGGTGGCGATCACGGCGAAGATCGCGACGGCGAGCCCGGAGATCCCCGACCACAGCAGGGCACCGAGCACGCCGTTCGAGCCCCAGCGGCGCTGGACGAGACGGCCGACGACGAAGGCGGTCGCGACCATCGCCACAGTGATCAGCAAGGGCAGCCCCCGCAAGCTCATCGCGGCATTGCCGAAGAAGCCCAGGTTCAGCTCGGCGTCGTAGGAGCCGAAGGAGGCGAGGGAGACCAGCTGGAACGGGATCCCCACCAGACCCACGATCGCCTGCCAGCCGCCGTCCCCCGCGGGAGAGGTCGAGCCATCGGTCGGGACGGTGCCGCCGCCGGTCAGGTCGCCGGTATCGGCGGTGAGCGCGGCGAGGATGCCCGAGATGATCACCAGCAGCGCGGCGCCGAGGGCCACGATGTAGGCGAGCGCCCCGACGGCGAACGTGGGCAGGGGGTTGCCGATGCCGACCTTCCGCAGGGTAGCGACGGCCTGCGCCGCAGAGAGCATCTGTGCCCCCTGGGAGACCTGCGTACCCTGGGCGCCCGTCGGTGCTGCCGGTCCCGAGGTCGCGGAGGCGGCCCAGGGTGCCGGCGCAGCGGACGAGGCCGAGGTGGGCGATGTGGGCGGTGCCGCAGAGTCGAAGGATGGGCCGGAGGCCGTGCCCGGCGGGATGGAGCCGAACGCTCCCCCGGAGGGTGACGGCGAGAACGGGGCCTCGCCGTATCCAGGCGGGGTGGGCTCATGGTCCGGGAGTCCGCCGCCTGGTCGGTCCTGATCTCCCCCGTGGCCGTAGGGATAGTTCGTCTCCGGCATGTGTCTCCCTCTCGCGTGACCGGCCAGCGTGGGCGCGGTCAAGTACCCCGGATGCCGAGCCTATCTGGTGGTGGTCACTCGCCGAGGTGGAGCTCATGGCCCGTGGCCTCCTTGCCGGGGCCGGGCCTTCACGATCGTGCGGGTTGCAGACTGCCGGCCGGCCGGCCCGGATCAGTGAACGAGATCGCTGTGCCGATGGCCTGCGCATAGGCGATCTCGCCTCGCGTGGTCTCGCCGACGTACCCGCCGGGATTCACGATCAGCACCCTGTCCGCGAGGTCGATCTTTCGCAGATGCAGGGCGCCCAGCGCTGCTTTCTGCTCCTCGGTGATCTTCTCGCCTGCCTCACCAGGCGCGAGGACGATGACACCGGCCATGGTCAGATCACGGCTCCACGCACGCATCTCGTCCGCAAAGCGCATCGAACCGCAGAGGCAGACGATCTCAGGTCGATCAGGCACTGTTCATTCCTTCTGTCCTCCGCCGTCGATCCGCCGTTCCTCAGCTGCGCTGCCGACGCGATCTCGCTGCACGCTACTTGTCCCAGGCATCGACTGTTGGCAGCCCGCGACTTCTGCGCTCCTCATCAAGCAGCTCCTGGATGAGCGAGCTCTGCGTGATTCGTCGGGCCCGCGCCGTGCACGGCGTATCCGAGGCCTTCCAGCGGCTCCCCCATCGCGAACGGGTCTGCGTCGGCGACAGCACGTGCAGCGATGTCGATGACCGGCTTGGCGAGGAGACCGGGAACTGCCGTGCTCCCGATGTGCTCGATCGCGTCGACCCGTCCGGTCAGCGCAGCAGAGATGTCGCCCGCGGCGTGCGCGAAGGAGCTCGCCCAGAGAGCGTCGTGCGACTCGAGCTCGACCATGGTGGCGACACTACCCGTGTGCTCCGGTGAGCCGTCGTGGCCCCGATGAACCCCCCCAACCGGTCGGGGTGGGAGCATCGGGCGCTGCCCGGGTGCCACGCGCAGTCCTGTCCGTCGCAGCAGATCCTCGCGAAGAACCCGGGACATTCCGAGGGCTCCGACTTCAAAAAACGCCCATAACGGGCGTCTTGACCTGCAGTTTCGTGTTCCTGCGGCAGTTGCCGGCCGGCAAGATTCACGTGAACGTCGACCCGCCGCAAAAGGACAGAAGTGATGAGCACCCCGGGAGAGCAGCTCGAGGCCCTGGTCTGGCTCGAAGCTGCCCACACCGACATCTCCGCGCAGCAGCGTGACGAGTTCTTCGCCGCCGTCGACGTCTACTACGACGAGCACCCGATCGCCTCGCGCGGTCCGGACCCGATCAGCATCCTCCACGAGGACGATCGCGCTTTCGCGGCCATCCTGCGCGAGGTGCTGGGCAGGGAGCACCCCACGGCGGCCCCGGACACGGACGCTTCCTGAGCACCACGAGGAGCTTCCCCGCGCCCGGCTGAACCGCGCGAGGTGGAGCGCCTGGTCCGTCGAACGTCAGTTCGGAGGCGTCTCGGTGAGCCAGTCGAGAATCTCGTTTTTCTCCACGGCGCCCACCGTCACCTCGTCGGCACCGCTGGTGCACGTCACCCAGATGCTCTCCCCGTCGGCCTGGAGAGTGAGGGAATCGTTGTCCCGATCAGACAGTTCGAGTGGGGGTTTGCTCATCGTGGGTCCTTAGCTTCTCTACTGGTGCAGGAGAACATAGCGCTCCCGATACGGGGATCGACAGTGGACGCCCTACCACTCGATCGGATCCCGCGCTCCCGTCACGACACGCGTGATCACCACGGACCCCTCGCGACCTGAAACCCGAGGTGCAGCGGCGATCTCGCCGAGGTTCGGCGTCGCTCCCCGGCAGGAATCGCGCTTCTCCGTGCCGGGCGCCCGCCCCCTGGCACCTGACCCTCGTCAGATGAGCGCCTGGGCGATCGTCATCACCGCGCCCGCAGTGGACAGGACGAGCACGAGCCGCATCAGAGTCTTGCCCGCGAAGCGTCCGGCGAGTCGCTGCCCGATCGCGGCACCGATCAGGATCGCCGCGAACGTCACCACCCAGCCCGTCCCCTCCATCGAGGGCAGCGACCCCTTCGCGACCAGCGAGAGTGCACTGAGGAGCAGGAAGTGAGCCTGCGCCGACGCTGCGAAACCCTTATGGGCCCACCCGGTGGCGGCCGCATAGACGGCCAACGCGGGCCCGCCCACGCCTGCTGTGACGTTCATGAAGCCCGAGGCTGTCCCGAACCCGGAGCTCACCGGAAGGCCGTCCTTCACGGCCCCGGGCCGGGCGACCACGGTGACGCCGATGGCGATCAGGATCAGCACTCCGACCAGCACGGCCAAGGGATCCGCGGGGAGCACCTTCAGCACGAGCACTCCCAGCACGATCCCCACCAACGAGAACGGGGTGAAGCGCAGCAGGCGTCGCCACTCGACGTCGCGGTGCACGAGCCCGAGGTTGAGGAGCGACGACACGACACCGCACGCGTTCGTCACCAGCACGCCCTCGACGGGCCCCGCCGTCAGGACCAGGAAGGGTGAGGCGACGAGGGCGAATCCCATGCCGGTGAGCCGTTGGAGCCCCGCTCCGACGCCGATGATCGTCGCGAGGAGAGCGAGGTCGGCGAAGGTCACCGGGCAAGCCTACGGGGGCGATCCACCGAGGACAGGGCGAAGCATCCCGAACGACGGTTCCCTCAGTCGGTGCCCTGGTCCGAACCGGACTCATGAGGCTCTGCCTGTCGCCGATCAGCGTCGAGCAGCTGACCGACTATTGGGGCCTTGGCGCGGGTGTAGTCACTCCACCCGATCGCAGTCGCGGCGGCGCGCTCCTTGGCGTCCAGATAGGCGGCACGTGCGGTGCCGTCCCGTCGAAGCAGGTCCCGAAAGGCGAGACGCTCGCGCCAGATCACTCCGTCCGCCTCGACGACGTGAGCTACGCTCACGCGCTCCAGCCGGTTCGGACTGCTCAGCCAGCAGTGACCGGCGCGTTCGCCTTCAAGGTCCCACCCCGCCGCGCGCAAGGCACATGCCGCCTCGGGTACATCATCAGCGGGGACTCCGACGACGAGATCAACGACGTCCTTCGCCGGCATGCCGGGGACCGCTGTCGATCCGATGTGCGCGATCTGTGCGTCCGGGAGGGCAGCGTGCACGGAGCGGGAGAGGAGGTTGAACCTCTGCGCCCATTCTTTCGGACGACTCCCCACCAGCTCAACGGGTTGGCCTGCACCCTCTGAAGCGACACTCATCGACCCACTCTCCTCTGGAGGCCTGCATCCGCGGTGATCGTAGCCTAGGCGAGCATCAGCCGTAGCTAAATAGTCGAGGCCTGCTGAAGGTGGTCGAGCGCGTGGGGGCGGCCCGTCACTGCTTCTAGCGCGCTCTTAGCATCGATCTTTCATGGGTCGGTATCTGGGCGAGGTGTCGCCGCAGGCGGTGGTTCTCCTGCTCGAGCGAGTCCTGCGCGTGGGGCACCGCTGCTCCACCACTCTGGAGGCCCGCCATCACCCTCGACGCTCCGCTCGCATGTGACGCCAGTCACAGTGCGACGCGGGTTTCGTGACGAAACCGGTCGCCGTGACGTCCTCACGCGTAACGACCAACGTGCTGCACCCCAGCGCGATCACCTCTATCGGAGACAGCATGTTCCCCATCGAGCTCAGCGACCACGACGGCGACGCCCTCACCATCACCACCCGCGGCACCGACGTGTGGATCTCTTGCACCACCGAACTGTCCGAAGTCACGATCGGCCCCATCCCCCGCACTGCGCTCCACGACGCACTCACCGACAGCCTCATGGCCAGCGACGTCACAGCAGCCCCCATCGAGAATGGAAGCTGACCCGCTCAAGTCAGCACAGGATGACTCCGA
>NZ_JBQSYW010000029.1:0-27716 GCF_052379725.1 Brachybacterium sp. 107 | reverse complement strand
TCCCGCCACTCTCCGAACCGGTGCGCCGGCTCTCGGGCATTGCGGGCTCTCCCCCGGATCTGTTGGACCTCCCGCCCGGTTGCGCCTTTGCGCCACGATGCGGTTCGGCGATGCCGATCTGCCATCAGCGCATACCCGAGCTCCGTGACATCCCGCAGGGGCGCAGCGCCTGTTTCCGCAGCAACGGAGAACTCAGCGAGACAGAGCTGTCCGAGCAGAGCAAGGCAGCCGACGACCAGGAAGAGGGAGACCACCGATGAGCACGTCCGCACGCCGCTCTCCTGCCTCGGCCGCTCCCGCGGACGCCGTAGCACCCAGCACTCGGAACACGCCGGACGAGACGGCGGTGCCGGTCCTGGAAGCGCGCAATGTCCATGTGCACTTCCCCGGGACCGACAGCGCGGGGCGCCCGGTGACGATCCGGGCACTGGACGGCGTCGACCTCACGCTCTACCCCGGGCAGATCAGCTCCCTCGTCGGAGAGTCCGGATCCGGCAAGACCACGATCGCGCGGCTCTTCGCTCTGATCTACAAGCCGACCCACGGCGAAATCCTGTACAAGGGAAAGCCGATCCACGTGCGCGGAGGCCGCGCCGAACGGGCGTACTACCGCAATGTGCAGCTGATCTACCAGGATCCCTTCGCCTCGCTGAACGGGCTGAAGAAGGTCCGGACGATCATCTCCCGCGTCGTGAAGATCCATTTCCCCCGTCTGAGCAGGTCCGAGAACACGGAGCGCACCGCGGATCTGCTCGAGAAGGCGAACATGACGCCGTCCTCGCGGTACCTGGACAGGTATCCCACCGACCTCTCCGGAGGTCAGCGCCAGCGGATCGCGATCGCCCGAGCACTTGCCGTGGATCCGGACGTGATCCTCGCCGACGAACCGACGTCGATGCTCGACGCCTCGATCCGGCTCGACGTGCTGAACCTGCTGAAGGATCTTCGGGAGTCGGAGAAGATCGCGGTCCTCTACATCACGCACGACATCGCGAGCGCCCGTTACCTCTCTGATCGCATCCATGTCATGTACGGCGGCAAGATCATCGAGGAAGGCCCGACGGAGAGCATCATCTCCTCGCCCCTCCACCCGTACACGAAACTCCTGCTCAGCGCGGCCCCCGACCCGGCACGATTCAAGGGTTCCGGCAAGCTGACGCACGAGCCCATCGCTGAATCGCGCCCGGTCGACAATTCGTCGGACATCAGAGGCTGCCGGTTCGCGGACAGGTGCCCTGTGGCCATGCCGAAGTGCACCTCCCAAGACCTCCCCCTGTTCCGCAGCACGCAGGACGCCCATTCGGTGCAGTGCTGGCAGGCGGAGAACGCCGCAGAGTACGAGCGGCAGTCGTGACACCGATCCCGGAAACTCACGGATACTGCAATGAAGGAGTAGTTCCATGTCTCAGCGTTTGACGCATACGTCGTTCGATCGCCGATCAGTGCTCGGCATGGGTGCCGCGGCGATCACCGCGGCCACCCTGGCAGCCTGCGGAGGGAAGACCGGCGGTGGGGGCAGCGGTGCCTCTGACAGCGGTGGCTCAGGCCCTCGCTCCACAGAAGGCACGATCGACAACGACGGCATCTTGCGCGTCGGTGCCGTCGTGGCGACCTCCAACGTGTTCCCGGAGAACTTCAACGTCTTCGGCGGCGGTGATTCGGCCCCCGGCAATGCGCTTTTCTGGGAGACCCTCTTCCGGATCTCTTCGACGGACGGCTCCGCACTGGTCCCGAACCTCGGGAAGGAGGTCGAGTACACCGAGGGAGGCAAGGTCGCCACGTACACGCTGCGCGACGACGTCACCTGGAATGACGGAGAGAAGTTCACGTCGAAAGATGTTGCCTTCACCTACGGCTTCATCTTCGAGGAGCCTGGTACCGAGCCCGATGAGGACGGCAACCTGCCGTGGCTCGTCAAGCCCATCGAGACCCCGGACGAGACGACGGTCGTCGTCACCTACAACGAGCCGCAGTACACCGAGGACCTCCCCCTGTCCCTGTACTTCCCGATCTACCCGGAGCACATCTACAAGGACCTCGACCGTCAGAACTACCAGGACAAGTCCCCGGTGGGGACGGGTCCAGGTCGGCTCAAGAAGTTCGCCGGCCAGCAGATCGAGGTCGAGATCCGCGACGACTACTGGGGCGATGTCAGCCCGGACCTCAAGGAGGTCCACCTCGTTCCCTCCGGCACCGCCGGCAATATCGAGTCCCAGATCACCCAGGGTGATGTCGACTGGTCGCAGGGCGGCGCACCGGGAGTCGTCACGAACTTCGTGACGATGGAGGACCACAACGGGTACTTCTATTATCCGGACGGTTCCACCCGCGGGATCATCATGGCCACCCACAAGGGGCCGACGCAGGACCCCGCCGTGCGTCGAGCACTGCGCTCGGCCGTCGACATGGGGATCGTCGCCGACGCAGCCGGTATCGCGTACACGGTTCCGTCAGTCAGCGGACTCGACACCGGCATCTATGAAGCGATGCTCAAGGACGAGTTCAAGAACCCCATGACTCCTGATGTCGAGGCGGCGAAGAAGGAACTCGCAGATGCGGGATGGACCGTCAACGACCAGGGCAACCTGGAGAAGGATGGCAAGGAATATCCGCTGAAGCTGCACATCCAGAACGACAATCCCGCCGAGATGACGACGATGCCGATCGTGGTGGACCAGTGGTCCACCAACCTCGGACTGTCCATCGCGTTCACGCCGCTCCCGCCCGATGTCTTCGGTCCTGCGCAGGCGAAGGGTGACTACGAGCTGTCGCTCTGGACCACGAATGCCGCGGGTGGCGCCTACCAGGCGTTCACCATGTACCGGCATACGAAGATCTACGACATCGGCGACGAGGTCGCGGATGGCAACTACGGTCGCTGGGAGATGCCCGATGCGGCCAACGATGCTCTGCTGGCAATCACGACGACACCGCCCGATCAGGTCGACGCGATCATCGAGCACTGCCAGGTCCTGCAGCAGGCGGTCGCTGACGATGCTCCGTACATTCCGGTCCAGTCCAACGGCGCCGGTGGGATGTTCTCGACCATGAAGTGGTCGGGGCTCGCCGAAGCGTCGGAGATCGACTACTTCCCGCGTGTTGACGGCTACAACAACATGATCCAGACGATCGCGGACTTCACCCCGTCGTCCTGATCACCGCAGGCCAGGACCGGACCTCCGACCGCGGAGGTCCGGTCCTGGCCTGTGTACCCATGCTGTGCGTCCTGTGTTGCGGGCTCTGACGCGGCGTCGGTGGGTCAGCTGACGTGCGATGCGCTGCCGTAGAGGGGTTCCGTCATGGCAGAGACGATCTCGGACTGGTCTCCGGTCTGGAGCTGATACGTCACGAACGCCCCATAGCCGCCGTCAGCCGTCCTCTGGGCGAACTCACGGACCAGTTCCGGTGAGGTGGCGCTCGAGCCGAGGTCGACTGCGGCCGCCCCGTACTGGGAACGGGGCAGACCCGGGACGGAGAAGTCTCGAAAGCTCCCGTAGTAGGGGTTCCAGGCGTAGTCGACCAGGTCGCCCACGCGCCGCCCCTCGAACTCCTGGTGTTCGGCAGACGGTCCGATCACATAGAACGTGATCAGACGGTTCGGAAGTCGCTTGCGCAGCGACGCCACGAAGGCGACGAAGGAGAAGTCGTTGGGCAGGCCTGTGCCGTTCTTCCCGTACTCCGACCACTCGTCATCGAGGTCCACCCCGTCAAGACCGTAGCGGCGCACGAGTGTCGTCACCTCGCGGGCGAACCGGTCGGCCGCCCGAGCATCGGGGAAGTTCGCGAAGCCGGCACCCTGATGGTTGCCGAGGATCGAGAGGACGACCTTGATCCCCTTCTCCTGCAGTGGCCTGACATAGGTATCCACGTTGTCCAGCAGGTGCTGGACGTTCTCGTTGAGGTGCAGGTACGCCCGTTCACCGTCGTAGTTGATGTTCGCCGCGAAGATCACGGCGATGTCGAAGGCAGGACTGCCGTCCTCCAGCGTGTACTGACCGACGTTCAGCAGGGAATTGTCATTGACCTCGATGTAGGCGACCGAGGCGATCCGGCCCCCTCGGCGAACCGGCTCTGCAGCTGCGGGGCCAGCCAGCAGGCTCGCGCCCACTCCTCCGACAGCCAGACTCCCGACGCCTGTGAGCAGGGATCTGCGAGTGATGCGTGCCATGCGATGACCTCCAGTGCGGATGACGCCCGGTTGCCTCGGGCGCTCGGGGCACCGTTGCCCCGACCTCTGTGACTGTAGACACTTGAGCGCGTAAGTACCAGGTCTTCCGAGCCATCTGTTCCGGGACGAGCGATCCGCCGCTCTGATCACGGCCGCTCTAGGTCCGATCGGCCGCCATGATCCGCGCGAAGGGCACGATCCAGGTGTCGAGGCGCTCCAGGAGCTCCCGCTCCCCCATCACGTCCGGGACGTCGCACCACACGGACAGGGACGCCCCGAGCACGGGGTCGGGCGTTCCCGCGGAAACGGCTGGGACCTCGAGATGCACGTCCTCAGCAGCGAGGCCCATGAACCGTCGGGGCGAGAAGGTGTCGGTGAGCAGGCCGAAACGCCGCGCACCATGGGGCGCGAAGGGCCCGTCCTCGGAGAGCACGGCGTAGAGCTGGTCGCCGTGGGAGTTGATCACCCGATACCCGGAACGCAGGTAATCCTCGACCGACGGGGTCCAGTCCCGCCAGCGGATCCACACGTCGAGCACCACGTCGGTGCTGATCGGCGCGAGGGGTTCGTCGGAGGCAGGCACCACATGGTCGTTCCACAGCAGCGGAGTGCGGTCGAGCTCGATCGCTCGAGCTGCGAGGGTGTTGACGAAGAGGGCGTAGGAGTCCAGAGCCGTCGCCGCCGGCCCCACGAGCGACCGGGCGTGCGCGAGGAGGCTCGGGAAGCGCTCGGGGTGCTGGGCGTCCTCGTCCTCCCAGGGCGCCGCGAAGAACTCGTCCCCGCCCAGGTGGATCGCGTCGCCGGGGAACAGTCCGGCGACGGCCTCCATCAGGTCGAGAGCGAGCTCGAGGGCCTCGGGCCGGGAGATGTCGAGGCGGTCCTCGTGGACGTGGCCGTGGCGATCCACGAGCTGGAGATGCTCCCGCCCCACGAGCAGTGCCGCGGCGTGGGAGGGCAGATCGATCTCGGGCAGGAGCGCGATGCCGGCCGCCTCGGCCGCGGCCACGATCTGCGCCACGTCCTCCGTGCCCCAGGCGTCGTCGGCCGCGAGCTCCTCGAAGCCCGGGAGCCGCACCCCCACACGATGGGTCTCGGTGAGATGGAGGTGCAGGGCGGTGAAGCCCAGCTCACCGAGCCGGCCGATGAGCTGCACGACGGCGTCGGCGGTGAAGGACTTGCGCCCGACGTCGAGGCTCAGGCCGCGGTAGTCCGCGGCCCCGAGCCCGCTGGGCGCCGTCGGCCCCGACGCAGACGGCACGGGCCGCCGGTCCGTCGGGAGCCGGCGGCCCGTTCCGCTGTCGGGGGAGGTCACGCGCGCAGCACGCCGCCCACGGCCGAATCGACCGCCGCGATGCAGCGCGAGCGCGCCGCGCCGATCTGCTCCGCGGTCAGGGTGGCCTCGGCGGACCGCAGACGCACCGCGAACGCGAGCGACTTCTTCCCCTCACCGATCTGCTCACCGGTGAAGACATCGAACAGGTGGACGCTCTCGGCGAGGTCGCCGATGCCCACCACGATCGCCGCCTCGACGGCCGCGGCCGGCACGCTCTGGTCGACCACGAAGGCGAAGTCCTCCTTCGCCACCGGGTACGTCGGCACCGGCGCCGCCGCGATCACTGCCGGGGCGGAGGCGATCAGCGCCTCGAGGTCGAGCTCGAGGGCGCTGGTGCGCGCGGGCAGGCCGAACTCCGTGACCACGGCGGGGTGGAGCTCACCGGCGTGGCCGATGACCGTGCTCGTCCCGTCGGCCGTGAGCACACGCAGCTCGCCGGCGCGACCGGGGTGGAAGGGAGCCAGCTCGATCTGGCGCACCTCGAGGTCGGCGCCGACGGCGGCGGCCGCCCGGCGGGCCAGGTCGAAGGCGTCGGCCCAGCCCCACGGGGCGACCTCGCCCTGCCACGATCCCGGACCGGACGCGCCGCCGACCACGGCTGCCAGGGTGCGGGTCTGGAGCGGGAGCGCCCCCAGGATGGCCTCGAGCTCGGCGTCGGAGGGTCGCTGCGCAGCGGCGGGGACCGGCGAGCGGGAGCCCTCTCCGCGGGAGAGGGACGTGGTGCCGAGCTGGAAGATCGCCACCGAATCCTCGCCGCGGCCGAGGTTGCGTCGCGCCACGGGCAGCAGGGTCTGCAGCAGCGACGTGCGCAGCAGGGGTTCGTCGTCGGCCAGCGGGTTCAGCAGGCGCACCGCGCCACGGCGGGCATCGTCCTGCGCGTACCGCAGGGCGTCGAAGATGCCCTCGCCGACGAACGGGTACGAGGTGACCTCGACGAGCCCGGCCTCGGCGAGTGCACGGTTCGCGGCGCGGCGAGCTCTCTGAGCGCGCGTGAGGCCGCGACCACCGGGGGCTGTGGGCAGCACGGAGGGGATGGTCTCGTAGCCGACCAGGCGAGCGATCTCCTCGATCAGATCCTCGCGGATGACGAGGTCAGGGCGCCAGGACGGCGGGGTCACGGCGAGCGTGCCCTCTGAGCCCTCGTCTGCCCTGTCCTCCACGGTGCAGCCGATCATCTCGAGGCTGCCCCGCACCTGCTGCGGGGTGTAGGCGATGCCGACCACGCGCTCGGCGTCGCCGAGCGGCAGCGCGATCGGTGCGGCCGCGGGCCCCGCGATGCCGCCCTCGTCGGTGATGCGGGACGTGATCTCACCGCCGCCGTACTCCACGATCAGCTGGGCGGCCCGGTAGGCGGCCACGCGGGGCAGCTGCGGGTCCACGCCGCGCTCGAAGCGCTTGGAGGCCTCCGAGGGGAGACGGTGGCGTCGCGCGGAGCGGGCCACCGAGATCGGGTGGAAGGTCGCCGCCTCGAGCACGATGTTCGCGGTGCCCTCGGAGACCTCGGTGGACTCCCCGCCCATCACGCCGGCGATGCCGAGCACGCGAGCGCCCTCGCCGCCCTCGCTGTCGGTGATCAGCAGGTCCTCGGCGTCGAGCGTGCGGGTGACGTCGTCCAGGGTGGTGAGCTTCTCGCCCTTCTGGGCGCGGCGCACCACGATCGGGGCGACGACCTTGTCCGCATCGTACGCATGCAGCGGCTGGCCGAGGTCGAGCATCACGTAGTTGGTGACATCCACGATCAGCGAGATCGGGCGCATGCCGGCCAGGGTCAGCTGACGCGCCATCCAGCGCGGGGTCTGCGCAGCGGGGTCCACGCCGCGGACCTCGAGAGCCACGAAGCGCGAGCAGCCCTCGACGTCCCGGATGGGGGCGTCGTCGCGCAGCCGGACGGCGAGCCCGCCGTCCTCGGCGGAGGGGATCTCGACGGTGGAGGCCGGATCGGTGTAGGCGACACCGGTGGCGTGGGAGTACTCCCGGGCCACGCCGCGCATCGAGAAGCAGTATCCGCGGTCCGGGGTCACGTTGATCTCGACGACCTCGTCGGCCAGGCCGAGCAGGGCGATCGCGTCGTCACCGGGCTCGCCGGTCAGGCCCTCGGCGTGGCCGCGGCCCAGCACGATGATGCCGTCCTCGCCGGTGGGGTCCTCGCCCAGGCCCAGCTCGTCGCCGGAGCAGATCATGCCGTCGGAGACGTGGCCGTAGGTCTTGCGGGCAGCGATCGCGAAGTCGCCGGGCAGCACGGTGCCGGGCAGGGAGACGACGACGAGATCTCCCTCGACGAAGTTGTGCGCGCCGCAGATGATGCCGCGGCTGGGTCGCTCCTCGCCGGGCTGCGGGTCCTTGGGGTTGTCGAGGTCCTCGTTGTGCTCGGGGCCGACGTCCACGCGCACCCAGTTGATCGTCTTGCCGTTCTTCTGGGGCTCCTTGACGAGCTCCAGCACGCGGCCGACGACGAGCGGTCCGGTCACCTGGGCGCCGAAGATCGCCTCCTCCTCGAGGCCGACGCGGGAGAGGTCGGTGGCGACCTGCAGGGCGGAGGTTCCGGCGGGCAGCTCGGTGTGCTCGGCGAGCCAGGTCAGGGGAATGCGGGGCATCTCAGATCTCCGTACCGTAGTGCTGGGAGAAGCGGACGTCGCCCTCCACGATGTCGCGCATGTCCGACACTCCGTTGCGGAGCATGAGGATGCGCTCGATCCCGAGGCCGAAGGCGAAGCCCTGGTACTCCTCGGGGTCCACCCCGGCCGCGCGCAGCACGTTCGGGTGGACCATGCCGCAGCCGCCCATCTCGATCCAGCCGGTGCCGCCGCACACCCGGCAGTTCGGGTCCGCGTCGTGGTCGAGCCCCTCGCGGGCCCCGCAGCTGAAGCAGCGGAAGTCCATCTCGGCGCTGGGCTCGGTGAAGGGGAAGTGGTTGGGGCGCAGGCGCGTGATCGGCGCCCCGCCGAAGATGTGCGCGGCGAAGGCGTCCAGGGTGCCCACGAGGTTCGCCATGGTCAGGCCCTTGTCGATGGCGAGGCCCTCGACCTGGGTGAACATCGGCGAGTGCGTCGCGTCGATCTCGTCGGCGCGGTACACGGTGCCGGGGCAGGCGACGTACAGCGGGGCGCCGCGCTCGAGCATCGAGCGGATCTGCACCGGGGAGGTCTGCGTGCGCAGCAGCATCCCCGAGCCCTCGGGCGCCACGTACAGGGTGTCCTGCAGGGAGCGGGAGGGATGCTCGGGGTCGGCGTTGAGCGCGTCGAAGTTCAGCCACTGGGACTCGATCTCCGGGCCCTCGGCGATCTCCCAGCCGATCCCGACGAAGAAGTCGTTGATGCGGTCCTGGAGCACGGTCAGCGGGTGGGAGGCGCCGCGGGGGCGCAGGTCCGTGGGGAGGGTGACGTCGACGGTCTCCGCGGCGAGCGCTGCCTCCTCCTCGGCGGCCGCGAGCTCGCCCTGGCGTGCGGCCAGTGCCTTCTGGACCCGGCCCTTGCCCTGGCCCACGAGCTTTCCGGCAGCGGCCTTCTGGTCCTTGGGGAGGTCCTTGATGGCGCGGTTCGCGGAGGTCAGCACGCTCGCATCGCCCACGTGCTCGATGCGCACCTGCTTCAGCGCGGCGGTATCGGGGGCAGCGGCGATCGCCGCGAGTGCGGCATCGATCGCCGCGGTGATCGCCGCCTCGTCGATCGAGGGCGCCTCGGGCGCAGAGGATGTGTCGGACACGGGTATCGCTTTCGTCCTGAGAAGTCCTGAGTGGTCACGAGTGCATCCGCCGGAGCGACGTCCGGAGCGAGGGCACCGCGGACCATTCTAGGAGGGATCGGCGACGGACCTCCGCACGAGGCAATCCACGCCACATCGCTTAGCCTGGAGGGGACAACGTCTACCCTCGCCCCGAGGAGTCAGGAGGCCCCCATGTCCACGACGGTCCAGGGTGTCGTCGCCCGTGCCGCCAGGCAGCCCGCCGAGCTCGTCGACATCGTGATCCCCGATCCGGGTCCGCACGACGTCATCGTCGACATCGAGGCCACCGGTGTGTGCCACACCGACCTCGCGTACCGCGACGGCGGCATCAACGATGACTTCCCCTTCCTGCTGGGTCATGAATCCGCCGGCCGCGTCTCCGTGATCGGCGAGTCCGTCACCCATGTGGAGGTCGGCGACTACGTCGTGCTGAACTGGCGCGCCGTGTGCGGCGAGTGCCGCGCCTGCACGAAGGGCGTCCCCCAGTACTGCTTCGACACGCACAACGCCTCGAAGCCCATGACCCTGGCCGACGGCACCGAGCTGACCGCCGCGCTCGGCATCGGCTCCTTCGCGGGGAAGACCCTGGTCCACGAGGGCCAGTGCACGAAGGTCTCCGAGGATGCCCCGGCCGAGGTCGCCGGGCTGCTGGGCTGCGGCGTCATGGCCGGCATCGGCGCCTCGATCAACACCGGCGCGGTGCAGCGCGGCGAATCCGTCGCCGTGATCGGCCTGGGCGGCGTGGGCTGCGCGGCGATCGCCGGCGCGAAGCTCGCCGGTGCGACCACCATCATCGGGCTCGACGTCGACGAGAAGAAGCTCGCCGCCGCTCAGGAGCTCGGGGCCACCCACACCCTCGCGACGAAGGGCCTTTCCCCGCAGGAGGTCGCCGAGAAGGTCCAGGAGCTCACCGGCGGTTTCGGAGCGGATCTGGTCGTCGACGCGGTCGGGATCCCCCAGACCTACGAGACGGCGTTCTACGCCCGTGACCTCGCCGGTCGCGTGGTGCTGGTCGGGGTCCCCCGCCCGGACGTCGAGCTCACGCTGCCGATGCTGGACATCTTCGGCCGGGGCGGCTCGCTGAAGTCCTCCTGGTACGGCGACTGCCTGCCCGAGCGGGACTTCCCCTATCTCATCGACCTGTTCCTCCAGGGGCGCCTCCCGCTGGATCGGTTCGTCACCGGACGCACCGATCTCGCCGGGGTCGACGGGGCGCTGGACGCCCTGCACGACGGGAACACCCTGCGCACCGTGGCGGAGGTCGGCCGATGACCGCGCGACTCGCCCATGCCGTCGCCTCCGGCACCTTCAGCCTCGACGGCGAGACGCACGAGGTCGAGAACAACGTGTGGGTGCTCGGAGACGATGAGCAGTGCGTCGTGTTCGACGCCCCGCACGAGGTGAAGACCGTGCTCGAGCTGGTGGGCGATCGGGAGTGCGTGGGCATTCTGCTCACCCATGCCCATGACGACCACGTGCGCATGGCCCCCGAGCTGTCCGAGAAGCTCGAGGCACCCGTCCTGCTCAATCCGGCGGACCGCGAGGTCTGGCAGCTCACCCATGGTGGTCTGCCGTGGGATGACGACGTGCAGGACGGCGACATGTTCACGATCGCCGGCGTGGACCTCGAGGCGCTCCACACCCCGGGCCACTCCCCTGGTTCGACCTGCTACTACGTCGAGGCCCTCGGTGCCGTGTTCAGCGGAGACACGCTGTTCCAGGGCGGCCCGGGCGCGACCGGCCGCTCGTTCTCCTCGCGCGAGACCATCGAGGAGTCGATCCGCGAACGCCTGTTCGCGCTGCCCGACGACACCGTCGTGCACACGGGGCACGGCCCGGACACCACGATCGGGACCGAGAAGGCGGCAGCTCGCGGCGACTGGCTGTGAGCGGCCCGGGGTCGGGTCCCGAGGGGCCCGACCCCGCGAGCTCGTCGCCTCGTCAGGTCGGCGGCGAAGGCGACTCGTCCTCGCTCTGGGACGCCTCCTGCGCGGGTTCCTCGTCGGCCGCTCCCGAGCCTGTGGGAGCGGCCGACGGCGTGCCGGCCCTGTCCTGCAGGCTGGCGAGGTAGGCGTTGTACGCCTCGAGCTCGGCACCGCCGTCGCGCTCGGCCTTGCGGTCGTACTGGCGGGCCCGGCGGTCGTCGGACTTCATCCACATCGCGGCGACGATGATCGCGTAGCCGACGGTGGGGACCTCGGAGATCGCCCACATGATCGTGCCGCCGCGCACCTGGATCAGCATCAGCTGCTCATCGGTGTACATCGCCAGCTGGTGGTACCAGTCCGGGGCGATCAGCCAGGTCGCCGAGACCATAGCGACGCCGAAGAAGGCGTGGAAGGCGAGCGTCACCAGCAGGGTGATCAGCTTCAGGATCGGGTTGATCGGCTTCGTCGAGGGGTCCACCCCGATCAGCACCCAGGCGAAGAGGTAGCCCGAGGCCAGGAAGTGCACCGTCATGAGCACGTGCCCGAGGTGGGAGTACATCGCGGCCTCGAAGAGGGGCGAGAAGTAGAAGATCACCAGGGAGCCGGCGAAGATCAGTCCCGCGAGCGGCGGGGAGGAGAGGATCTGCGCGTACCGGGAGTGCAGCGCGGCGAGCACCCATTCGCGGATCCCCCGGGACCCGTCGGTGCGCGGGGCGACGGCGCGGGAGAGCAGCGTGACCGGCCCGCCCAGCACCCACAGCGGCGGCGCGATCATCATCATCGCCATGTGCTGGACCATGTGGGCGTCGAAGCGGAACCGGCCCCAGGCCGCCGCTCCCCCGCTGAGCACCCAGGCGAAGGCCACGCAGCCGGCCAGGAAGGCGAGCGTGCGGATCCACGGCCAGGTGTCCCCACGTCGCACCAGGCGCACGACGCCCGTCACGTAGAGCGCGGCCATCGCCGCAGCCAGCAGGAGCGCGATCCAGTCGGGCTGGATCACCGTGAACATGGTTCCCGGGCCGAAGGCCTTCGCGGGCGGCAGGTAGCCGACCAGCGAGAGGGTCTTCAGATCGCCGACGGCGGGGACCACCTGCGGCACGGGCGGGGCGGACCTGCCCAGGGCGATCGAGGCGCCGATCACGGCGGCCATCACGATCCCCTCGGTCGCGGCCAGGTGCCGGAAGCGCAGCCGGTCCCCGAGCCGTCGACGCTGGGCGGCACCGATCCCGGCCAGGACCAGCAGCCCCACGGCCTTCACGAGCACGACGCGGCCGTACCCGGTGGTGAGCAGGTCGCTCCAGCCCGAGAGGCGGATGACGGCGCTCAGCACCCCGCTGACCGCGAGCGACGCCACGGCCGCCAGGGCCCAGGGCGAGAAGCGGCGCACGGTCGTGGCGAGCTGCGCGTCCTCCAGGCGTGGAGCGATCAGCGCGATCACCAGCAGGCCGCCGGCCCAGACCGACACGGCCACGAGGTGCAGCGCCATCGCGTTGACCGCGTTCGTGTGGTCCAGGCTCGCCCCGGCGTGGCCGGCCAGACCGAGCGCGCCCACCCCGATCCCGGCGAAGGCGAGCCCCCAGCAGGCCAGAGTGGTGGACCGCGCGAGCGCATAGGCCAGCGCCGAGATCGTCGCGGCGATCCCCACAGAGAGCTGGAGCTTGCCGAGATCGGTGCCGAGCGCGATGTCCCAGACATTCAGACCGGAGCCCGATCCCGCGGCCTCCAGCCCTCCCAGCGGGATCTGGGCGATCGCGGCGACGGCCCACAGCAGAGCACCGACGGCGCCGAGGCGGACGGTGGCGCGTCGCGCAGGATCCAGCGTCGTGACCTCGCGCCGGGACGGGCCGGGCTGGAGGAGCACGGCGGTGCCGCCGGCTCCGATCGCGAGCAGCAGCCCCAGATGGTGCAGGGCTCGGACGACGGGCAGACCCCAGGTGACCAGCGGTGACGCGGGCACCAGGGTCGCCGGGGTGGCGGCGCCGGTGGCGAGCAGCCCGACCAGCGCGGAGGCGACGGTGAGAACCAGCAGCATCGGCACGACGGCCGCCCCGATGCGCAGGGCACGTGAGGTCATTCCCCGGCCTGCCTGCGGCGGAGCGTCTCGAACAGGCACACCGTCGCGGCGGTGTGGACGTTCAGGGATTCGGCGTGCCCGGCCAGGGGGATGCGCACCGCCAGGGGCGCCGCCTCGAGGGTGTGCTCGTCCAGTCCGTGCGCCTCGTTCCCGAGGATCCACGCGATCCGGGAGGGCAGCTCCGCCGTGAACAGCTCCGCCTCCGCGTAGCCGCTGGTCGCGGCGGCGGTGACCTGTGCGCCGTGCAGAGCCTCCAGCACGTCGTCGATCTCGGCGCCGGTGACGACCGGCAGATGGAAGAGGCTGCCCACGGAGGCACGGACGGCCTTCGGGGCATAGGGATCGGCGCAGGTGCGGGTGAGCACGACCAGGTCCGCTCCGGCGGCGTCGGCCGTACGGATCAGCGTGCCCACGTTGCCGGGGTCACGCACTTCGTGCAGGACGACCACCGTGACCGGCTGCTGCTGCGGCAGGGCGGCGATCGCCGCGACGGCGGCCGACGGGTCCTCCGCGGGCAGATGTCCGAGGGCCAGCACGCCTTGAGGGCTCGTCAGGGTGCCACGGGCCGCGCCGTCCGGCTGCGCGCTGTCAGGGCTCGGCCCGGTGGCGTCCTCGCGCACCATGGCGCGGATGATCTGATCCTCCACCTCGTGCACCGGGATCCCGGCCTCGCGGGCGAGATCCGCGAGCTCCGGGTGGGCGGCGTCGGCTCGGGCGGTGGTGAAGACCTCGCGGGCACGATCTGCGCGGTGGGCGAGCAGCGAACGGATCGACTGCGGGCCCTCCACGCGGAACAGCTGCTGCTTGCGACGAGCAGAACGCCCGGCCAGTGCCGCCACCTTCCGCACCCGCTCGGAGCGGGGGGAGGTGATCGGGGACTGATCCGGGCGCTCGGTCATCGCGTCGTGTGGCGCGATGTCAGGCTGCCGGGGCGTTGACGTCCTCGGGGAGGGCGTTCTTCGCGATCTCGACGAGCGCGGCGAAGGCCGGGGCGTCGTTGACCGCGAGCTCGGCGAGCATGCGGCGATCGACCTCGACGCCGGCCAGGCCGAGGCCCTGGATGAGGCGGTTGTAGGTCAGGCCGTTGGCGCGGGATGCCGCGTTGATGCGCTGGATCCAGAGCTGACGGAAGGTGCCCTGGCGCTTCTTGCGGTCGCGGAAGTTGTAGGTCTGCGAGTGCAGGACCTGCTCCTTCGCCTTGCGGTACAGACGCGAGCGCTGGCCGCGGTAGCCGCTGGCCTGCTCAAGGATTTCCCGACGCTTCTTATGGGCGTTTACCGCCCGCTTCACGCGTGCCACGTGATACTCCTTCGATCGTAAATTCAGGGGCGCGGGAGCAGGGCTCCCACGTGGGCGATCAGCGGCCCAGCAGCTTCTTCATGCGCTTGACGTCAGCCTTGGCGACAGTGGTGTCGGTGCCGAGGCGGCGCTTGCGGGTGGAGGACTTGTGCTCCAGGAGGTGGCGAGCGTTCGCCTTCTCCCGCATGAGCTTGCCCGACCCGGTCACCCGGATGCGCTTCTTGGTCCCCGAATGGGTCTTGTTCTTCGGCATGGTGCCTGTTCTCCTTCGTACGTTCTCAGGACTCGGAGCCGGTCTCGGCGTCGGCCTCGGGCTGGGACGACTCGTCCCCGCCACGGGCAACAGCCTTCTCGGCGTCAGTCTTGCGCTTGCGGGCCTCGGCCATGGCCTGGGCCTTCTTCTTGTGCGGTCCGAAGACCATCACCATGTTGCGGCCGTCCTGTCGCGGATGCGACTCGACGAAGCCGTACTCGGCGACGTCCTCGGCCATACGACCGAGAAGCTTGACGCCCCTCTCGGGACGGGACTGCTCACGACCACGGAAGCGGATGATGACCTTGACCTTGTCGCCACCATCGAGGAACTTCTCCACGTTGCGACGCTTGGTCTCGTAGTCGTGGATATCGATCTTCAGGCCCATACGGATTTCCTTCTGGACCGTATTCGCCTGGTTCTTCCGCGCCTCACGGGCCTTCAGGTTGGCTTCGTACTTGTACTTGCCGTAATCCATGAGCCGCGCGACCGGCGGGTTCGCGCCGGGTGCGACCTCGACGAGATCGAGATCGGCTTCCGCGGCGAGACGCAGTGCGTCCTCGACACGGACCTCACCGACCTGCTCGCCGGCGGGCCCGACCAGAAGGACCTTCGGGACCCTGATCTGACCATTGATGCGCTGTTCGCTGATGTTGGCTCCTCACCTTGGTTCGAGTCGGAAAAGACGAAAGGCCCCCGCTTCATGCGGAGGCCCCAAGGTGCGCGACGCCGGAGCGCCTGCCGGGCATTGCGGCCCGACGATCGGGCGTTGCCGCCCGACTGCGATACTGACCTGGCAACGGTTCGCGCCGAGCTCGAGAGCTGCGGGCCGTTTGCTACGAGGTGGGAAGGGACTCCACTTGAGGAACGATGTGACGAGGGTTTCGACCTGTTCCGATCCCCTATCCTAGCAGGAGCGCTCGCGCAGTCCAGGTGATGTGCGTCGCGTCCCTGACCAGTGATGAACGAGGAGTTCCGTGGAGAGCGACCGCAGCCCTGTCGGAGACACTGATCGAGAGGGCGACGCCCCTGCCGGCAGCACCCCTCCTGATCCGCGGCGCAGACGGGACATCATCATCTCACTGGTGGTCGTCGCGGTCCTGGTGCTGGTGGTCGCCATCGGCGGCAGCATCCTGGCCTATCGCGCACTGAGCCCCGAGCCCGGTGCAGCAGAGGGTGCGATCATCGAGGAGAGCACGATCCTGGAGACTGCAGGAGGGACGATCCACGACCCTCTCGCGGACGCCGCGGCGCGATGCGCTGCGGGCCCGGACCGCTCCGCCCGCACTCTCGACCCCCTGGTCGCCACCGACGACCTTGCCCCCGCCACGACGAAGGACAACACCCTGTGAACGACAACCAGACCCCCGCACCTGCCCCCGTGGACGAGTCCTCCGACGATGCGCTGCGCGACATCTCCGAGGTCGCCGCGGTCGAGATCATCACGTCGGCCTGCGTGCATCTCATGAGCGCCGCCGCCGTGAAGGTGGGTCTCGCGGAGGACGAGGCGACCGGGCAGTACCAGGACCTCGCCGAGGCGCGGAAGCTGATCACTGCCCTGGCCGGCCTGGTGACCGCCTCGGCTCCGGAGATCGGCAACGAGCATGCCCGGTCCCTGCGTGACGGCCTGCGCTCGCTGCAGCTGGCCTTCGCCGAGGCGCTGCCGTTCCCCGATGGCCCGGGCGAGGCCCCGGGCGAGAAGTACACCGGCCGCGTCTCCTGAGGACCGAGCGGTTCGTGAGTGCCGTACGGCTCATCCGGGCCGCACGGCTCCCGCAGCTCGACCGGCTCCCGCAGCTCGTACGGTCAGGACCCCAGCACGAGACGCAGTGAGCTGATCCGCTCGGCGACGAGCGTCTCCGCGCCGAGACGGGCGGAGACCTCGTCGACCACCGCGCGCACCTGAGGCGCCGTGAGTCCGGGGCGCAGCTGCAGATGGAGGTCGACCTCGCTGCGCTGCCCTGCACGCGCCGAGAGGCCCTCGACCTGATCCGTCGCGTCCGCGACGGCGTCCAGGACGGCGGAGAGCTCCGGATCCAGATGCGGAGGGATCCATTCGCGTCCCTGGGCGAGCGCCCAGAGCACGGATCGCGGGAGCAGGATCGGCCCGCCCACGTCCGGCGAGGTCGCCGCGTCCACCAGCAGTGCGGTGCAGCCTTCCTGCACCGCGGCCTGTGCGGCCTGCGGGGCCACCACGGGGACCGGGCGGGCGTCGGACCGCCAGGCGCTCAGGGCATCGGCGGCGGTGAAGATCGGCAGCACCCGGGTGCCGTCGGGCACGGTGATCGACACCATCGCCATATCGGCGCCGTTGTCACCGGTCAGCCCGTGCGCGGTGGTGCCGGTCTCGGTGGCGACCGCCATGATCGGCACCAGCACGCGGCTCCGTGCCAAGGCCGCCACGAACGCCTGACGGTGGGGATCCTGACCGGCACGGTGGGCCGTCAGCGCACGGCCGAGCTCCTCCGGGATCGCCCCGGAATCCTCCGGGAAGGGGCTGACGGTGTAGTCGCGCCCTTCCCACGAGACACCCGCGGTGTCCGTGAGCGGTGACTTCTCGCGGAAGTGCGCGGGCAGCGTCTTCGCGACCGCCTCCGCACGGGTCTCGTGAGCGTCGGCGGGCCGCCGCTCCGAGGGGTCCGGGGTCTCTGGTGCCCCTGTCATCGGCGACCTGCGACGTCCAGCGCCTCACCCATCGTGAACGCCTGGGCGTAGAGGGCCTTGCCCACGATCGCGCCCTCGACCCCGGCGGAGACCAGCTCGCGCAGGGCACGCAGGTCCTCGAGCGAGGAGATGCCGCCGGAGGCGACGACGGCGGCGTCGGTACGGGAGCAGACGTCGCGCAGGAGGTCGACGTTGGGACCGCGCAGGGTGCCGTCCTTCGTGACGTCGGTGACGACGTAGCGCTGACAGCCGGCTTCGTCGAGGCGCTCGAGGGTCTCCCACAGGTCGCCTCCCTCGCGGGTCCAGCCGCGGGCGGCGAGGGTCGTGCCCCGCACGTCGAGGCCGACGGCGATGCGGTCGCCGTGCTCGGCGAGGATCTCCGCGGTCCACTCGGGGTTCTCGAGGGCGGCCGTGCCGAGGTTGACGCGGCGGCAGCCCGTGGCGAGCGCGGCGGCGAGGGAGTCGTCGTCCCGGATGCCGCCGGAGAGCTCCACGTTCATGTCGACCGCGGCGACGACCTCGGCGAGCAGGGCGGCGTTGCTGCCGCGCCCGAAGGCCGCGTCGAGGTCCACCAGGTGCAGCCACTGCGCGCCGCCCTCCTGGAAGGCGAGGGCGGCGTCGAGCGGGGCGCCGTAGGAGGTCTCGGAGCCGGCTTCGCCCTGCACGAGACGGACTGCCTGGCCGGACTGCACATCGACGGCGGGCAGCAGCTCGAGGATCGGAGCGGTCATAGGGGTGCCTCCTGGAAGCGGGTTGTCTCGGGGTCGTCGCCCTGCAGGGGCTCGAGATCACTGGTGGGGACTGCAGAGAATGCACGGACTGCACGGGATGCGGGAAATGCGGTGGTTACAAGGAGTACGGAGAATGCTCGGGAACCGAGGAACTCAGGGAGGGGCGAATGGGCGGGAACGGACGGAGCCGGGCGACAGGTCGTGCCGGTCAGCCGGTCCGCAGCCGCCAGAACGAGATGCCGATGAAGACCAGGCCCAGCACGAGCAGTCCCAGGGTGGCCCACCATGGCTTCTTGGAGCGGTAGAAGGACCAGGCTCCGCCGAGGGTCATGCCGCCGGCGAAGAGCAGGATGAAGGCGTAGATCACGGTGAGGCCACCTGCTCGGCACCAGCTGCCGCGCCTTCAGTCCCGGGTCGGCGGCGCGGCAGCGTGCCGAGCCAGTTGGCCAGGAGCTTGGCCCCGGCGTCCCCGGACTTCTCGGGGTGGAACTGGGTCGCCGTGAGCGCGTCGTTCTCGACGGCCGCGACGAAGCGGTCCCCGTCGTGCTCGGCCCAGGTGACCTTCGGGGCGGCGAGCGAGCCGATCTGCTCCATGGTCCATTCGCGCGCGGCGTAGGAGTGCACGAAGTAGAAGCGCTCGGACTCGACGCCCCGGAACAGCTGGGTGCCGTCGGCGGCCTCCACGGTGTTCCACCCCATGTGGGGCACCACGGATGCCTGGAGGCCGGTGATCTCGCCCGGCCACTGCGCGAGCCCCGCGCTACGCTGGCCGTGCTCGGTACCGGCGTCGAACATGATCTGCAGGCCCACGCAGATGCCGAGGACGGGCAGGCCGCCGGCCAGCCGTCGTTCGATGATGCGGTCCCCGCCCACAGCGAGCACCTGCTCGATGGTGGCGGCGAAGGCGCCGACGCCGGGCACGACGAGACCGTCGGCCGCGAGCGCGAGATCGCGATCGGCGGTGAGCTCGACGGCGGCGCCGGCTGCCTCGAGGGCGCGCACCACGGAGCGGACATTGCCCGAGCCGTGATCCAGGACCACGACGCGCGGGGTGGCGGCGGCGTCGCCGGCACCCGGCTCGGCAGAGGGTTCGGCGATGCTCTCGGGGAGGGGATCGGCCTCGGTCACTTGCGCTTCCCCTTACCGGCGATCCAGGCCAGGGCCTCGGCCCGGGTGACCGTCGAGGGGTCGATGCCCTCTTCCAGCTCGTCCACTGCCGTCGTCCCGAGGAGCAGCTCCTCCACGACGTCGTCCACCGCGCCGAGCACGATCGCGGGCGAGATGTCCTCGCCGCGCTCCCCGCCCTTGTACCGGGTGGCGGTCATGCGGTCGCCGCGGCGCCAGAACAGCACGATGCCGTTGCGCTGCAGCGCGGTCGAGGCGATCGCCGCGAGATCATGGGCGGCGGTCTCCTCGAGCTCCCCCACGGCGATCGCGCCGGTGCGGGTCTCCAGGGTGCGGCTGCCGGTGGGGATGTCGATCCCGTCGGTGCGCGCCTCCCGGCCCAGCCGGATCGCGCCGGCGAGTGCCTGGCTGGTCGCGACGGAGGTGGCGACCACGGCGATCGTGGGTTCCTTCTCCTCGGCAGGGGTCTCGGACAGGACGTCCTCGACGGTCAGCGGGGTCTCATCGAGGGAGTCGAGGGAGAGACCCTCGGTGAGCCGGGCGAACTCGGCATCGATGTCGTCGGAGCCGTGGCCGGAGCCGTCGGACGGATCCTGATCCGGGTCACGCGGGTCGGCGGTGCTCACAGGGCTCCCTTCGTGGAGGGCACGTCCAGGACGCGCTCGTCGTAGGCGCAGGCTGCGCGCAGTGCGCGGGCGAGCGCCTTGAACTGGGCCTCGACGATGTGGTGCGGGTCGCGGCCTTCGATCAGGCGGATGTGCAGGCAGATCGCGGCATGATGGGCGATCGATTCGAACACGTGGCGGGTCAGCGACCCCGTGAAGTGCCCGCCGATGAGGTGCGTGGCCTGGGCCTCGCTCTCGCCGGAGTGCACGCAGTAGGGGCGGCCGGAGAGGTCCACGACGGCCTGGGCGAGGGACTCGTCCAGCGGCACCAGCGCGTCCCCGAAGCGGGCGATGCCCTTCTTGTCGCCGAGGGCCTCGCGCAGCGCCTGGCCGAGCACGATCGAGGTGTCCTCGACGGTGTGGTGCGCATCGATGTGGGTGTCGCCCGTCGCACGCACCGTGAGGTCGAAGCGCGCGTGCGTGCCCAGCGCCGTGAGCATGTGGTCGAAGAACGGCACGGAAGTCGACACGTCGACCTGGCCGGTGCCGTCGACGTCGAGGGTGACCTCGACGGAGGACTCGCGGGTGGAGCGGGTGATGCTCGCCGTGCGCGACGGGCGCGCGGTGGTGGTGTCGGTCATCGGGGGTCGGCCTCCTCGAGGGCGGTGCGGAATGCGGCGTTGTTCTCGGGCGTGCCGATGGACACGCGCAGCCAGCCGGCGGGGCCGACGGCTCGGACGAGGACGCTGCGATCGAGGAGAGCCTCGAACACCGCGTCGCGATCGGAGAAGGTGCGGAACAGGATGAAGTTCGCGTCGGACGGGGCCACGTCGTGACCGCGGGCCCCCAGGTGCTCGGCGAGGGCGTCGCGCTCGCTGCGCAGCAGAGCAACCTTGCCCAGCAGCTCCTCGCGGTGGGCGAGGGCGGCACGGGCGACGGCCTGGGTGACGGCCGACAGATGGTACGGAAGGCGCACGACGCGCACGGCGTCGACGATCGCCGGATGGGCGACCAGGTAGCCGAGCCGTGCTCCCGCCAGGGCGAAGGCCTTGGACATGGTGCGGGTGACCACGATGTTGGGGTGGCGGTCCAGGAGGGTGAGGGCGCTGGGCACCCCGTCGCGGCGGAACTCGCCATAGGCCTCGTCGACCACGAGCAGTCCCCGGCTCGGTGCCAGCGCCGCGGCGGCCGCCTCGACCACGTCGAGGGTGAGCGCCGTGCCGGTGGGGTTGTTCGGGCTGGTCAGCACCACGATGTTCGGTTCGTGTGCGGCGAACGCGGCGGTGACCGCCTCCGCGGTGAGCGCGAACTCGGGCTCCGGGCCCCGCTCCGCGGTGACCCACCGCGTGTAGGTGTCGCGGGCGTACTCGGGGTACATCGAGTAGTGCGGGGTGAAGCCGAGCGCGGTGCGGCCGGGGCCGCCGAACGCCAGCAGCAGCTGGTGCATGATCTCGTTCGAGCCGTTGGCCGCCCAGACCGACTCGAGCGGCGGCGCGGCGATGCCGGACTCCGCCGCGAGATACTCGCCGAGGTCGGTGCGCAGGTCCAGGGCCTCACGGTCCGGGTACCGGTTCAGGCCGACGGCGGCGTCCGCCGCGGCTCGGCCGATGGACGCCGCGAGCTCGGGCGAGGGCCCATAGGGGTTCTCGTTCACGTTGAGCGCATGCTCGACCTCGAGCTGCGGGGCGCCGTAGGGGGCGGCACCCGCGATGCCGTCGCGCGGCTGCGGCAGCGCGTCGGTGGCCAGGGTCGGAGCAGAGTTCTCGGGCATGTGCTCCATGGTAGTTCGGCAGCGCGCCGGAGGGCCTCGATGACCATCGTGCAGACGCCGTCCCTGGCTGCACCGATCACCACCTCGGGCGGCGCCGACCACCACCTCAGGCGGCGCCGATCGCCATCTGCCGGGACTCACGCAGCCGTGAGCAGGCACGAACGATCTCCGCAGGGAGGGCTCGGCCGCGCCCGTCGCTGAGTCGAGGCCGACGAGGGGCCGAGCCGGGGCCGAACCGGGTTGGCGCCGTCTCCCCCGCGGCGAGGTGGCGCCCTTCACACAGGTGCCTGCGCCGACCGTCGGCTGGGAGAACGGGGGCGGCACCGCCAGTACGCTGAGAGGATGTTCCGTTCTCTGGGTGCCCTGATCGGCGACCTGCTGGTCGTCATCCTCTTCGTCGCCATCGGCTTCCTGCAGCATGGGACGCCGCTGACCTCGCAGAACCTCTTCCTGGTGGGCTGGCCGTTCGCCGTCGGCGTGCTGCTGGGCCATCTCGCGATCCGCGCCTGGCGGGCGCCCTTCCGCGTGTGGCCGCACGGGGTGTTCGTGTGGGCGATCACGATCGCCGCCGCGATGGCGATCCGCACCCTCTTCTCCGCCGGCACCGAGGTGCCCTTCATCATCACCACGGCGATCTTCACCGGCGTGCTGATGCTCGGCTGGCGCGCGGTGGCGATGTACCTCACCCGCGGGGAGCGCAGGGTGCCCCTCGCCGGGGCTGCGGCTGAGGCCGGGGCCGGGTCCGCACCGCGGTGAAGGCCCGCTGACCGAGCTCGACACCGCGATATGTGTCGGTGAGAGCGTCCTCACCGACACGTGGTGCGTGCTCGGCGACGGGACGGGTGCCGACGAGAAGGACAGGCGCGGTCAGCCGTGGGTTCGGAAGGTCTCCTGCTCGAGCAGGGGACGGAGACGCGCGGCGACCTCGTCGGTGCCGAACCAGCGGTGCAGCTGCTCCTCGAGCAGCACGTTGCCGAGGGCGCCGAGCACCATCGACTGGTCCAGCGAGAGATGGCGCCGGGCGATGACTCCCGAGCGGACGGCGACGGCGTCGTGGAATCCGCCCGGCCCGTAGGCGCCGAGCTCCGTCTCGATCCGCGAGAGGTTCTCGATCGCCTCGTCGGGCTCGTACTGCATCGCGAGCGCCGCGGCGTGCGGCGTCACCACGCCGTCGAGTCCCTGCGGGTAGGGCTCCCCCGCGTGCCAGTCGGTGGCCGCGGCGTCGGAGAAGTAGCCCTCGGGGTTCAGGCCCAGGGCGTCGACCCCGTACTCGCGGTACTCGCCGTGCGGATCCGAGCTCGGGGAGAAGCCCCAGTAGCCGTAGCCCGCCTCGTCGAGGCCGTGCTCGCGCTGGGCCCGCACGTGGAGGGGATGATTCCTCCCCCAGCTCTGCGGACCCCAGGTGGCCTCGGGCACGAAGAGATCCGGCATCAGCTCCTCGAACATCGAGCCGCCCCAACCGGGCACGATCTCCATGCCGCGGTAGGTGTGGGCGCCCTCGAACACGGCGACCCCCTCGTGCTCGGTCCAGTCGCCCACCGGGGGCATCTCGGACCAGTCCCACTCGGGCGGGAAGGTGCGGAAGGTCGTGAAGTAGGCGGCCGCGGGGATCTGCTCCGTCATGATCCCGAGATAGGTGACCATGCGGGCCTCGGAGACGGCCGTGTCGTAGTGGTGCTCGGTGTGGTACCAGACGTCGGCCCCGGGGATGTCCTGGAACAGGGGAAGCAGCTCGACGCCCTCCCGGCCCGGGTCCTCGACCCAGAAGCCGCCGATGGTCTGCCCGGGCTGCACCTCGACATCGCGGTCGAAGAACACGTCCCAGCGCATCGCGTCGAAAAGGCGCTTCGCCCGACGGCGGTTGGAGGGATCGGCCTGGGCGACCACGTGCAGGGCGGCGCCGAGCCAGCCCATGTCGACGCTCGAGACGAACGGGATGACGGGGTCCCCCGTGCCGGGCCAGCTGCGCAGCACCGAGCCGTCGGCCTCGTCGTACCAGTTGTAGTACATGCCGGAGGGCTCGTGGTGCTCCATCCGCTCGAGGGAGTCGAGGGTGCGGGAGATCCGGTTGCGGGCCTCCCCCGGCGTGATCAGGCGCAGCTCGCGGGCCAGCAGCGTGGACCAGAGATAGCCGCCGATGTTGGTGGGCGACGTGTGGCGCGAATGCCCCGTCAGGTCCGCGTCGATGTTGTCGGACACGAGTCCGGTGCTGCGCACCGTCATCGCGTCCAGGGAGCGCCAGGTGTCCTTCGCCCAGCGTCGCAGGAGGCGCTCGTCGCTCCCTCCCCCGGCGGTGCCGCCGAGGGCCGGGAGACCGGCCGACGACAGCCCGGCCCCCGAGAGCGTCGGAGCGGGAGCCGCCAGGGCGGGACTCGCGGCGCCGACGGCCCCGAGGGCGGCGCCGGCTCCGAGCAGCGGGACGGTGAGCAGGGTGCGGCGAGGGATGGAGTTCACGATGCCTCCTCGAGGCGATGGGTACGACGTCGGACCGGGTCTCGTGCGGGGTCGTGCAGGATCGTGCGGGGTGGTGTCGGGTGGTGGAGATCAGCGGACGCCGATCATTTGATGCCGGAGGTGGCGATGCCCTGGATGAAGTAGCGCTGGAAGAAGAGGAAGACGAGGAGGATCGGCAGGACCACGAGCGTGGCGCCGGCCAGGAGCAGCCCGTAATTCGTCTGGTTCTGTCCGGTCGAGATCAGGGCGAGCGCGACGGGCAGGGTGTAGGTCGACTCGCTCGAGGAGACGACGAGCGGCCACAGGAAGTTGTTCCAGGAGCCGAGGAAGGTGAGGATGCCGAGGGTCGCGAAGGCGGGGCCCGCGAGCGGCAGGTAGATCCGGAAGAAGATCGCGACCTCGCCGACGCCGTCGATACGGCCGGCCTCGAGCAGCTCCCGGGGCAGCCCCAGGAAGAACTGGCGCATCAGGAAGACGCTGAACGGCTGCACCAGGAACGGCAGGATGAGCGCGGGGATGGTGTTGGCCAGCCCCATGTTCACCACCAGCACGTACTGCGGGATGAAGGTGACCAGTCCGGGGATCATCAGGCACACCAGGACCAGCACGAACAGCACCCGCTTGAAGGGGAAGGTGAGGTGCGCGAGCGCGTAGCCGAACATCGAGCTGAAGATCAGGTTCCCCAGCGTCACCGCGATCGCCACCACGGTCGAATTGCGGAAGTAGTGGCCGAAGGGCCGATCGAAGAGACGGCGGAAGTTGTCCCAGGTGGGTTCCTCGGGCAGCCAGGTGGGCGGGACGCGCAGGAGCTCTCCCTGGGTCTTCACGCTGCCGAGGATCATCCACACGAAGGGCGTGATGACCAGCAGCAGGAAGGCGGTGAGGATGACATAGGTCAGGACGGGACTGCGACGTTCGATCATCACTTCTCCCTCATCAGGCGGAACTGCGCGAGGGTGACGATGCCGATCACGATGAACGTCAGGTACGCCATCGCCCCGGCCATGCCGTAGTTGCCGAATCCGAACTGGTTGTAGGTGTACATGGAGGCGGAGATCGTGGAGTTCAACGGACCGCCGCCCGTCATGACGAAGGGCTCCTCGAAGAACTGCAGGTAGCCGATCGACGTGGTGACCAGCACGAACAGCAGCGTCGGCCGAATGGACGGGATGGTGATGTTCCGGAACCTCTGCCAGGCGTTCGCCCCGTCGAGCGCGGCTGCCTCGTGCAGCCCGCGGTCCACGGCCTGCAGGCCGGCCAGGAAGATCACCATCGAGGTGCCGAAGTTGCGCCAGACCGCCATCACGATGAGCGACAGCAGGGCGGTGCGCTCATCACCCAGCCAGTTGGGCCCGTCGATCCCCACCCAGCCCAGGACGGTGTTCACCAGGCCGTTCTCGGGCTGCAGCAGGAACCTCCAGACCACGGCGACGGCCACGATGGAGGTGACCACGGGGGTGTAGAAGCCCATCCGGAACAGTCCGCGCAGCTTCAGCGCGCCCCGGTTCAGGGCGATCGCGGCGCTGAGCCCCGCGATGATCGTCAGCGGCACCCCGACCAGCACGAACACTCCGGTGTTCAGGGCTGCCCGCCGGAAGACGGGGTCGTGGAAGGCAGCGATGTAGTTGTCCAGACCCACGAAGTCCACCGCGAACGGCGACCGGATGTCGGTGATGCGCATGTCCGTGAAGGACATGAACATCGACTGCAGCACGGGCCAGGCGATGAAGATCCCGAAGAGCACCACGAAGGGCAGGGAGAGCAGCAGCCCGGCGCGGGCCTCCGCGGCGGCGCGGTGGCCGCGGCGGCGCCCGGGCCGGGAGGCACTGCCCCTGCCCCTGTGGCTCCCTCTGCTCCCGGTGGGCGACGGCGGCGGGAGGGCCGCGTCCGAGGAGGCGGACTGCGTGGTCATCTCAGGCGCCGATCCCGATGCCCTGTGCCTCGGACTGCGCGGCCTGGAGGGCGTCGGCCGGGGCGAGGTCCTGCTTGCAGACCTGCTCGATCTGGGCGTCGAACTTCGCAGCCACCTGTTCCCAGGTGGCGATCGTGGGCGGGGCGAGGGCGGTCTCGAGCTGGGTGTGGAAGGCCTCGAACTTCTCGTTGGAGGAGACCTTCTCGTCCTCCCAGGCCGACTGCACCGCAGGCATGTCGGTGACCTGCTCGAACCACTGGATCTGGACCTCCGGGCGGGAGAGGTACTCCACGAGCTTCCAGGCGGAGTCGCGGTTCTTCGACCCCTGGAGGACGCCGATGTTGGCACCGCCCAGGAAGCTCGAGCTGGTCTCCTTCACGGGCATCACGAACACGCCGTACTTGTCGGCGAAGCCGTCTCCGCCCACGCCCTCGACGGCCGCCATCATCCAGGGGCCGGAGACGAACATCGGCACCGCTCCGGAGACGAAGTCCTGCTCGGTGGTGCCCTCGGCAGGTGCCGGGTCGGCGATCCCGTCGGTGAAGTAGGACTGGTAGTAGCCCAGCGCCTCCTCGTTCTGCGGCGTCTCGAAGGTGAACTCGTCCCCGGCCTCGGAGACGACACCCCCGCCGTTGGACCAGCACAGCGGGAGCACGGTCTGCCAGGAGCCGTCCCCGCCGGGCTGCAGGGCGATGCCCCACTTCCCGTCGGGCTGGCCCTGGAGCGCCTTCGCCATGGCGAACAGGCCCTCCCAGTCTGTCGGCGGCTCGCTGATCCCGGCGGCCTCGGCGATGTCCTTGCGGTAGTAGACCAGGCGGGTCTCGACGTACCACGGGACGCCGTAGGCGGTGTCGTCGACGGTGACCCCCTTGACCGCGCCGGGGAAGAAGTCGTCCAGGGCGATGGACTCCGGAGTGGGCTCCAGAGCCTTCAGGCTCACGAACTCCGCCATCCACGTCGAGCCGACCTGGGCGACGTCCGGGGCGGTCCCGGCGGCGATCGCCGAGGTGAACTTGTCGTGCGCCGAGTCCCACGGCAGCGGGGTCACCTCGAGCGTGACGTCGGGGTTCTCCTTCTCGAAGCCCTTGAGCAGCTCGGGGAGGGCCTCCCCTTCGGCGCCCATGGCCCAGATCGTGAGGGAGCCGGTGGCGGGGCCCTCGGCGATCGGATCGGCGGGGCCCGCGGCACCGCCGCCGTCCTCCTCGGAGCGGCCGCAGGCGGCGAGCGCGGTCAGGGCGCCGGCAGCGCCCAGTCCGCCGAGAGCACGGCGGGAGATGCGGGGAATGCTGGTCATGATGACTCCTTCGTCGGTGACGAGATGATGCGGTGCGGGACTGGTCAGTACGGGTCGATGCAGATGGGCGCGGGTCGAAGAAGGTGGCGCGGTGGACCGGGCGTCAGGCCGGTGGTCTACGCGAGCGCCGGTGCGGGGACGGGGACGCAGCCACAGGACTGCCGGAGCACGACGTTGGAGTCGACGGTGACCGGCTGCTGGGCCGTGTCGCCGTCGATGAGTGCCGCGAGGCGCTGCGCGGCGAGGGCTCCGAGCTCGGCGACCTCCTGGCGGACCGTGGTCAGGCCCGGGGTCAGATAGCGGGCGGTGACCGTGTCATCCCATCCGGTGACGGCGAGGCGCCCGGGAACGTCCACGCCTGCCGAGGTCAGGCGGGCGATGA
>NZ_JBQSYW010000028.1:0-31587 GCF_052379725.1 Brachybacterium sp. 107 | reverse complement strand
CCCCGTCGGGCGGGCCCCCACGGCCGACGACTCGACGCCCCAGGGCACGACGTCAGTGGGCAGAGCGTCCAGGGACCCAACGGGTACCGTGAACGACCTGAGGGCCGCGGACCGGACGGACCGCCGCAGTCCGGACATCGAGCCCCACCGCCGCTCCTGCGAGACCTCCGTTCCTGCTCTTCCGACCGCCCCGTCCGCGATCGATCTCAGAAAGTCCTTCCATGACGACGAGCCCTTCGGGCGCCGGCACCTCCGGCGCCGACACCACGCTGGTGCGGCGGTGGAACCGCCGCACGGTTCTCGCCGCCCTGCGCACGGGTCCCGAGAGGACGCTCACGGAGATGGCGCAGGCGACCGGGCTGTCCCGGCAGACCCTCACCGCCGTGTTCACGGAGCTCGACGACCGGGGCCTGGTCCAGGTGCACGCACCGGCCACCGGGACATCGGGCCGCCCCGCCCGCCGGTACAGCTTCCAGTCCACCGCCGGCTACGTGCTGGGCCTCTACTTCTCCCCCACGCAGGTGCTCGCCCTGGTCACCGACCTCGACGGCGCCATCATCGCCCGCGAGCAGGTCGCGACGCCGCGTGATCTCCCCGCCCCGGAGAGGCTGCGGAGGGCGCACGAGATCTCGCTGCGGGCCACGGCGCCCGCCGGAGAGGTGTGGGCGGTCGGGGTCGCCACCACCGGTGTCGTGGACCCGCAGGGCACCGTGCGCAGGGCGAGCCAGATCCCCGGCTGGACCGGGCTCGATCTCGCGGGCACGGTCGGGTCGTGGTTCCACAGCGCTGCGGTCGCCGGGAACGACGGCACCATCGCCGCGCTCGGCGAGAAGTGGCAGGGCGCCGCGCGGTACGCGAACGACGTCGCGCTGATCCTGTCGGGTCGCCCCACCGGCCAGGGCATTCTGCTGGGGGGCCGCGCCCACCACGGCAGATCGGGCGCCGCCGCCGAGCTCGGCCGGCTCCTGCACGACCAGACCTGGAACGCCGCCGCCGTGCTCGAGCAGGCCGGCCGCAGCGCTGAAGAGGTGTTCCGCGCCGCCGCCGAGGGGGAGCAGGAGGCCTCCGAGCTGGCCGATCACCTCGCCCACCACACCGCCCGCGGCGCCTCCGTGCTCGTGTCGGTGCTGGATCCCGAGCTCGTGGTCATCGCCGGCGAGTTCACCGCCGGTGGGCAGCCCTTCGTCGACGCCACCCGCCAGCACCTGAGCACGATGTGTATCAATGTCCCCGACGTCGTCCTGTCCGTGCTCGGCGACGACGTCGTCCCTCTCGGAGCTGCCCGGCTCGCCCTGGACCACCTCGAGGAACGGGAGTACGTCCTGGACGCGTGAAGGGCTGACTCAGCGGGCGTTGCGGATCAGGGCGGCGAGCAGGTCGGCGTCCGTGCGGAGCGGGGGCATCTCCGGCGTCGGTTCACCCGGCGCGGCCGCAGCCACAGGCCCGGCCCCGGCCCCAGGCCCGGCCCCGGCCCCCGCCCCGGCCCCAGGCCCGGCCCCAGCCTTCGTCGAGTGCGACGTTGGCGCGGGTATCGAGGCGCCACGACCGCCCGAAGGTCGCACTCGATCGTCCAGGTGAGGCTCAGGAGCATGCGGGGACGCGTCGGCAGCCACGCGGCTGCTCGACGCCGGCGGGGCGCCGACCGAGGCCGGCTCCGGGAGGGGCGCGGCGTAGAGGGCGGCGGTGTAGGCGGAGGCGACACGGGCGGCGGCGGCGCGGTGCTCGTCGGTGACCTCGACATCGCCGTCGTCGATCTGGCCCAGGAGGTCCTCGAGGGCGCGGGCCGGGGGCAGGGCACCGTCGAGCGCGAGGAGCCGGGGCGGGGAGCTCCAGGCACCGGTCCAGCCCAACCAGCGGATGGCGACCGAGCGCACGCTCAGCTCCCGGTTCAGCTCCGACCAGGCGAGCTCGCCCGCGCGGCGCCTCTCCCGCTCGGCGATGATCGCGGCATCGCGCCCGGCGCCGCTGCCGCCACCACTGCCGCTGCGACTGCCACCATCGCCGCTGCCACCATCGCCGCTGCCATTCCCACTGCCACCGTCACCGCCGCCCCCGCGGACGAAGCTCTTCCACCGTTCATCGCGCAGGGTCACGCGGCGGCGCCGGATCAGCACCACGGCGGCCGCACCGCCGGCGGCGACGAGGAACCCGATGATGAGGCCGGTGAACAGTCCGCTCTCGACCCGTTTCACGGTCACGGGGTTGGTGACCGCTCCCCCGCCGTCGGAGGCCGAGGCATCGGTCGTCGCCTCGGGGTCGTCCGTGGTGGCGGGGTCCTCGTCGGCCGGGGTCGTCTCCTCCTCGGTGGTGGGTGACTCGCTGGGCTCCTCGGAGGGCTGCTGCTCATCCTGCTCGGCAGAGCTGTCGGAGGTCATCCCGGGAGGCGTCACCCCGTTCGCGGCCGCGGCCGGCGTCGGCTCGAAGCGCACCCAGCCGTATCTCGCGCCGAACCACACCTCGGGCCAGGCGTGGGCGTTCTTCGCGCTCACGGACCACTCGTCGCCGTCCTGCGTGCCGGGGGTGAAGCCGATCGCCACCCGGGTGGGATAGCCCTGCGCGGTCATCATCAGGGCGAAGGTGGCGGCGAACTGCTCGCAGTAGCCGATGCGATCGGCGAGGAAGGACTCCAGCGGGTCCTCCCCCGGCGGGGAGTTCACGGTGAGGGAGTACTCGAACTCGCTGCGGAAGTAGTCCTGGTAGGCGACCGCGGTGTCGAAGGCGTTGTCGGCTCCGGCGCTGTCGGCGACTTTCACCGCGAGGTCCTGGGCGACCTCCGGGACCTCCTGGCGGGAGATGTACCCGGCGTCGTAGGGCTGCTCGAACACGGCCGGGTCCACGCTGCGCAGCTTGTCCGCGGTGGCGTTGCTCGGCGCGGTCAGCACCGTGTAGTCCAGCCGGCTCAGATCGGAGCGCACCCCGCGCAGGGAGATCTCGCCGCTGGTGGGCTTCAGCTGCAGATCCCGGGAGATGTCCGCCTCGTCGGTCGCGATGCCGCGGATCCGCTCGGGCGCGGGCAGGCGGTCGCCGGCGAGGTCCAGCACGTGGAACTCGGTGCGCAGCAGGCCCGCGTCGTTCCCGGAGGAGGGGTCGGTGCCGTCGGACGCGTCGGAGTAGGCGCTGACCTTCATCGAGGGGTTCCCGCCCTCGTCGGCCGTGTTGCGGAAGGTCTCGCCGTCGAAGGTGTTCAGGGTGCGCACGCGCAGGTAGGAGGGCTCGTCGGCGGTGGTCGTGTAGCGCAGCACCTCGACGTCCTGCTGCTGGAGCAGGGAGCGCCGCACGGAGATGTCGTCATCGATCATCACCGGGCCCAGCGACGGCATGTCGCGGTTCTGCCACTGGTTGATGACGTCCATGTCCAGGGCGACCTTCGTCGGGGCGACCTTCGGGAGCGCGAGGCCCACGGGCACGGTGAGCGCGGCGACCAGCATGATGCACAGCGCCGCCGCGCCGGTCGCGCGGGCGGGGCTCGTGAGCGGGCCTGCCTGGGGCCGACGGTCGCCCTCCAGATACCGCGGATCGGAGTGCACCGTCCGCGTGGCGAGGATCAGCAGGCCGGCGACCACCGGACCCATGACGGTCCACCAGGCACCGCCGGAGGGCTGCTGGGGGGCCGGGATCAGCAGCGACCCGAACAGGGCGAGGCCCACGGGGGTGTGCCAGCCCAGGTCCACGAACACCAGATCCAGCAGCAGGGAGCCCAGGGCGAGCACGAGCATCACGATCACGGTGCCGCGCGAGCCGAGGGTCAGCGGGGCCATCCCGCCGGCCAGCTCGTTGAAGGCACCGGGGAAGATCGAGCCCTGGGCGCGTACGAGGGCGACGGGCCCGTCGCCGAGGTCCACGAGGCCGTGCCCCATCTCGACCACCACGAGCTGCACCGCGATCACCAGCATCTGCGCGAGGGGGACCAGCAGCGGTGGGCGCAGGAACTGGCGCAGCACGATCCCGCTGATGATCACGGGGGTCGCGGCGATCAGGGTGAGCATGAACCAGCTGGACCCGGCCATCAGCATCGACAGCGGGGCGGAGGCGAGCAGGATCGCGAGCAGCAGCAGGAGGGAGCGGCCCACCAGGTCGCCGCCCTGCAGCAGGGGGCGCCCCATCAGCGGGCTCATCGATCCGCCTCCGCGTCGCCCGCGGTGAGCAGGTCATCGAGGGTGTCCGCGGTGGTGCCGCGCACCAGCATCCAGGTCCCCAGCAGGGAGCGGGTGGGGTGAGCGGCGTGCCGGGCGGCGGCGAGCTTCTCGACGTGCGCCTCGTGGGCGTGCCCGAAGTCGTCGCGGTCCGCGGGGCCGATGCGGCGCGCCCGACGGGGCGTCTCGGGCTCCTCGGCATCCAGGGCGGGTCGCAGGGCGATCGCGGTGCGGTGGGCGGCGCGGCCGGCGAAGCGGTCCAGCTCGAGACCGGAGAAGGGGTCGCCCACGTCCGGGCCCAGGGCGATCGCGAGGGCGGTGTTCCCGGCGGCGTGGTCGATGCCCACGCCGATGGTGGCGACCTCGTCATCGTCGAAGGCGACGTCGGCGAGCGCGAGCAGGGAGGCGCGGGACTCGACGGCGTCGGCCTCGCTGCCCAGCGGGGAGGGCCCGGGGATGCCGCGGCGGCGGCCGCTGCGGGTGATCTCGTCACCGGAGGCGTCCACGATGCGCACGTCCCAGCCGTTCAGCCCGAGGCTCTCGAGCACGGTGGCGGCGTGGGAGACCAGGCGGTCCTCGATCTCGGGGCCCACGTCCTCGCGGCGCGTGGTGTCCAGGACGATCACGGCGCTGTGCCCGGCGGCGGGCTCGTCCTCGCGGGTCATCAGCTGTCCGGTGCGGGCGCTGGCCCGCCAATGGATGCGACGGATGTCGTCACCGGCCGCATAGGGACGGGCGATGGGCCCGATCTCGCCGACGCCCGGGGCGGACAGGGCGCTCAGCGGCCCTTCGCGGGTGATGCCGGTGGCGCGCTCCGCGCCCGGGGCGAGCTCTGCGACCACGGGCAGGCCGGTCAGCTGCAGGCCGTCCTCGACCGTGCGCCGCAGATGGAACAGGCCGAATACGTCGCGCACGATGATGCTGTACGGGCCCAGCGGATGCGATCCCCGATGGCTCACCCGCAGCACGTGCGGCATCCGACGGGACAGCGGGAGGTCGCCCTGGCCGCCGAGCGCCGCGGGGAGATGCTCGCGCACGGTGCCGCGTGTCAGCGGGACCACGGTCAGCGGCGCCCTGGTGAGCATCTCGAGCTGCACGCGGGCCACGGAGCCGACGGGGACGGCGTCGTCGATCACCTGGCGGCGTGCCCGCAGGCCGATGCTCGAGACCCCGATCCCGATCGCGCCGACCAGCAGCGCCAGCAGCAGGGCGGCGGCGAGATAGCGGGCGGGACGGACCTCGGTGAGGTCCGACGTGACCCAGCACAGCAGCGCCAGGACCGCGACGGCGAAGCCTCGCGCGGTCGGGCGCAGGACCGTCCCGGGTCGCGGCGTCACGTCTGCGAGGTGTTCCGCAGCACCTGGTCGACCAGCTCCCCCGCGCTCGCGCCGCGGGACAGGGCCTGCGGGGTCAGGTGCATGCGGTGGCGCCACACCGGCATGATCACGGCGCGGACGTCCTCGGGATCCACGAAGGTGCGCCCGTCGAGCGCGGCATGCGCCTTGGCCGCCCGCACCAGGTGCACCGCGGCGCGGGGCGAGGCGCCGAGGGTGACGTGCGGGTGGGAGCGGGTGGCGGCCGCGAGGCGCACGATGTAGTCGAGGATGACCTCGGAGGCGTGGACGCGGCGCACGGAACGGACGTGGGCCGCGATCCGCTCGGGGGTGGTGCGGGTGCGGACGGCGTCGAGGACGTCGCGGTCGCCGGCGGGGACGGGCCCGGCCTGGGCGGCGAGCATCCGGGTCTCGGCCGACTGCACGGGATACCCCATGGAGATCTGGGCGAGGAAGCGGTCGCGCTGGGCCTCGGGGAGCCGGTAGGTGCCCTCCATCTCCACGGGGTTCGCGGTCGCGACCACCATGAACGGCTCCTCGAGCTCGTAGGTGGTGCCGTCGACGCTGACCTGCCGCTCCTCCATGGCCTCGAGCAGAGCGGACTGGGTCTTGGGGGAGGCGCGGTTGATCTCGTCGGCCAGCAGGATCTGCGTGAACACGGCGCCGGGCCGGAACTCGAACTCGCTGGTGGCCTGGTTGAAGATGCTCGCGCCGGTGACGTCCCCGGGCAGCAGGTCGGGGGTGAACTGGATGCGGTGGCGCTTCGCGCCGAGCGCCGCGGCCAGGGACTTCGCGAGCATCGTCTTGCCCACGCCGGGGATGTCCTCGATGAGGAGGTGGCCGCCGGCCAGCAGCACGAGCAAGGCGGCCTGGGCGACCTCCCCCTTGCCCTCGACGACCGTGGCGATCTCGCTGATCACGGACTCTGCCTCGGCGGCGATCTCTCGTGCCTCGGACTCGGTCAGGGCGGGGATGCCGCTGGCGGGGGCGCCGTCGACAGGGATGTCGGCCATCAGGTCATCGGGACCGTCGTCCTGCATCATCGCCTGCTCCTTTGACGGTCGCCGCTTGCCAGGCTGTTCACGAAGACTTTGCCCGGCCATGTGACCTGCTTGGGCGTCACACAGAGTGCCCACCCCTAGAGTATGACGGGTTGTCCCTGTCTTCCGAGGAGTCTTTCTGTGACGAGTCGTCAACGCTCGGCCGCCACCGGTTTCGGTGCAGGCCTGGTGCTGGTCGCTTCGTGCGCCCTGATGCCGTCGGCGACGCTCGCCGCGCCGGCCGCGGGCGCGCTCCCGGCCTCGCCGCCCTCCATCTGCGAGGCGCCCGGCGCCGATGCGTCTCCTGACACCCTGACCCTCGGGAAGACGGTCGCCATCACCGGAGAGTGCTTCGGGCAGAAGGAGAGCGGGACGGTGACGATCATCCCGCCCGAGGGCAGCGGCGCGACAACCCTGAACGTCACCTCGGACCAGTATCAGAGCGTCTCCGCGACGTACACCCCCGATTTAGCGGGTGAGTACAGGTACCAGATCGACGTCGAGGACACGCAGGCGAACGGGACGTTCTCGGTGGCGGAGAAGGCAGCTGACCCCGAGCCGACCGAAAAGCCCACCGAGGAGCCGACCGAAAAGCCCACCGAGGAGCCGACCGAAGAGCCCACGGAGGAGCCGACGGGCGAGCACACCGACGACGCGTCCGTGAGCCCGAAGCCGTCGCCGGACGCACCGAAATCCTCGAAGCCGGCCACGAAGACGCCGTCCCCGAAGCCGTCGGACCAGCCATCCTCCGGGACCGATGCTCCGAAGCAGACCTCTCCCCCGGCTGATCCACCCGTCGGGAACGACGGGGAGAAGGACTCCGGCGGGAAGCAGGGCTCCGCCGGGACCTCGGGGTCCGATGGGTCGTCGGGGTCCGATGCGACGTCGGGGTCCGAGAAGTCGAGCTCCTCACCCGTTGCCCCGAGCACGCCGGGCGACGAGAACAGCACCCCTCAGACGCCGGCCCCGTCGGCCGGGAGCGCGGGCACGCGCGAGCCGACGGATGCGTCCGCTTCGCAGACCCCTGATCCCGACAGCTCCTCGTCCTCCTCCACCGCGCAGGAGCGCATGATCGATCAGGTGCTCCGGATCGGAGCCGTCCTGAGCGGGAAGCACGGCGGCATCACCGATGGCGGCGGAACCGGGAAGGACGGGAGCTCTGCGGAGGGCGACGGATCCTCGGGAGGCTCGGACGGTTCGGATGGCGCGGACGGCACGGGCGGTGCGAACGGCTCCGGGTTCGTCGAGGCCTCCGACGGGTCGGACAGCGCCCTCGCCGAGACCGGCAGCGACGCCTCGACGCCGGCCGCACTGGCCGCACTCGCCCTGGGGCTCGGCGGCATCGCGCTCTGGATCACCGGGCGCCGCCGCTCCCGCCGCTGACCTGACGGAAAGCCGTCCCGCGACACCAGTCGTGAGTCGTAAGTCCGGAGTCGTCCGTCCCAGGGCGTCCGACGTGCGATGTCCGCTGGTCAGGCTCGTCGGCTGCGCGCCGTCTGCATCCCGGTGAGCACGGCGATCACGAGCGCTCCGATCATCAGACCCACCCCGCCCACGGCCACCGCACCGCTCACCCCGACCAGGGCACCGAGGCCGGCGAGGGTGATGCCGTTTCCGGTGCGCATGCCGCTGCCGATCATCCCGTAGACCCCGACCACGCGGCCGCGCTGGTCCGCCGGGGCACGCAGCTGCACGATCGCCTGACCCACCGAGGTGGCGGCGAGGTTCGCGACGCCGCCCACCACGAGCGCGACGACGGCGATCCCGTAGTGCGAGGTGGTGGCGACGACGAGGCTGGTGAGCCCGAACATCACGGCGGCGACCACAGCGGCCTTGACGTCCGCCTTGATGATGCCGGTGGCCTCGAGCAGGAACCCGCCCACCACACCGCCGATGCCGTTGGCGAACAGCAGCAGGCCGTAGCCGAGGCCGCCCTCGTCCCCCGCGCCGAGGGCGTCGGCGAAGTTGGGCATCGACACCGTGAGGGAGGAGCCGACGCACACCGCGATCAGCCCGGCGAGCGCGATCATGCCCACCAGCACCTTGTCCCCCGCGACGGTGCGCAGCACGCGCGGGGTGTCCAGGATCGAGACCCGGTCCCGCAGCACCAGGCCGCTGCGGGAGTGCCCCGTGAACGGCGTGCGGATCATCAGCAGCGTCATCGGCAGGTAGAACACGATGTTCGCGAAGATCCCCCATGTGGGCCCGAGCAGCAGGAGCAGCACAGAGCCGACGACCGGCCCGGCCAGCACACCGAGGCTCTTGAACGTCGCGTTCAGACGCACTGCGCTGGGCAGTTCCTTGGGCTCGGCGAAGTCGTGGAGCATGAGCTGCTCCGCCGGTCCCCACAGCGCGCCGGCGCAGCCGTGGAGCACCAGCAGCACGCAGGCGCTCCACATCTCCAGGCTGCCGGTCAGGAACAGCACGCCCCAGCCCAGGGACACGAACGCGAACAGGCCCTGGGCGATCTGGATGATGCGCCGGCAGTCGTACTTCTCGGCGAGGCCGCCGAAGAGCACCGACAGCAGCAGGAAGGGCAGCCAGTGGCTGATCACCTGGAAGCCGACGAGCCACGGCGAGTGGAAGGTCTGCCAGAGCACCCAGTAGGTGATGACGTGCTCGATGTTGTCGCCCATCATCGAGAGCCCGGCGGTCATCAGGTACGGGCGGGAGTGCTTGTCACGCAGGGGGCCGAAGCGGCGCGGGCGCGGGGAGGCGGTGGTGATCATGCCAGCCTCCGCCTGTCCGGGGCGACGCGTCGCGCAGCGGCGACGGCGATCTGAGCGGGCACGGGGGTCCTTCGGGCGGGAGCGGCGCAGGGGCGAGGACAGGGGGCGAGCGATGGTGCGAGAAGTGAGTGCGGAGGAATGAGTGCAGAGGAATGAGTGCAGAGGAAGAGGAGGAGGATCGGTCCGGACACCGTACTGCGACCGGGTGCGCAGGTCACGGCGGGTCCAGAGCGTGACCCGATCACCCGACACCGCTCGCACCCGCTCCGGGTGGACCGTCACGACCGGCTGGTCGAGCACCGGTGGGTCCTGCGAGTTCACGCCATCGATGCAGGTCATGCGTCGTCGTCGAGGAACCGGGCGCCCGATCCCCTGGAGCACGGGAGAAGGGCATGTCTAGGCTGGGGCCCTCGGCGGGCTCCGTGCCCGTCGGGCGTCCGGGTCGCCGGCACGTGCATGCCACCGGCCATCGCAAGTCCGAAGGGAGCACTCGTGAGCAACCCCCGTCCCACGGAAGACCCCTCTGTCGCCGATCTCGTGGATCGCCTGTCGGAGCAGACCGCACGTCTCGTGCGGGACGAGCTGAAGCTCGCCCGCGCCGAGTACACCCAGAAGGCCAAGCAGGGCGGGACCGCCGTGGGCCTCTTCGGTGCCGGCGCCGTCCTCGCCTGGTTCGGGCTCGGCTCCCTGATCGCCACCGCGATCCTGGTGCTCGCGCTCTTCCTGCCCGCCTGGGCGGCCGCCCTGATCGTCACCGTCGTCATCTTCCTCATCGCGGGCATCGCCGCCCTGATCGGCAAGAAGAAGACCGAGGGCCTGACCCCGACGCCCGAGCGGACCGTCGCCACCGTGCGCCGGGACGCGGACGAGATCAAGGAAAGGATCTGAGATGACCCACGCAGCGAACGACGCGGCCCGACCCGGGGGCCCCGACTCCGGGCCGATCCGTCCTCCCGAGACGGAGACCGGCCTGCCCAGCACGGCAGCCCCGGAGCCGTCCGGCGATGCCACGCCCGAGGAGATCGAGACCGACATCGCCCGCACGCGTCGCGATCTGGCGAACACCGTCGGCGCGCTCTCCGACAAGCTCGACCCCAAGGCGCAGGCCGACAAGCAGGTCGACGAGCTCAAAGCCCGCGCGCACGAGCAGAAGGCCCGGCTGCAGGGGCAGGCGGAGCAGGCTCGCGAGTCCGCCCGCTCCTCCGTCGCCCAGGCCCGTGACCAGGCACGCGATGCGGCCACCGATGATCTGGGGCGTCCGAGCCCCGTGCTGTGGGCGGCGGGCGGCGCCACCGTGGGCCTCCTGATCGCCGCGGTCTCACTCCTGGCGAACCGCCGCCGCTGACGTTCCCGCCGAGACCTCGAGGAGACCACCATGGCCCATGAGAAGACCACCAGCACCTCCGCCAAGATCCTCTACCGCCCCATCGGGCTGCTGAGCGGCGTCGCCAGCGGCGCGGTCGCCGGGATCCTGTTCAAGCAGATCTGGAAGCGCGCCGCCTCCGAGCACACCGATGACACCCCCAAGGCGCTCGAGTCCGAGTTCCCGCTGGGTCAGATCGTGCTCGCCGCGGCGATCCAGGGCGCCCTCTACGCCACGGTCAAGGCACTCGTGGACCGCGGCGGCGCACGCGCCTTCGAGAAGGTCTTCGGGGAGTGGCCGGGCGACTGATCGCCTGCGCACCGCTCGGCGACAGCGCCCCTCGGCTCCGGAGCCGAGGGGCGCTGTCGCCGTCGGAGCTGACGTCGAGGCCGGTCTCGAGGTGGACGTCGAGGCCGGTATGGCGGCTCGAGCCCGGGCCGACGGCCGGATCAGCGGCTGTCGTCGGCGATGCCCGGCGCCTCCACGATCAGCTCCACCGTGTCCTGCGCGCTGAGGTGGCTGGAGTCGACCCAGAGCGCGTCGTCCCCGAACGCCTCCCCCATCCGGGCGAGCAGGCCCGCGTGGTCGTCGAAGTCGAAACGGGCTCGTTCCTCGCGCTGCAGGCTCCGCTCCACACACACCGCGGGGTCGGGGGCCAGCACCACGGGGCGCAGCCCCAGACCGCCGAGCGCGTTCGAGAACACGTCGAACTGCGCCCGATCCGGGACGATCCAGTCGATGACCGGGGTGATCCCGGCGTCGGCGATGTTCCGTGCGAGGTCGCAGAGGTTCTGGTTGCACAGAGCGACCTGCCGTGCGGCCTCGTCGGCCGGTTCTCCGAGCGGCCAGACGTATCCGCTCACCACGAGCCGGGCCACGAAGTCCCCGTCGAGCAGCGCGCAACGGCTCAACCTCTCGGCCAGCAGTCTGGTGACCGTGGACTTCCCGGCCGGAGGACCGGTGACCAGGAGGATGGACCGGCCGTTGTCGAGGGCGGAGATACCGGAGGGATCACCGAGCGGGGTCTGTGCGTTCGTCATGTCCGCACGGTAGGGCGTGCTCGAGCGACGCTGCCACCGATTTCCCACCAGGACGAGGCGCGGGGCCGTGTGATGCGCACGTCGAACAATGACTGGAGCGAGCTCGAGTGACTACGATCTGAGGCCTCGGCATGAACGGGTCCATCACCGTGGGCATGCCCACCCTGTTGCCCGCTCCCGTGACCTCGACGGCCCCTCCGGGCCCGGGCCGGGACCACACCGTGAAAGCGAATCCTGCCGATGAGAACCACGCTGACCGTCGTCCTCGCCGTCCTCTATGCGCTGTGCGCCGTCGTCGTGTTCGGCCTCTCGGGGGTGTTCGGGAACATCGGCGAGGTGATCTGGCGGGATGTGGCGGTGGCGCTGCTGACGCTGACCGCGGCCTGCGCGCTCACCTACGTCTCGTTGCTGCTGATGACCTTCCTGCGCGAGGTGCGCCACCCGAGCAATTCTGTCGGCGATCCCGACACCCTCGCGTGGCATCTGCTGGTGCCCTGCCGCGACGAGGAGAACGTGATCGCCGAGACGGTCTCCGCGGCGCGCACGTCCTTCCCTCGAGCTCACGTGTGGGTCATCGACGATGCGAGCGAGGACTCCACCGCGAGCGTGGTGCAGGATCTGATGGTCTTCGACAGCCGGGTGCACCTCATCTCCCGGATCGCACCGGAGGCGAGGACCGGCAAGGGCGACGCCCTCAACGCCGCGTACCGGATCGTCTCGGAGCATGTGCAGGGGAACGCGGAGGAGCGTCACCGCACCGTCATCGGGGTCCTGGACGCCGATGGCTTCCTCTCGGACAACGCCCTGCCGATGCTGTCCGGTCCCGAGTCCTTCGGCGACGCCGAGGTGGGTGCTGTCCAGCTCGAGGTGTGGATGAAGAACCGCGGCGACCGACGCCCGCGTCCTACGGACGGGCGCGTGCGCAACGCCGTCGGCCGCGCGCTGGTACGGATGCAGGATCTCGAGTTCCGGACGACGAACTCGGCGATGCAGGTGCTGCGGGTGCGGACGGGGACCGTGGGCATGGGCGGCAACGGCCAGTTCGCGCGGCTCACCGTGCTCGACGCCCTGACCGAGAAGCACGGGAAGCCATGGGGGAAGAAGCTCAGCGAGGACTACGAGCTCGGCATGAACATCCTCGAGCTCGGGATGCGTAACCATTACGTGCGGGAGGCGCATGTCTCCCAGGAGGCCCTTCCCTTCACCCGGCGGCTGATCCGGCAGCGTACCCGCTGGGCGCAGGGGAACATGGAGTGCGCTTCCGCGCTCCCCTCGCTGCGCCGCAGCGGCCATCTCTCGGTTCCCGGGCTGCTCGAGATGCACTACTTCATGCTGCAGCCGGTCGTGATGATGCTGAACCTCGTGCTCATCCCACTGCTGCTGATCCTCGGGCTCGTCGAGAACGCGGGGGACTTCTGGAGAGCCTCGACCCTGCTCACGATCGTCCTGTCCGGGCTGTTCTTCCTCGTGCTCCCCTACGCGGTGTGGGGTCTGGTCTATCGGCGCGTGACCGGTGGCGAGGTCTCCGCACTCGTCGCCGTCGGCCTGGGACTGGGCAATCTGGTGTACGTGTACCTCACGTACGTGTACTACCTGCAGGCGTCATGGCGTGCTCTGACGGGGCGCACCGGATGGGCCAAGACCGTCCGCAACGCGGACGGGCGGATCCTCGCCGAGGTGGTGCTGAGCGAGGAGCTCCTGGCCCAGCCGCTGATGCGGTTGGAGGAGCTCGAGGAGCTCTCGGCCGAGCTCGAGGGCCGCTCGGATCTCGGGATCGATTTCGCCTCGGGATGGGCGATCATGTGGCCCATCCGTGCCGCCCGCCTGGAGCGCGCTGTGGCAGCGGAGGCTCCGATGCCCGCGCGGGACGCGGTCGGCAGCATCCGGGTGTCCTCGGCGATGGTGGGTGCCGCACGGCTGGAGCAGGCCGCCACCGATCTCGAGGCGATCCTGGAGGGCGGCGACGCGGACGCCGCGCGGGAGCAGCTGCCCGTGGTCACGGCCGTGGGCCGCGAGACCGTCGATGCGCTGCGCAAGGAGGTCTCGGTGCGGCGCGCGCTGCTGCAGACCCCGCACCAGGAGAACCCGACGCTCACCGAGACGCAGATGGTGCCTGTCCGTCGGACCTGACCGGGCGGGAGACGATCTCCCGGAGCGACTCGCGCAGCTGTCGCGGCCGGAACGGCTTGGTCAGGTACGCATCGGCACCGGCCTCGAGACCCAGCTGGGCGTCGGAGGCCTGCGAGCGCGCGCTGAGCATCACGATGTGGCCGCTCAGGAGGGGCCGGGCCGTGCGCACCACCTCATAGCCCTCCATGTCCGGCAGGCCGACATCGACCAGGGTCAGGTCCGGCGGATCGGCTCTGAGAGCATCGAGCCCCTCGGTGCCCGTGGCCGCCACGGTCACGGCGTACCCCTCCTGGCCGAGCACGACCTCCAGCAGCTGACGGATGTCATCGTCGTCCTCGATCACCACAGCAGTCCCCACAGCGTCCTCCGCCTCGTCCTCGTTGGTCCGTGCCCGTCGCCCGGGCCAGCACCAGCGTATAGAAGGTGCGGCGCGCATCCGGTCACCCCCGACGATCCGCGGGGAGCACGGACTGCGTCCGCACGGTCAGCCGGCCGCCAGGACCGCTGGATCCTCACTCTCGGGAAGAATCACAGCCGAACCCGGCTGTGCATGGTTGCCCGGGACGGCTCGCGGGGTGAGACTTCCGGGTACAGGGCAGACCGACCGGAGCCGGTTCCCTGGCGTGGCGCGGGCTCCTGACTCGTGAAGGCGGATTCCCGTGGACCTCGCAGCATCCGTGACCCGTCAGCTCGCCCGGGTGGTCTCCCCCACCGGCGGCGGCTCCAAGCAGCTCTACTTCCTCGCCTTCGTCGCCGTGTTCACCCTCATGATCTCGTTCTCGAGCCCGGTGTTCGTGCAGAGCGGCCCCTACCTCGCAGGCCTCATCCTCCTCGCGCTGACCACGGTGGCAGCGTTCGCAGTTCCGTGGAGACGGCTTCCCTCCTGGTGCGGGGCGATCATCCCCGTGCTGGACATCGTGGCCGTCGGGCTGTTCCGTGATGTGCTGCGCACCGAGGCGAGTGCCGTCTCGCTGCTGACCATCATCCCCGCGCTCTGGCTCGTGGCGCGGCTGCGGATCCCCGGCGCGGTGATCGCGACCGTCTGCGTGGCGGCAGCCATCGCCGGGCCGGCCCTGGTGCGTTCCGCGCCGGACCTCACCTCCACGGACATCGCCCGCGCTCTGCTCCTGCCCTTCACGGTGCTCCAGGTCGGGCTGCTGGCCGCCGGCGCCCTCAAGGTGCTGGACGGGCAGGCGCGCCGGATGACGGCGACGCTCCAGGAGAAGGAGGAGCTGCTGGAAGCCACGGCCTCCTGGGAGCGACTGCTCGAGAACATCCTCGACAGCGTGCCGGTGGGCATCGTGGTGGTGGACCGCGAGGGCGACGACGTGCTGATGAACCGGACCCAGAAGGCGTTCCATGAGCTGTGCTCCCCGACAGATCTCCACGATCCGGAGGAGTCGCAGCTCCTGCTGCGCTACCCGGGCACGGCCACGGCGATCCCTCCCGAACAGCGCCCCGTGCGCCGCGCCGTCCTCCAGGAGAGCTTCAGCAACTACGTGATCTCCGCCGGCCCTCCGGGCCAGGCCGGCACCAAGTTCTCCACCTCGGCACGGCAGATCCTGGACCGGCACGGCAACCGCGACGGCGCGGTGGTGATCTTCTCCGATGTGTCCTCGTACGTCGATGCCGTCCGCGCGCAGCAGCAGTTCGTCGCGGCGGTCTCCCATGAGCTGCGCACTCCCCTGACCTCGGTGATCGGATATCTCGAGCTCGCGATGGATGACGAGGAGCTCCCCGAGGGCGCCGCCGGGTACCTGGCGGTCGCGAACCGCAATGCCGAGCAGCTGCTCACCCTGGTGCAGGATCTGCTGCACGATCAGATCACGCGGTCCACCGTGGATGGCCTGGAGCTGCGCCGCCATCGGGTCTCGCTCATCGCGCAGGAGGTTCTCGAATCTGCCGCGCCGCAGGCCGAGAAGAGCGGCATCTCCCTCTCGGGGGACATCGAGGAGTCCCCGGTGATGCTCGTGGACGCGAAGAGGCTGACCCAGGCGATCAGCAACCTGCTCTCCAACGCCCTGAAGTACACGCCGCGGGGCGGAACGATCCGGGTGCGCTGCCGGGTGGTCGAGAGCGCGGTCGAGGTGAGCATCATCGACTCGGGGATCGGGATGTCCGATCAGGAGCAGACGAATCTGTTCACGGAGTACTACCGCACCGAGACGGCGCGCAGCAGCCCGATCCCGGGGCACGGCATCGGGTTGGCGCTGACCCGCGCGCTCGTGCTCGCCCACGGCGGCCAGATCAGTGTGCGGTCCACGCCGGGCACGGGTTCGACGTTCACGATCCGGCTCTCCGTCGACCGGGTGTCGACCAGCTGAGGAGCGGGAAGCTGCTCGGGATGGGGTGAGGGCGGGCCGCGGCTCGTGAGAGGCCGGAGCAGGCCGACGCCGCGGAGGGCCCTGCGCGCTTCGCAGGGCCCTCCACAGCGCCTTCCAGGCGGCCAGCTGACCGTGAACTGGCCGTCAGGCGACGGTCAGGACTGTCTTGCCGACGAGCGCGCCCTGTGCCGCGTCGTCGTGCACGTCGCGCAGCTCCTGCAGCGGCCGGCGGTCGGCGATGTGGAGGGCGATCCGGCCCTGATCGAGGCGCGACACCAGATCCGCCAGGTGGGAGCCGTCGGGCTGCACCCACACGCTCGCTGTCCGCACGGCGCGCTCGTCGTCGGCCGGCACGGCCCCCGCGGAGCTGACCGCGATGCCGCCGTCAGCGACATAGCCGGTCAGCGTGGCCAGGCCGTCCGGGCTGAGGCGGACGTGGTTGACCACGACCTCGAACGGCCCGCCCACGGCGTGCGGGCCCGCGGCGAGATCCAACGGCCCCACGACCTCGGCGGCGCCGTACCCGAGCAGACGGTCGGCATGCTCGGGCCCGCTGACGGCGGTCACCGTCGCACCGGCGTCGACAGCGAGCTGCACCACGATGCCGCCCACCGCCCCACCCGCGCCGTTGACCAGCACGCTCTGCCCGGACCGGATATCGGCCAGCCCGATGGCTGCCTGCCGGGCCGCCAGCCCGGTCAACGGCAGAGCGGCGGCATCGGTCAGCGGCAGCGTGCGGGGTGCCACGGCGACGAGATCAGCCGCGATGACCGCGTAGTCCGCGGCACCGCCGTGCTCGTTCAGCGGGAACATTCCGATGACGAGGTCATCGACCTGGACCGTGGTGACTCCTTCGCCGCGTGCGACGACGGTGCCGGCGACGTCCAGCCCCGGTGTGATCGGCAGCGGGGTCGGGATGGCCTCGGCCAGCACTCCGAGACGGATGTGGTCGTCCACCGGGTTGAACGAGGTCGCGGCCACCTTCACCAGCACCTGACCAGGGCCGGGCGAGGGAATCTCCACCTCGTCGGTGCGCAGCACCTCGGTGCCGCCGAACTGGTGATATCGAATCGCCTTCACAGGACTCTCCTCATGATGTCTGTCGTCAGCGGCCGTCTGAGAAGAGGGCCGGATGCCACATCGGGACTTGCCTGGGCAACTCCGAGAAGACTGTCGGACTTTCCTCGGCAAGTCAACCGGCGTCCCTCGCCGGTATGCTCCTGTGGCATGACCGATTCCCCCCGATGGCTCGACGAGCAGCAGCAGGCCATATGGCAGGACCTGCTGAGCATCGTGATCGCGCTGCCGACGCTGCTCGATCGGCAGCTGGAACGCGACGCCGACACGACGAACTATGAGTACAGCGTGCTCGCCCGCCTCTCGAGCGCCCCGGACCACTCCCTTCGCCTCAGCACCCTTGCCGCCCAGTGCGACAGCACCCAGCCCCGACTCTCCAAGGTCATGGTCCGCTTCGAGCAGCGCGGCTGGGTCACCCGGAGCCCCGATCCGGACAACGGGCGATACACAGTGGCCACACTGACCGACACCGGACTGCAGAAGGTCGTCACGAGCGCCCCGGGCCACGTGGAACGCGTGCGCGAGCTGATCTTCGACCCGCTGAGCGCCGCACAGCAGCGCCACCTCGGAGCTGCCCTCGCCCGCATCGCCGGGCCGGTCCGCGAACAGCTCGACGCCCGTGCCACGCCCCCGACGACGCCTGTCCTCGACTCGGAGCGTGACCACCCCGAGGAACCCTGATCTAGGGTGATCGCATGGTCACCGCCCAGCCCGCGCCCTCGTCCTCACCAGCCGACGGCGATCGCCGCGTGGACCTCGTCCTGGAGGGCGGAGGGGTCAAGGGCATCGCCCTGGCCGGAGCGATCGAGGTGCTCGAGGAGCGTGGATACCGCATCAACCGGGTGGCGGGCTCCTCCGCCGGGGCGATCGCCGGGGCTCTGGCCACAGCAGGGATCAGCGGCTCGGCCATGGTGGGGATCCTGCGCGCCACCGACTACCGCCTTTTCCAGGACGGCCCGTTCTGGACCCGCTTCCTGCCGGGCAAGGCCCTGGCGATCATGCTGCACAACGGGGTCTATCGCAGCGCCGCCCTGGCCCGCTGGCTCGAGGAGCAGCTGGACACCCAGGGCGATCCCGGCCGCACGGGCACCTTCGCCGATCTTCTCTACGAGGATCCTGACCCAGCACGGGAGCTCGGCCCCGGCCAGCGCTCCCGCCTGGTGGTCACCGCCTCGGATCTCACGGCCGGGCGCCTGCGGTTCCTGCCCACCGATGCGGGCGCCGTGGGCACCAGCTCGGAGCGGCTGCGGGTGGTCGACGCAGTGCGCGCGTCGACGTCGATCCCGTTCTTCTTCCGGCCCACCCGGTGGACGTCCCCTGCCGGCGTCACCACGTGGCTGGTGGACGGCGGGATGCTGTCGAACTTCCCGGTCGAGGTGTTCGACCTCCCGCCCGGGCAGATCCCGCGCTGGCCCACCTTCGGCATCAAGCTCTCCGCCCGCCCGGAGAGCGGCTTCGGCGGGGTCACCAGGATCTCCGGGCCGCTCTCGTTCGCCAAGGCCGTGGTGAGCACGGTGACCGGGTTCTACGACCGGATGCACATCGAGGACTCCCACGCCGTGGCCCGCACGATCTTCATCGACACCGCCGCGGTGCGTCCCACCCAGTTCGATCTCTCCGCGGCGGACCGTGAACTGCTCTACCGGGAGGGTCGACGGGCGGCGATCGAGTTCCTCGACGGCACCACCACCCAGCCGGGATGGGACTTCGCACGCTACGTCGCGAGGTTCCGCGCACCTCGGTGAGCTCGTCGCGGGCGAGCCGTGGCCCCCAGGCGGGGTCGCACCCCGGCGGACCGGGCGCAGGAGAATCCTGCACGGAGGACACCCGAGCGGGAGGATGGGGGGGCATGACGCGACTCTTCGACCCCCGCAATGCCCAGATCACTCCCCAGCAGGCCCGTCGCTTCGCGGCGTTCGAGGTTCTGCATACGATCGTGGACTTCCTGGCCGCGTTCCTCTTCATCGTGGGCAGCGTGCTGTTCTTCTTCGGGCAGACGCAGCTGGCGGGCACGGTCTGCTTCCTGGTCGGGTCGTTCTTCTTCGCGACCAAGCCGACCATCCGCCTGATCCGCGAGATGTATCTGGCCCGCCAGGACGACGTCGACCTGCTGGCGGACGAAGCGCCCGAGCGGCCGGTGTCGTTCGGCGCTCCGAAGAGGCCGGTCGGCGACGGTGATGAGCGCCGCCCCGACGCCTGAGGATCAGCGGGTCCGTCCCTCCCCGCGCACCTCGGCAGCGACTGCGCTCAGCGCCCGGGCCGAGGAGTGCAGCGCGTCGAGCTCGGACGAGGAGAAGGGGGTGTCCCGGATGGGGTGGGCACCGGAGGACCTGACGATGCAGGGCACCGACAGGGCGACACCCTGGATGCCGTGGAAGTCATCGAGCACCGGGGCGACGGGGAGCACAGCGTTCTCGTCGCGCAGGATCGCCTCCACGATGCGGGCGCTGGAGAGGCCGATGGCGTAGTTGGTCGCCCCCTTGCCCTGGATGACGCGGTAGGCCGCATCCCGCACCTCGGCGGCGATGTCGTCCAGATCGTTCCTCGTGAACAGCGGGGCACCCTCCTGCTGCCAGTCCAGGATCGGGACGGCTCCGATGCGCGCTGTCGACCACAGCGGGAACTCGGTGTCGCCGTGCTCACCGACGATCTGCGCGTGCACGCTCGACGCGGCGACCCCCGCTCGCCGCGAGATCTCCCAGCGCAGCCGGGAGGAGTCCAGGAGGGTGCCGGAGGCGAAGACCCGCTGGGTCGGGAGTCCGGACACCTCGTGGGCGAGCATCGTGAGGACATCACAGGGGTTGGTGACGATGACGATGATCGCGTCCGGCGCGGCGTCGAGGACCTGCGGGACGAGGGAGCGGAGGATCGTGGCGTTGGTGGCGGCGAGCTCGATCCGGGTCTGGCCAGGACGCTGCTTGGCGCCAGCGGTGATCACGACGACGTGGGAGCCCTCCGCCACTGCGATGTCGGACCCGCCGGTGATGTCGCTGCTGCCGGCGAACAGGGTGCCGTGGGCGAGGTCGAGCACTTCGGCCTCGGTCCTCTCCGGGTCGATGTCGTAGAGCGCGATATGGCGAGCGGAGCCGCGGATGAGGGACGCGTAGGCGACGCTCGAGCCGACGGCCCCGGCACCGATCACGGTGAGTTTCGAGTTCTCGATCATGGGGCCACAGTAGGAGGCGTCCCGGCCTGTCACAGGGACCGTGGTCCCCGGAGAGTCCAGCGATCGTTCCTGCCACCTCTCGAGCACGGGCCCCCGGGTTACATTGACCCGCATGACGCAGCCCGCTCCTCCCACCGCCCGCTCTCGCCGCGTCCGCGTCTGGGTGGGCGGCATCGCCGTCGTCGCGCTCCTGGCCGGCGGCGCCGTGGCCGTGGTCCGCACCCCGTGGTGGGGCTGCCATGTCGGCACGAGCACGGGTGACAGCTCACTGGACTACGAGCTCGGCCCGGAGCCGGCAGCGGAGGGTATGGGTGATCTCGTGGAGCAGGTCGCCTCGGTGCCGGGCATCGGCCCTCTGCTGGGTTCGGCGCCGCTCGAGCAGGACGTCCGCCTCGCACCCCGCACGGATGGTGGCCTCGTGGTCTCCGATTTCCCCTACTTCGCCGAGCGGAACGAATTCCACGACACGAGCCTGGATCCTGTCACCGGCGAGGCGTCCTGGAGCCGTGGCCAGGCCGGCCAGGCCGCCGTGCCCGAGGTCGCGGGCGATGCGGTGCTCAGCCTCGCCGCCGTCGAGGGCGGCATCTACCGGCTCTCGATCCTCGACGGGCAGGACGGCTCGGTCCGGGGCTGCCTCGACGTGGAGCGCCTGGACCGGGCGGGGATCGGTCGGGCCGCGGCCGGGGTCTCGCCCGACGGCCGCACCGTGGTGCTGGCGACCCCTGCGGAGTCGGGATCGGCCGTCTCGGCGTACGGCCTCGAGGATCGGGAGCCGGTGTGGGATGCGGCCCTGCCGGGGACCGAGGGGACGGTGACGTGGATCGGTGACACGGTCGTCGCGGATCGGCTCGATGCCCGGGACGTCTACTCCGTCGGCCCGATCATGTGGGGCAACGACGACGAACGCACTCGCGCGTCGATCACGGGTCTCGATGCGGCGTCGGGGGTCGAGTCCTGGACCTGGCCCGCGGATCTCTCCGACGGGGCGACCCCGGAGGCCGGCTCGACGGTCCCGTTCGTCGACGGGCCCGACGGCGTCGTGGTGGTCTCGGCCCTCACCGTCGAGGACGACGAGCACGCCGCTCGGCTCGTCGGCCTGGATCCCGCGACCGGGGCGGATCTCTGGAGCGCCGACACCGCAACGGTTCCCTGGCTGCAGGGCTTCGGCGATACCGTCGTGGGGCTGGCCGGGGACGTGCTCTTCGCTGTCGATGCCTCCAGCGGCGAGGAGCTGTGGCGCGTGCCGGTGACCGGGGGCGCGAGCGGCCCCCGGCCCGATGCGGCGCAGCTGTTCGGTGACGAGATCATCGTCGCGACCGCTGACGGCATCACGAGCATCGATCTCGCCACCGGTGACCTGACGGAGACCCCGGTGGAGGACGCCTGGGCGCTGCGCCTGACCACCACGCCGAGCACGCTCGCCGTGGTGCGGGACGATGCGGAGACCCGCGAGCTGCTCGTGTTCTCCCGCGACGCCTGATCGCAGCCGGTGCGCGCACCCGGCCTCCCGCCTGCTGCGGCGCGGTCCGATCGTGGGGAACGTCCGGTCAGATCAGGAACGGGTTGCCCGCGACGAGTCGACGCCAGCGGCGACCAAGGCCGACGTGGTCACCGGCCGCGAGGCCGGCCATCGCGATCAGCAGGACTGCCATGATCAGGTGGTCGTCGAACAGCGGATTCGTGACCATCGGGAACGCCGCGAGGTACATCAGCAGATACATCGCCGCGCCGCTCGCCGCCGCGACACGGGTCCCGATGCCGAGCAGGAGGGCCAGGCCGATCCCCAGCAGACCCCCCATGAAGAGGATGTCGGTGAAGGGGTTCAGGCTGAGCCAGAACTCCCAGAAGCCGGCGAACGGGTTACCTGCCTCGATGGAGCCGCCGAGGAATCCGCTGGTGGGGGAACCGCCCTGGAGCCAGGCTCGCTCGGAGGGCGTGGAGAACCCCAGCCCGAACAGCTTGTCGAGGAACGCCCAGGCGAAGGTGAAGCCGAGCAGGAGGCGGGTGACCCCCAGGACCGTGTAGCCCCAGGGCCTGCGGGCCTCGTCAGCGGGCCGGGTGGACGCGGGGGGAACCGGAACGCGGGTTGTGCTCATGGGGGACTCCTCGGGGAGGGATCCGCGGCGGGATCTCCGGTGCGGATACCTCAAAAGTACTGGTCCGGAAGCGGGACAGGACGGGATGTAGGGCCCGCTCGGATCCCGCGTGGTCCTCTATCCTGGACGGACGTGCCGACGCCGTCTCGGCATCCCGACAGATCGAGGTACTCCATGTCCGACCACTCGGCCTCGCGTTCTGCGGCGCGGCATCGCTCGCTGCCTCGCACCCTGGTGCGCATCGGCCTGGGGGCCGCACTGGCCGGCGCCGGCATCAGCCACCTGACGGTCGCTCGCGACGAGTTCCAGGCGCAGGTCCCCGACCTCCTCCCCGTGAGCCCCGACACCACCGTCCTCGCCTCAGGGATCGTGGAGATCTCCCTGGGCGCGGCCCTGATGCTGCTCGTGCGGCGTCAGGTCGCCGTCGGCTGGGTCGTCGCAGCCTTCTTCGTGGCCGTGTTCCCCGGGAACATCGCGCAGTGGCTCCATCACCGCGACGGCTTCGGGCTGGATACCGACACGAAGCGGTTCACCCGCCTCCTGTTCCAGCCGGTGCTGATCGCTCTCACGCTCTGGGCCACGAAAGCGCTGGGCGCGACGCGATCCCGGGACCGCTGACCATGGGGAGCAGAACCCGCAGGCCCTGCAGTGCAGCGCGCAAGGGCGCGGACAGCGCGCCGCACGCAGTCGATGCTGCGCCACCAGATGTTCGAGGACAGGAGACCCTGTGACAGGTGCGACGAACCGGACGACCCTGCTCGTGGGGTGCGGGCGGATAGGCCGACGGCTGGGATCCCGACTGGTCGAGGCCGGGGAGCAGGTCGTGGCCGTGCGCCGTTCCCCCGCGGAGCTGCCGGAGACCTTCACCCGCATCACCGCAGACCTCCTGCTCGACCAGGGGCTCGAGCTGCCGGCGGTCGACAGGATGGTCATCACCCTGCCGCCCCCCGAGGATGAGCACGGCTACCGGACCCCGTTGCGGACCCTCGCCGCCGCGCTGCCCGCCGTCCCGGAGCGGACCCTCTTCGTCTCCTCGACCCGGGTCTTCGAGGGCTGCGGCGCCGAGCATCCGGTGACCGAGGCGACCGCGCCGTGGCCGCTCTCCGAGCGCGCCAGGGTCCTGCTGCGCGGGGAACGCCTGGCCGAGGACCTCTTCGGGGCTCTCATCGTCCGGCCCGCAGGGATCTATGGACCAGGGCGCGAACGGCTGCTGCGCAGCGTGCTGGCCGGCGACGCCGTGCCCCACGGTCGACGCACGAATCGGATCCACGAGGCCGATCTGGTCCGCGCTCTCGAGAAGCTGCTCCTGGACCCCTCCCCTCCCCCGCTGCTGCATGCCGTCGATGAGGAGCCGGCCCGGCTCGGTCGCGTCGTCGCGCATATCGCGGCCCGGCTCGGGGTGCCGGTTCCGCCCAGCACCCAGACGCCGCCGCGCGGCGGCACCGTGCTGGACGGGGCGCTGCTGCGATCCTTCCTCGGCCCGCTGGACTTCCCCGACTTCCGTTCCGGCTACGACGCGGTGATCGACGACTTCGACCCCGCGGCCCGCTGAGCGGAGCCGGTCCCCCTGCCACGGGAATACAGTGTGGTCCCGATCACCGCTATGCAGGAGGATCCCTGATGACCAGCACCCCCGTCCACCACCCCGCAGATGACGACTCCACCGTGCACCCCGAGGATCAGGGTGACGCCCGTGCGCAGGGCGACGACGCGCCTGACCTGGTCGATGACGAGACCAAGAAGCTCTCCGAGGCCGAGGCCGAGCAGCACGAGGACGCACCCTCCGCCCAGGCGACCGATGCTGAGGAGTCCGGGGGATACGGGCACTGACCGCCCGCGGGGCCCGACCATCAGGTCGGGTCCCGGCCGGCGCTGGTCCGGCATACCGGCGGTCAGCCACGCAGGATCACGGACCTTCTGCGTCGGATCAGCTCCCGACGGGCGCCGTCTCGTGGCGGATCAGGGATCCTGGATTCCGGCGAGATGTCGAGGCCGGGATCCCCGCCGGCTGGCCGCAGTCCGGGGTCAGGACCGAACCGCCTGGTCGATCCCTCCGCAGAGGACCCGACAACGGGCGTGCGCCTGCGACGATGGGACGTCCGGCGAGTCGTCTCCAGGAGATCCATGCCCACCACTGCACCGTCCGGCGTCAGCATCCTCCTCGTCGCGGACCCCGGGCTGCCCACGCGGCGCGCGCATGCCGTGAAGGAGGATCTGCAGGCTCTGCTGAACGATTCGTACCGCCCCCCGATCACCGTCCGCGTCCTGACCGAGACCTTGCGCCTACGGCCGGACGGCACTCTGGATCTGAGCACCGCCGTCGATCTCTCCGAGGAGTACGAGCATCCGGATGCGGTGCTCCTCCTGACGGAGATCCCGCGCCTCACCGATGGGAAGCCACTCATCGCAGAGATCTTCCCCACGGAGCAGGTGGCCGTGGTCTCATGTCCCACCCTGGGCGCCTTCGCGAGCCGTCGCCGCATCCTGCACGTCCTCATGAGCTGTGCGCTCCGCATGAAACCCACCGCTGAACGGCGGGACCCCACAGGGTTCGACCGTCGCTGGACGCAGTGGTCGGAGGTCGAGGATCTTCCGGGCCACCTCGCACTCCATGCTCGTGCGACCACGGGCGGGGTCCGGACGGTCTGCGGAATGGTGTCGGGCAATGAACCGCTGCGCACGGTCCCCACCTTGTCCAGCGCCCTCGCCGCCGCATCCGCCACCGGTGCCTTCGGAATCTTCTACAGCTCCATCTGGGCGATGTCGACGTATCTGTCGACGCCGAGGCTGCTGGGGATCGGCGTCCTGGCGATGAGTGCCATGATCGCCTGGCTGATACTCAGCAACGGGCTGTGGGACCGTCCCAAGCGAGCCGGTCTGGCCCGCACCGTGCTGCTCTACAACCTCTCCACGGTCCTGACCATGTCGCTCTGCGTGGCAGCCCTCTATCTCGCGCTCGTCCTCCTGATCCTCGCCGGCGGCCTCATCGTCATCGCTCCCGCGTACATGGCCGACATCATCGGGGAGCACCCGTCGTTCACGACGTACCTCGACATCGCCTGGTTGAGCGCCGCGATGGGCGTGGTCGCCGGCGCTCTGGGGTCGAGCTTCGATCAGAGCACGGACCTCCGGCGACTCACGCACGGACAGCGCGAGAGGCAGCGCCGCTACAGCGAGGGCTGAGCGCACGGCGAGGTGCGCGTCCGCTCAGGCACGACGGAGGACGACCTTGCCGCGCGCATGCAGGGTGCGCACCTTCGCCAGGGCGCTCAGGGCCTCGGCGAACGGGTAGACCCGCTCGATCTTGACGTGGGTCGTCCCGGAGGCGATGCCCTCCATGAGCGCGCGAAGATCCTCCTGGATCTCGGCCCCGTAGGCGAGGCCTCCCACCGTGATCCCGCGGACGCCGAGAACGTCGTCTGCGGAGACCGTGACGACCGCGCCGCCGTCACGGACCGTCGCCATGGCGTCGTGCGTGGTGCCCGGCGGGATCGAGATCGCGGCCTCGACGCCACCGCGGCGCCACCGCAGGACCTCGTCGATCCAGGACGGGTCACGGTAGTCGACGGTGAGCTCGGCCCCGAGGTCGCGCAGGTGGTCGTGGTTCGGTGCCGACGCGGACGCCGCGACCACCCATCCCTCCCGGCGGGCCAGGGGCACGGTGAACGTCCCCACCGCTCCCGAGGCGCCCGCGATGAACAACCTGCGTCCGGCAGGGCCGTCCGGCAGTGCGCGCAGCGCCCGCAGCGCGGTGCCCGCCGCGACCGGCACGGCCGCCGCCTGCTCGAAGCTCACGCCGTCCGGGATCGGGAGGATCAACGAATCCCCGGGCACGGCGGCGTACTGCGCCCACACCCCGCCCCGGGACGGCGACACGCTGACCACGGCGACGCGATCCCCCACGCAGCACGAGGTCACGCTCGGGCCGACAGCCGAGACGATCCCGGCCGCCTCGATCCCGATGACCCGTCCGGCGCCCTGCTCGGCGGGCGGGAACGACGGGTCGTGGATGCCCACGCCGGCGGCCTTGACCTGCAGCAGCAGGTCACCGGCGCCGATCGTCGGAACCGGGATCCGTGCGATCTCGAGCTCCGGGTCCGGTCGTCTCGGTGTGCTCGATGTGCTCGGCGTGCTCGGTGTGCTCGGTGTGCTCGGCGTGCTCGAGGTGATGACTGCGGTCATGGTGCGCATCCCTGGTACCTCCTGTGGTGTCGTGCTCGTGCAGGATCGCTCGCCCGTCGGGGCCGACCAGGGAGTCCTCATGCCCGGCATTCATGCCGGCGGGCCTGGAAAGGCTCTCGCTGCTGGGGGACAGCCCGACGGTGGTGCGCAGGGCGGTCTCCCGCACGAGCACCACGGCGATCAGGGTGATCACGGAGATCACCCCGGCGATCAGGAAGATGTGCCCGAAGCCGTCCGCATAGGAGTCGTGGACCATCTGCTGGACGGGACCGGGCAGCGCGGACAGGTCCAGCTCGGTGCTGTCCGAGCCTCCGCCCTCGGTCATCGCGCCCGCGGGGGCGCCGCTGTCGGCAAGGCGCTCCTGGACGCCCGCGGCGACCTGGTTGGTGAGGATCGCCCCGAGGGCGGAGACGCCGATCGCGCCGCCCAGGGAGCGGAAGAAGGCGATGGTGGCGGAGGCAGCGCCGACGTCCGCGACGTCGACCGTGTTCTGCACGGCCAGCACGATGTTCTGGATCAGCGTGCCGACGCCGGCCCCGGCGAGGGCCATCGAGACGGCGACCCAGAGATATCCGGTGGTGTGATCGACCATGCCCAGTCCGCCCAGGCCGAGGACCATGAGGAGGCTGCCGAGGACCATGATGGGCTTCCACCGGCCGGTGTGGCTGACGAACATGCCGCCGAGGGTGGAGGAGAGCGTCTGGAAGATGATCATCGGAAGGATCAGCAGGCCGGCCTCGGTCGGGGTGTGCCCCTCGCCGAGCTGGAAGTACTGGGTGAGGAACACTGCGGGGCCGAACATCGCGACCCCCACGGCGATGCTCGCGACGATCATCAGGGCTGCGGTGTTGTTCCGCAGCAGCCGGATCGGCACGATCGGCTCCGGCGCGCGCAGCTCCACGATCACGGTGAGGGTCGCCGTGAGGACGAAGCCGCCGACGAAAGCGGCCGACTGCCAGGAGATCCAGTCGTAGCTGCTGCCGGCGAAGGTGACCCAGAGCATCGGCAGCGCCGCTGTCAGGGCGATCAGCACCCCGCCCGCGTAGTCGATGGTGACCGGGCGCGCCGGCCGCGCGGGGATCCGCAGCTTCAGCTGGATCAGGATCAGGGAGGCCACCGCGAGCGGGATGCACACGAAGTACGTCCATCGCCAGCCGAGACCGTCGGTGATGACCCCGCCGAGCAGTGGTCCGGAGATGGTCGCGATGCCCATGACCCCGCCCATGTAGCCGGCATACCGCCCGCGCTCGCGGGGGGAGACGATCGTGCCCATGATCGACTGCACGAGCGCCATCAGGCCGCCCATGGCGATGCCCTGGACGACGCGTGCGGCCATCATCATGGGGATCGAGATCGCGAAGCCCGCGATCAGGGAGCCGGCCACGAACAGCACGATCGCCAGTTGGACCATGCGCTTCTTGTCGAAGAGGTCCGAGAGCTTGCCCCAGATGGGCGTGCTGATGGTCATCATCAGCAGGCTCGCCGTGATCACCCAGGTGTACTGCCGCTGGGTGCCGTTCAGATCGGCCATGATCGTGGGCAGGGCGGTGGAGACGATGGTGTTGGAGAGCAGCGCGGTGAACAGCGCGGCCAGCAGGCCGGCCATCACCTGCAGCACCTCCCGGTGGGGCAGCGCCTTCGCGGGGGCGGGGAGGGTGTCAGTCATACGGAGGGGCCTTTCCGGTCGGTGTCCCGGAGCAGGACGGTGAGGTCCTCGAGACGGATGTTCAGTCGCTGCAGGACGTCGAGCGCCTGCTGGATGTCCTCGTCGGGCCAGTCCTGCAGCACGTCGGCGAAGCCGTCGGCGATCTCGTGGTGGCGCTCGCGGAGATGCTCCCGGCCGCGATCGGTGATGGAGACGACGCAGGCCCGGCCATCGTTCCGGTCGGTGCGCCGCTCGACGTACCCGTCGACCTCCAGGGCGTCGACGGCGCGAGAGGTGACCGAGACGGAGGCGGAGACCTCCCTCGCCAGCTCGCTCAGCCGTGCATCGTGGAGCTCGAGGCACTGGAGCACCCCGCTGGCGGTCCCCCAGACGCTGCGCTGCCCGCGGCGCTGCTCGGCGAGCCGGAAGATGCGCAGGGTCCTGACCAGTTCGCGGAGGATCGCCCCCGCGTCACCCGTGCGGGTCATGGGATCGCGTAGTTGTTTGTGGCATGCAAATAGTTCAGGGATGTCGTCCCCGGATGGCAAGGCTGAGCGTCAGGCCAGTTCAGCGGGCCCAGGGTCCGGGCACCGTGGTGCTCATAGACTGGACGGCGCACGAGTCCGATCCCGTCCCGAGGAGCGCCCATGGCTGCGAAGAAGTCCGTCACCATCGAGGGCACCGCGATCGCGCAGGCGATCAACGACCGCCTGATCGTGCCCCTGCCCGAGGTCGCGAGCGCGCAGCTCCCCTCCCGCGGCCAGGTCGCGATGGTCGGCGCCCTGGATGATCACGAGGTCGAGACGGTCCTGGAGCCCGACGGCCGCAAGGGCCACTGGATCTCCCTGGATGACGAGCTGGTGGAGGCACTCGGTGCGGCCGACGGGACGAGCATCTCCTTCACTCTGACCACCGCCGCGCAGTGGCCCGAACCCGAGGTCCCCGAGGATCTCGGGACGGCGCTGGAGAGCGCGGGCGACGTCGAGCACCAGTGGGACTCCCTCACCCCGATGGCCCGCTGGGAGTGGGTGCGCTGGGTGGGCGCCACGAAGAACGCGAGCACCCGCGCGAAGCGCGTGGACGTGTCGATCGACAAGCTCCGCACGGGCAGCCGGCGGCCCTGCTGCTTCGATCTGGCCTCGTGCACGGATCCGGAGCTGTCCACCAGCGGGAAGCTGATCGGCCTGTCATGAACCAGCCACCCATGAACCATCCACCGCTCCGTGCCGCGATCCTGGGCTACGGCGTCGCCGGGAGGTTCTTCCACGGCGCCTTCCTCGCTGTGGATCCCGCCTACGAGGTCGCGATCATCTCGACCTCGAATCCCGAGCGGGCCGCCCAGGCCCGGGAGGACCACCCCGGTGCGCTGATCATCGAGGACCCCAGCGATATCGCCGCCCATGCGCCGGACCTCGACCTGGTGATCGTCTGCACGCCGCCCTCCTCGCATGTCGCCCTGGCCCGCGCCGCCCTGCACTCCGGCCTGGACGTGGTGGTCGACAAGCCGTTCGCCCCGACCAGTGCGGAGGGCGAGGCGCTGATCGCGGAGGCCCGCGCCCTGGGTAGGCGCCTGTCGGTGTTCCAGAACCGTCGGTACGACGCCGACTTCCTGACCCTGACCGGCCTCGTGGAGGCCGGCGTCCTCGGCCGGATCCACACGTTCGAGTCCCGCTTCGAGTGGTGGAAGCCCGCGGGTGAGCGCAGCTGGAAGGCGCAGACGCCTGTCACGGAGGGCGGCGGGATCCTCTTCGACCTCGGGCCCCACCTCATCGACCAGGCCGTCCAGCTCTTCGGGCCGGTCACGGAGCTCCTCGCCGCGGTGAGGACCGCCGGACCCGCCGCAGGCCCGGCCAACGTCGCGCAGCTGATCCTCACCCACTCAGGCGGGGTGACCTCGCACCTGACCATGTCGAGCCTGTCGGCACTGGAGGGGCCGCGGTTCCACGTCTCCGGCGACCAGGGCGCCTGGCGCACCGTCGGCAAGGATCCCCAGGAGGCGGCACTGCGGTCCGGGACCACCCCGGACGCCCCGGGATTCGGGCACGAGTCCGAGGACGCCCGCGGCGAGCTGAGCTCCGGCGCCGACGTGATCCGCACGCCTCCGGGCACCGGCGACTACGGCCGCTACTACCGCGAGCTCGCCGACGCCCTGCGCACCGGCTCCCCCGTCCCGGTGGACCCGCAGGACTCGGTCGACGTCCTGACGCTCATCGAGGCCGCGCACCGCGCTCCCCACCCCACCTTCTCCCCCGACCGCTTCGAGGGCTGAGCTCCACGATCCGACGAGAGAACGACGCAGGCTGCCCCGCTGGAGCATCACGCTGCGCCAGAGCCGGGCAAGGCGCCGTCACCCCCTGTTGTATGCGGGACCTGCGTGCGTCTCGTCGGCTCGCGTCCGGCTGGTGTGCAACTGGCCGACCTGCGAAGGGCCGGGGTGCACCGTGTGCGCCGCGGCGGAGGCCCGGGCGAAGGCCGCGCTCAGGTCGTCCGTGGGCAACGGGCCCACGGTGACCTCGTGGGGGCCCTGCGTGCACGTGATCCACACACCGTCGGCCCCGGTGGTGATGGTGAGGGCGTCGCCGTCCCGGTCGCTGATCTCGATCGAATCCATGGTTCTCCGCATTGCTCGTGGTACTGGAAAGGTGCTGGTGGTGGCCGCTGCGGGCCTATCGGGGTGGTGGAGCGACGAGGGGAGGCCGTGCCGTGCGGCGGCATTCCTCGTCCGCGTCCGTCGCGGCCGGGTCACCGGCCGACGTCGCGCCCGGTGGCAGCCGGCTCCGGCTGCCCGGCGGCGAGCGATGGTCGTGTCTGCGGGGAGGAGGCGAACGTCCCGTCCCCGATCGCCACGACGTGCTGAGCGCGGAGGGCGGGCCCTCGGCGGACCGGTCCCTCAGCGGGCGGGGTTACTTCCCGTTCCCGACGTCGGGGCTCATCCAGCAGGTCCGGAGTCTGCTGCGTGGCGTCCGGGCCGTGCGCCGCGCGCCGAACCCGGTTGCAGATCTCGAGGTCGGCGACCGCTCGGGTTCACCACCCGGCAGCTGGATGCTCGAGGAATCGATAACCGTGCACATCGTCATCCCCCTGTTCCGCTGGTTCGCTCCGAGTGCGGGCGCCCGATTGCGCTCGCCTCGCACCCACCCCGCCGGATCCGGGAGCACCGGGGCGGAGGAGCCGGGCCTCTGGACCTCAGACCCTAGGGAGACCCTAGAGAACGCGTGCCGGAAATCGTGCCGTCCTGCGGATTCTGTGCGGGATATGAACCGATTCGCCGCCCGATGTGCGGGATCCTGCGGATACCTGTGGGACGGGGATTACAGGGGCGGTGCTC
>NZ_JBQSYW010000027.1:0-37954 GCF_052379725.1 Brachybacterium sp. 107 | reverse complement strand
CCCCTTCCTTACTGAGCGGGTCGAGGGGTGCCGTGCATGGAGATCGCAACAGAAGACCACCGGTGACGCCTACAAGCTCCGGACAATCCCCCACCTCATGCGGCCGAACGCGCGCAGACCCCTGGTCTCCTACGTCTGCATCCCCGCGCACTTCTCCGAGACACGCCGGTATGCGACCGTCGCCCACTTCGAACCTGAAGTCATTGCCGGCAACGCAAACTTCACCGCCGAGGACCCCACGGGGTATCTGTTCGCGATCATCAGCAGCTCCATGTACATGGCTTGGCAGCGCGCAACTGGCGGTCGGATCAAGTCTGACCTCCGATTTTCTGCCACCGTCGTCTGGAACAACCTCCCCCTGCCCGAGGTGAGCGACTCCGCTCGAGAGAAAATCATCGCCGCAGGCCGTGCCGTGCTCGATGCACGTGCCCTGCATCCAGGGCGGTCCCTGGCAGACCACTACAACCCCCTTGCCATGGACCCCACTCTTCTCAAGGCGCACGATGCCTTGGACCGAGTCGTCGACAAGGCTTTCGGGGCCAGGAAGCCCCTGCGCACCGAGGAAGAGCGCCAAGAGGTGCTGTTCAAGCGCTACGCCGAACTGACGGGAGCCTGAGGAGCGATGGGGGCCATTGCGGACATGAGCCCGGAGGGTCTTCCCCGGTATACCGAACTGATCATGCCTGTCCTGACGGCTGTGCAGACTCTCGGCGGATCGGGAAAGGCTCGAGAGGTGCGAGAGGAGGTGCTGGCAACGCTGCCTGGCGCCGACGACATGGTCGCGGTGATGTACCCGAACAAGCCGTCCTCGTCTGTGCTCGAGGACCGCGTGGAGTGGGCACGGTGGACAGCGAAGAACATCGGCGCGCTCGATCAACCCGCCCGCGGGGTCTCCTCCCTGACCACATTCGGCCACGAGCTGCTGCGGATGCCGCTCAGCGATGCAGCGGCGAGGGTGGTCGAGATCGACCGGGAAAAACGCCGCGAGTACCGCCAGCGCCACGCAGCCACTCCCGGCCCCCCGGAGATAGCGAACAGCTCGGAGGAGAACGCTGGGGACGCCCCGGTCGATGCGGAGACGGCACGCTTCGACACCGCCGACGAAGTCTCCGACATCAGCTGGCGCGGCACTCTCCTCACGCGACTGCACCAGCTGACCCCGACCGGGTTCGAAGAGTTCGTCCTACTCATGCTCCGCGAGCACGGCCTCGAGCTCACCCGCATAGGCGGCAGCGGCGATGAAGGGATCGACGGCATCGGACGAGCACCCATTAGCGCCGTCCTCTCATCCCGAGTAGCAGTACAGGTCAAGCGCTACAACCCAGAGGGAAAGCCCATCGGTCGTGAGACCGTCGCGCTGTTCCAGCGGGACGCGCAGACCAAGGGCGCCGAACGCGCCATCCTCGTCACCCTTGGACGCTTCACAGAGCCGGCACGCAAAGCCGCCATCTCAGCAACCCCCACCGTCGACCTCATCGACGGAAACCGACTCGCCGAACTCGTCCTGGACAAACAGCTCGGCGTGCAGCTCGCCCCCGTAGTCAACGAGTCGTGGTTCGACCGCTTCACGTGAGCGGGAAGTCGACTCCGCGAGAACAATCCAAGGCAGCCCAGCCGCTGCCGCGTCACGTCGGACGCCCCGGTAGCTGGGCCCACACCTCACAGCACCGCAATGACACGGCAGCCCCCGATGAAGAACTTGCATAGGCCCTTCACTAAGGAGTCACTGATGTTCGAACAGCAGGTCCGAGCCGTGGTCGCCGAGACCGCCAAGCTAGATCACGAAGAGTTCACCGCCTACAGCGGGGGGTGGAGAGGCTACGTCGGCACTGCCCTGGTCGATGCAGTGTTCTCGATCCGAGCGAAGTACCAGGTCAAAGATCCGACCAAGGGGGTCAGTGGGCGCCTTAAGACCTTCAACGCGAAATACCCTGAGGCCATGAATGACCTCGCTGCGCTTGCCGCAGTGGGGGAGCAGGATCTGGCCGAGATCATGGGCCGCACCAAGACGGGCGGGAGGACGAAGGCAGCATGCGTGATCGATGCTGCCGAAGCGCTGCTCGCACTCGAGCCTCCGATCGCGACGGCAGAGGACCTCGTGGTGGCGGACGCCGCAGCGGTGAAGGCTGCCTACACGGGCGTGCACGGCCTGGGATGGGTAACGTGCGAGTACTTCCAGATGCTCCTCGGCGTTCCCGGGGTGAAGGCCGACCGCATGATCGTGCGCTTCGTCAACGCCGCGCTGGCAGCGGAGGGGATGGGGCCGGTAGATGCTCGCACGGCGCGCGAGCTGGTGATGCAGGCATACGCGTTCGAACCCCGCGGAGAGACCCCCACGCATTACGAGCACGCCATCTGGCGCGCCAAGGGCGAGCTCGCGAACACAGCCGAAGAGCCCGACCCGGAACAGACAGGGTCCGAAGTGATCCAGTGACCCGCTCGCAGATGAAACTCCCTCCCGAGCTGTACGCGGCTGGCTACGACGTGGAGCGGCTACGGAAGCAGTAGCGGCGGCCCACGCGGGGTAGCTCTCCGGCGCAGGTGGCGCCAGTGCGGTTCACGGATGAGGAACTCGCAGCGCTAATGGGGCGCGCCGAGGGCGAGCACTTGAACCAATCCGAAGCGACCCGCCAAGCAGTTCGGGAGTGGCCCGGCCTCTGAGGGTCACCGGCCCATTCGACGTACCCTCGTACCTACTGGCATCCCGAGGTGGCGCGGCAGGCAAGACAAAACCCCGGCCGTTTGATCGACTCCCAAGGGAGTTACAGGGACGGTTCCGGGGTGTTACTGAAGACGATACTGGGGATGTGTGACGTGGGCAAGCAGGGCAGCTACGAAGTCGCGGAGCATCACTTCAGCGCTGCCCGCCTGCATCACTACCTCGTGGCGGCCGGCGACGACCGCGATCTCGCGCATGCGCTGTACGTCTGGAACAGTCAGCTCGCGGCCGCGTTCTTCACCGATCTCGGACATCTCGAGGTGGCGGTGCGCAACGCTTTGGATGAGCGCATGACGATGAGGCACCAGAGTGCCGGCCATGCTGGCTCCTGGCTGGATGATCCGACAGGTGCTCTTGGTCGGGATCTCATCAACGCTCGTCCTCGCCATCGGCAGCCCTACCGAGACATCGACCGCGCCCGGCGACGGGTCCACGACAACGGCAAGCCGCTCGATCACGGACAGATCATCTCCGAGACATCGCTCGGGCTGTGGCATCAGCTGGTCTCCAAGCGCTTCGCGTCTTCGCTGTGGCCTGATCTAGCCGGAGCGTTCCCTCACGCGCCGAGTCGTAACCGTGCACTGGTGGCTGACCGGCTCGAGGCGCTTCGCGATCTCCGCAATCGCATCGGCCATCACCACCGGATCTGGAACCTCCCCTGTGAGGGACTTCGAGTGCAGCTCCAGGAGCTCGCTGGGTACATCGATTCTGACCTAGCGACATGGATAGAGGCGAGCTCCTCCCTGTCGAGCACTCTGGCCCGATCTCCTCTCGCTGCCCCCTGAACAGGCACAACACCGCCGCAGCCCAGATCCCCATATGGACAATTGGGGGTCTGGGGTTCATGCTGTCCGGGACGACTCAATCGGGCCTACTGCACCGAAGACAGTTGCCCCGGCGCAACGCACCTCCGCTCGTCCGTCGAGCGAGCCGGGGGTTTCTAGCGGCTGTACCCCTGTTCGTTGCGGTTGGGGGTATGGGGGTTTGTGCGCTGCCGGTAGGAGGTCGCGCTGGCATCAGATGCCGCTGTTGACCGCTTTGGCTTCCCGGCCTGCGCGGTGTCCCTCGGTCTGACGTATGCGCCCGGCACGCGTTCCCGGCTGTCAATACGCATCACCCGTTGCACCTCAGGGTCGAGGGCTTCCCACTGCTCGGGAGTGAACTGCTTGACGAGACGCCGCAGCCGGCGCTGCTCGGGAGCGACGGTGGCGGCCTCGCGGTGCTCCTGACGCTGCTGGGTGACGGTCTTTTTCTGCTGGGTTCGCTGCCGAGGCGCGTGCTCGAGATCGTGTTGCTTCTCGATGCGGGTGCAGGCGCTCTGTGCTTGCCGGCGATCATTGCGCCCGTGCCACACCTCGCCGGTGTCGTTGACGCGGGAGACGACGACGTGGATGTGGTCCTTTCCGTGTCGCACGGCAACCCAGGGGTGTTCTCCTACGCCCATGTCGTCCATGAAGCGTGAGGCGATGTCCGCCCATTCTTGGTCGCCCATCACTCGATCTCCGGGGGCGGCGCGGAGAGAGGCTTGCCAGATCGGCTTGGTGATGTCGGGGCGCTGTCGCTGAGTGTGTCGTACGTCGGCTGCCCATTGGGCGGAATCGGTCGCGCCTTCAGCTCCGATGTTCGAGGCGATCACCATGCCTCCTGAGTGGCGCTGCCCGTCTTTGACGTATTGGTGTTCGTTGCTCTTGCCCGGGCCGTGGAGGTACGCGGCGATGTCTCCTACGCGTTCTCCCCGGGTGATCTTGGCGATCACGGTGCTCTCCGTGTCCATGCGCGGATCTCGGCGAGCTCTGCGCGGGTGGCTTCGATGGCTGAGAGCAGCTCGGCGGTGCTTGGCCCCTCGGGGCCACCGCGCTCGGCGACGTTCAGTGCGCGCGCGATCTGGTTGAGGTTGTTGCCCACGCGGCCGAGGTCGGCGCGCAACCCGGCGACCTCACCGCCGAGTTCGCTGTGCCCGAGTTCGCGCAAGGCGAGCGAGCTCATCACGCGTTCCCTCGCCCATCGTGCGACTGATCCCCTGCCGTCGACTTCGGCAAGGTGTCGCCACGCTTCAAGCTCGTCCGCACTCAGCGAGATGCCCACGCGGTGTGTGCGCTTGGCATCGCCCATCGTCGGACGCCCCGCGCCTTTGCGGGTCGCGGAATCGGGTTGCTCGGGCTGCGCCTCGCGGCGTAGCGCGGCTTCGCGGTTCGACTGCGCGATGACGTCCTGCAGCCACGCGGGCAGCTGCTGTTCTGCAGGAGCTGCCGGCTCCGCGGCAGGTGCCGGGGGCGTCCCGTAGATCGGCTCGGGGCGGCCAGCGTGTCGATTGATCGGCACGATGCGCCTCCTTTGTCTGAGCCCTGGCGAAGACCGCGACCGGCAGGTCGCCCACGCTCTCCGCGTAGGAGCAAGGTGGATTGAGTGGGACACGACGGGGCAGTGAGGAACGAACGGTGCGCCCCGTTGTGTCACGCTCAATCATACCTTGCATCGTTTCCAGCGCTCCGACGTAGGAGGAACACAGCGCGCTGGAAACAGGGGCCGGGGACCGGGCCGGTCGCGGCCGCAAAGGAGGGACGACGCGCGGCCGGGTCGGTCCCCGGCTATCGACGCGTAGCGTCGATGTACGACCCCGACGAGGGGTCGTAGGGCCAGCCGGCACCGGATCTTCCGACGTGCCACGCCGCCGCAACGCCGCTCGAGCGAATTAGCGTGCGTCGCTCTTCTCGACGAATTTGAAGGAGACTCGGGAGAAGTCGGCGCCGTCGAAGACGGTCTCGAGGTAGTCCCGCGTTTGCCGCTCAGCGTCGTCGAACGAGTCCCAGCCGGACTCGGTCTGCGTGATCAGATCCGCGCTGCCGAGGATGTGCAGCTCCCATCCACTGGACCATCGATGCGCCTCTACTCGCACACTCATCGGTTCATGCGTCATTGCGCTTCCCTCTCTTTGCGGCCGTGCATAGCGTTGCTAGCCGTTGCTGCGCCTCGAGGGTGGTGGCGAGGCGCGAGGCTTGGAGTGGTCAGCTTTGGTCCCACAGGTCTACTCGGATGCGGCGCTTGGGCTCGACAGATCGCAGCGTGTCCGTCGCCATCTTCTTCGCCTCGTGCGGGGTCGCGGTTCGCGCTCCCCCGGGGTGTTCGCTGGACTGCTCGGTACGGACGAGTCGTTGGCGGAAGTTGCTCTCCTTGAGAGCTTCGATCCAACTGGCGAATGCAGCGGCGGGGCCAGTGAACGTCGTAGGATACCCGCCCCAGGTTTCCTGCTCGATCTCCCCCATCAGTGCGCGGGCATCGAGGTCGCCGTAGTCGTGTAGATCCCCGAGGTAGCCCAGGCGCTCCCCCGTGCTCGCGTCCCTGAGGTATCCCGACCAACCCAACACAGTGATCACCGCCAGTCCTCGATGTTGGTTCCAGCATGACAGCGGGAGAGCCACGTGTAAACATTGTTTACTATGAGCCAGATCTACGAGCCTGCCAATGAGAAGCGCGGTCTGGAGCGGCTGGGGGACAAGGTCGTATCCGTCCGTATGGACACCGAGCTTGTGGCCGAGCTCGACCGGCTCGCGCAGCACACCGGGCGCTCCCGTGGGTTCTACCTACGTGCTGCCGTGCAGGAGATGCTTCCGGTCCTCAAGGAGCGGTACTGGCACCACGACACCGAATCGCGTAGCCAGGAGCTCGACAAGTACAGCCGTTTCATGGATCAGTTGCATGATCCGACGCAGGAGGATCGCTGACGCGTTCGAAGGAGGGGCTCCGCCCGAATGGGCTCACTGCGTAGCCGGCTGCTCCCAGCGGAAGTGTCTGATCCAGCAACTCATCTACGGGTGGTACTGACATGCTCAGAGCAAGAGGAAGCTCCAGTCTGCGGGGCGCTGTAGGAGTTACAAGGATGGAGTTCGCGCCAGAGGGGCGCGGGGGAACCGTATACCGCTTACGGCGTTTCCCTTTTCGTTGGGCGCCCTGGTTTCGCAGTGAGGCCAAGTTCGCGGCGTAGCTGCCTGATGCGGCGCTCGCTGACTCCGTACTCCCCCGCTAGCTCCTTGGTCGAGGGGTCGCGCCCTGTTTGGACCCGCATGGACAGGATGGTGCTCTGGACTTGTGCGCGGAGCGCAGTCCCCTGCCACTCTCGCTTCTGGTTCGCGGCAGCCAGGTTGGTCCGCTGTTGCTGTGCGTACTCGCTCTCGGGGTCTTTCCATCGCTCGGCGGCGCGCTGGCCTCCGCGGCGTCCGAGGGTTGCCAGGGCTTTGCGGCCGGCGCTGGACATGCGTGTGGCGCCGCCTGTACGTGTCGTGGGGTTCGTGACGCCGGCGGTGACGTACCCGCGGACACGGCGGGCCATGGTGAGACGGTCGCGCATGGGAGGCATGTCCGGTTCGCGGCCATCGCCTCCGACGGCTTGGGCGACGTTGTAGCCCCGCTCGTAGGCGTCGATGAGCTTCGCGTCCTTGAGTGCCTCTCCGGCCTTCTTGAGGCGGTGTGCTGTGGCCAGAGCGTGGCGGAAGGCGGTTTCGTCGCGGGCGGCTCGTCCTGTGCTGATCCACATCACTCGAACGCCGTCGATCACGCCTGCTGCTGCTGGCGCGACCTGGGCGGTCTCTGGCAGCTGCTCGGCGAGCTCCCGCAGCATCTTCGCTTCAGCCGTGGCTTTGCGGGCTGCCTCGATACGGTCTCGACCGCTGGGGTACTGCTTCTCCCCTTCGCCTCGTCCGGGGGTCTGTGTGTTGGTCATTCTGCGAACCTCCGCCACCAGGTCTGTCAGGCGAACGATCTGGTTGTGCTGGCAGTGCCAACGGTATGCCGTGGGGTCGCTCGACTTGTGAAGGGGCCACCTGGAGAAGCGGTGGCTGAAAGCGAGGTCGCCACCCAGGAGCTGGTTCAGCTCGGTCGTGGCGATCGTCAGGAGACGGGTGTTCGGACTCGAGCGTCCCTCCCCCGCGTAGACCGGATCGATCAGCCAGATCGCCTGAGCCTTCCCGTTGAGGGGATTGATCCCCAGCCAGGCAGGGCCGTAGCCAGCGACAGCTAGGCGGTCCAGGACGGTGTGGACCTTGGAGTGAAGATTGGTGACCTGCCCGCCGCTCTCGTGGCTGGGCCGGTCGATGTCCAAGACGAGCGCTGCCGTGTACTGGGGATGGGTCAGGACGGCGTACTGGCACCGTTCGAGTGCTGGCGTCCCGACAGGGAACATGCGGGGCTTGGTCTCCCCTGTCTCGGGGTTCTTCTTCCAGGCTTTCGAGAAGTCACGGTCTCGGCTGGCCTGGAAGGCATCTCTACCGAGGTGTTGCAGGAAGGTCATGGCTTGGATGTCATCCCACCCGCAGGAGCGGATCCCCGGTGCGCTCGGCGCCGCGAACAAGTCGGGACTGTAGCTGTGGATCGCTTGACCGGTGGATGGGTCGGTCCACTGTGAGGGGCGCGGTCCTGGCTCGAGGTCGTCCCACGGGCGCGCTGAGATCGGCGCCTGTGCTGTGCGAGACACGCTGGGCGTGTCCCCTCCCCCACTGTCGGGAGACGAAGGTATGGTCATGACCAGGCTTTCTCCCCGAAGCTCATAGTTCGGGGTGAAGCGAGCGTCCAACTGGCTGCCACCGGTTGGGCGCTCATTTTTCTGTCGTTGCGACGACGCTACACGCCAGATCCCGGTGCGCAGCGCTTTTGCTACACCCCCAGCGTGTCGCTGACCTGCGTTGACGCTCCCCGCCCTGGCCATTTCCCCATCTCCCCATCTGGGGGTAGCAACGCATGGGGAGACGGGGTTGTGCACAGATGGGGGAGTGGTCATATGGTGGCCCACATGACCACTGTGATCACGTGCCTGAACCCGAAGGGTGGGGTGTCCAAGACGGTCACTTCAATCTTCGTCGCGACCGCCCTCGCTGAACATGGCGACGTCACCGTCGTCGACGCTGACCCTCAGGCGTCTGCCACTGAGTGGGCTTACAACGCGCAGGACGGGGGAGTGGCGCTGCCCTTTGAGGTCGTCCCGGGCTCCGCCGCGACGATCCGCCGCGCTCTGCCTCGTACGCAGTTCGTCGTCATCGACACCCCTCCGGGTGTCGCCGAGGTCCTCGATGCCGCAACGGCCGCGGCAGACCTCGTCCTGATCCCGACTCTGCAGTCCAGTCTCGAGCTTTCTCGTGCATGGTCCGCGCTCGAAGCGATCGGGGATACGCGAGCGGCTCTGTTCCTGGCCCGGGCCGAGACTGGGTCGACGACGTTCCGTCTTGCGCGGGCAGCGCTGCGCGAAGCATCGGGGGAGCGCGTGCACGCCCTCGAGAGTTACATCCCAAAGCGGGAAGCCGTGCGCCAAGTCGCCGGCATCTCCCGCCCGACCGAGCTGCATGGCTACGACCAGTTGGCCGCAGAAATCCTGACGATCCTCCAGGGAGCCACCGATGCCTAAGAACACCGACAAGCTGGGGGCAGCCATGGGTCGCAACCCGCGCAGTGCCGGCAAGGGGTTTGCGAGCAGCTTCGCGGAGAAGCCGGTCGTCGAGACCGTGCGCCTCGCGATCGACCTCGACAAGGACTTCCACCGCCGGCTCAAGATCGCGGCAGCTGAGCATGGCATCAGCCAGCGAGATCTTGTGCTGAACGCGATCCAGAAGACCTACCCTGAACTTCGAGACAAGTAGCCCCCAGATGACCAGATGGGGGTTTGGGGAGCGGTCGACCCGCGTGCCTACCGACCGCGGTTCACCTCACCACTCAGTTTCGCGGTACCGATAGTCCTCAGACGCAGTACAAGGGGCCGGCCCCACCGGAAGCTCCAGGCCACAGGCGTGGCCCGATGCCCGCAGCCGCCACAGGCCATGTGTCACCCATCCGTGCGGCAGTCCCGTGCCGTCGCGCAGGCATGCCACGACATCGTTGTGTCTGGGGTTCCGATGCAGGTTCTCTCTCGAGCGCTCGGCCGCGGCCATACCTGGGTTCACTGGATCCTCGGCGTCCACGATCTACGACCCCCACCCCACTCTGTTCGGAGTACAGGTCGCAGAACCCGCAGCGGTAAGCCCCGCAGTAGCAGATGAGTCAGGCGTGCTGGCCCGGGTATATGCGCACGCAAGCCTGACCCGATGTCTTGAACAACCTAGACGGCGAACGAGTCTCCGCAGAGGAGGCAATAAAAGGGAGAGCCCGCATCCTCAGGTACCTTCACAGGCTCCCAGGGATGGCACGGTGGGGCGATCATCTCCATGTCGTCGGGCTCTTCAGGTGGCGCTGGAGTGTTCACTGCACCGGTGTGAGGAGCGGGAGTGAACTTGAAGTTCTTGCTCCGGCGGGTGCCGAACGCATCCCGAAGTGCGTCGTTCACCATGTCGGACGAAACTGCGGCGAGATACGCCTGTTGGTAATCGAGTTGCGCCGGGGTCCACCAAGCGTTGTGGGCCGCTGACTGGCCGCACTGTGGGCACCAATAAACATCGGGATATACGAATGACTCGGGCGCCGTCTCGGTAGGCCCGTGATGCCATTTGAACTCACGCTCACAGTGTGGACACTCACGCCGCAGGAAGCCATCACTGTCGAGGAGTAGCTCCATTTGGATCTCCATGATCACTCCATGATGTCGAAGAAAACTTCTTGCCTGAACGGTGTCCCGTCGTCCATCTTGGCTGTGACGGGCAGCTCAAACTGAGCCGGCCCGCTCGCCCCCATCGTTTTTCGTGACGTCCAAGCTGGAATGGTGAACGATTTTCCTGCAGGAAGTTTTGAGACTGGCCCTTCGTTATGCAACTCGATATGCTCTCTTAATTCCTCGGGTACGACTAGATTCACGTCAAAAAGTGGTATCGCGCCATTATTGGTAATCCTAACTTTGTCGAATCTCGACCCGCCGGATGTTAGCCAACGCCCGTCGACGCTCGGTCCGTGTCGGTCCGCCGAGGGCAGCCGCCGCCCAAGGGGGAGCCCTTTGCCTGGCCGTGAGGGCGGCGTAAGGTCGCCAGCACTCAGCCAGTCAGTTCCGCTCAGGTCAACGGAGCACCCAGCGGTTTCGAGGCGACTGGCGATGGATCGGCGCGTCTCCGGCGCATTACTCATGCGAATGACATGACGCCCGCCAACATCGCTAAATGGGCGAACGTCACCCATCTCAATGAGGATGGTTCGCTTTGGATCACGCCCAAAGGCCATACCGGCCTCGAACAGCACGTTCGGGCGGGCCTGGCCGCGGGGAGATGCTTCGGGGTCGTCGTCACCGTGCGCATACTCCGTGCGCAAGTACGCGACGTCGTCAGGAGTGAGCAGGACGACCACCGCCTGACCTTCGCGGAAGGCAAGGTCGAGCACCTCGCCGACATATGGCGATCCGCTGCCCGTGCGCGCCACGGCTTGGTCCCATTCGATCGGCTTGAGGCCGATGGCGCGCAGGAAAGTGAAGACCGCATCTCGCGCGGCGGTGTTCCGTCCGTGGACGACGAAGACGCTGTCGCTCATACGGTCACCTTATAGATCGTCACTGACGTTCATAGGTGGCGACACAATCGAGGCTACCGCCTCCGAGGGGGAGTCGCAGCGGGTGGGGCTACTGGAGATCAACACCCCCGAGGTCGCCCGCGTGGACGAGGCGGGCAGCGCGGGGGAGCGGCCGGGGCCGAGCGCCTGGAGGAGCTGCTGCCCGAAGGGACCGCAATGCAGCTGTTCAGCGACACCCGGGCGGACGACGACCGCTACGGGCGGCTGTTGCGCTACGCGGAAGCCGAGGAGGGCGCCGATCTCAGCCCAGCTCGTTAATGTGATCCGTTCGATCAGCATGCAGCGGGTCGTAAGAACGCTCGTTATCCGCGCTGAGCCCAGGGGAAGGTCTCCGGACTTTCGACCATGCTTCTCGAGTCTTGCGCCCAATGACCTCGCGGTTCTCGGATGCAACGATACCGATGGCGAACCCCGCTATGGCGATGCTCACCGCTACTGCAGCCTGGGAGCTGGCAGGTCGAGCCCTGGGGCCTTGGTTGAGCAGCTCTTCCGCGACCGGGCGTGCGTGCCGGACGAGTCGACCGCTGGCATCGCGAAGCCCTCCGGCGGCAAGGGTGACCTTCGAAAGGTCAAGGCCGGAAGGGTCCACGGCAAGGAGGAGGAGTGAATCGAGCTTCTTCGGCACGACGGAGGCCCCTATCGTTGGACGAGCTTCAAGTATTGACCATCCCGCTGACTTTCGAGCTGACCCGAGGGCGTGGGCGGAATAGGTCTGCGACGGGGCGCCGGATGGCGCGTCCAGGTCAACAGCCGCTTGGGACACAAGAGGAATTTGTTGTTTCGAGCGTCAGCCGTGCTTATTCGTAGGCGAGCTGCTGCAGGGCCTCTCTTACACGATCAGCAAACTTCGGGCACTGCGCAGCCCGGAGGGCATCGTCGAGCTGAGTCGTTACCGACTCGCCTCGTTCTGCCCTCCGACACCAGTACTCAAGTTGTTCTCTCGTTATAGGCTTTATGCATGCCGGGTTCGAGTCGGCCACCAGTGTAAAAAATTCATCCGGGGTTACTATTTCATAGTATTCATCATCCGGCCTTTGTGTTATATCTGAAGGCTTATTGGATGTTAGAATCTTATCGGCCCTGGAGGCTGTTGCCGCAGCGTGCACATGATAGTCCCCTTCATCGGTTCCGGAGAAGTCTAAGTCTCCGGAAAAGTTGGGCACCACTTCGTCGATGCACAATTCGATTTGCTTCACCATGGCGGCGACCACGGCGCCGGGAAGGCGGGGGTTATTAGTTCGCATCTTCCGTAGCGCCTCGGCGAATACGTCGTGCGTTGCATGGAGCTGAAACATGCCTTCGTTGGCATCTCGAAGGAAGAACAGCCAGTCTCGGCATGTCTTGCTTGCCAAGACGTTGGCGTCTACGAACACTCGCTGGGGCATGAGGAGAGCGTACCCATTCGCACAGCGATGCCGGGGGTGTCTGCGATGGGCACCCCCGGCGTTGCGCTCCCGATTTCAGTCGTCGATGAGGTGAGCGTGCTCGGCTTCCAGATCGCGAAGCTCTCGGAACGACGCCCTCCGCTGCGCGATGCGTTCGTTTCGGACCCGGGCAACTTCGTCTCGATCGAAGCGCGTGTGGCTTCCTACCTTGAACGAGTCAATCACTCCGTCGCGCACCCATTTCATCAGGGTGGGGCGCGAGACTCCGAGCATGTCGGCCGCAACCGTACTCGTCAGTTGCTTCGGCACGCGGCCGATCGTCACCTGATTGCCATCAGCAAGCGACTCGAGTGCGCTGAGCAGTAGGCGCTGGATCGCCGGGGGCAACGCAACATCCTCGCCCCCCTGGGTGCGGAGGGCCAGGGCGGCGCCTCGGGGGATGTCAAGGTGACGGGCGGTGTCGGCGGTCTGGTCGCTCATGACGATCTGCTTCGTGGCGAGCATGGTTGCCGTCATAGCGATCCTCCTTTGTGCAGCGTGTTGCGCGGATGCCCCTACCATAGGTGATTTGCACTTGTAACTGCAAGGGGTGTGGTGTGCATGGTGAGTCGCGTGGAAGCGATGATCCGCCGCGGCGCGCTGGTACCGGCGACGCCGGTCGACGCTGCGACGACCTTAGGTTCGCCTGGATCCGCGAGTGGAGACCACGGGTGCGAACTCGCATCCTCGGTTTCGTCCACCCCCTGCAGAAGGAGTGGTCCCCGCATCGAAGCGGCGCGCACTCTGCCCCGCATGCTGTGCAGCATGTCTTGTGGGATCGCTGGGTACTTGTGGTCAAGATGACCTGTTGGGGTATACCCAGTGCGACGGTTCTGTCGCGAAAATACTGAAACAGGCCCTATTGAGAACCGTAAAAGACTGCTCAGTAACTGTGTGACTTCGTCTGCTGAATGGCGGGGTTCTTCGGTCGCTTCGTGGCGGGGTCAGGTGACACCGATGACCAGGGTGCTCTGTGCGGCTTCGATGACGTCGTTGGTGATGGTGTCGAGTTCGTTGATCTTCAGGACCCGCTGGATCTGGGGGAAGAGGCGTTCGAGGAGCCGGAAGTTGCCGCGGGTGATCCGTGCGATGGCTGCGATGGCTTGGGCGTCGGTGAAGTCCTCGGGGTCGAGGGTCTTGCCGAGGGAGCGCCAGTGCCGCTCGAGGACGAACAGCAGTTCGTCTTGTCCCAGGGACCGGTACTGGTGGGCGAAGCCGACCCGGCTGTAGAACTGGGGGTAGTGGCTGAACTGCTTCTCCAGGCCGGGCATGCCGATCAGGATCAGGGCGATGTCGTCGCGGTCGTAGCGATCGCGCAGCAGTTCCAGCGCGGCGGGACGCAGTCGTTCGGCCTCGTCGACGATGATCAGCTCCACGTAGTTCCTGCCGTGTCGCCATCCCCAGGCCTCGGGAGTGGCCGTGCCGGGAGGTACGAGGTGCTGCTCGATGCACATGTTGGTGCGGGTGATGGCTTGGGTCAGCTCGTCCTTCAGGGTCCGCGGGGTGGTCAGCACGCTGGGGGTGTAGAGCACGGTGCGGCTCCGGTTCAAGGCGGCGTAGATCTTGGCGTCGTTGTCGGAGCGCGGCCCCCAGTAGGTCAGCAGGTCATGAGCCTTCTCGTAGTGTGCGTAGCGGCGTGCGGAGAGTGTCTTTCCTACGCCGGCTGATCCGAAGCACAAACCGATGGTGTGCCCGCGGCGCACGGCGTCGGCGAACTCGGTGAAGCGGCGGTGCTCCTTGGTGACGATGAAGCGCTGGCTCACCTGAGGTCCTCCTTGTAGATCTTCAACGCCGACCTCGGCGCCGGAGTCGGTGCTTCGGTGATCCGTGGTGTCTCGGTAGGTGCGGCCACGAGGGCGATGCGTTCGTTGATGCCGGCTCGCAGCGCCCGGCGGCGGGCGTTGCGCGCGGCCTGGATCTCCTTGAGGCTGACCTTTTGATCGTGGTGCTCTTGGTTGACGGCCTTGCAGACGAATTCGTCGTGATCGAAGACGCGGATCTCGGTGATGTCGCGGGGGTCGTAGCGGATCACGACCGAGCGTCCGACGTAGCCGGCCAGAGTTGGGGAGACGTAGCGCAGGCCCTGGAAGCGGATGCCATCGCGGCGCACGACGCGGGTCTTGGCGACGGTTAACAGCAGTCCGTCGAGGTCTTCCAGGCTCTCGGGCATTCGGGGCAGCCAGCCGTCGGCGATCCACGCGCTGCGCGGGGAGGTTCCGAGCTCGCTGTGCGTGCGGTCGTTGTAGGTGGCCACGAACGCCTCCAGGGCGCTATCGAGTTCGGCCAGGGACAGTTTCGGTGTCGGCCAGGGGTGCCCTTCGGTGATGTGTCCGGGCAGGGTGGCGAGTAGCTCGGTGTTGATGGTGCCGAAGAACCGCTCGATCTTGCCGCGGCCCTGGGGTCGGGCGACGGTGGAGTGGATCAGTCGGATGTGGAGGTCGACGGCGGTGTGGGCGAGCTGGTCACTGGTGAAGTCGCTGCCGTGGTCGACGTAGAGCACGTCGGGCAGGCCGCACATCGGCCAGGCCGGGTCGGTCTTGTGCCAGATCGCTTGGCGCAGCGCCAGGGCGGTGTTCATCGCCGACGGTGCGCCCAGGAAGGCTGTGTAGCCGCAGACCGCCCGGGAGCAGTCGTCGAGGATCGTTGTCAGCCATGGCCGTGCGGGCTTGCCGTCGGTGCCCACCACCAGGATGTCGAGCATGGTGTGATCGGATTGCCACATCGCGTTGGGCAGCTCTGCTTGCCGGCGGAGCACCAGCTCGTGCTTGTCGCGGTAGGACGCTGCGCCCTCCAGGGCGAGGGTGACCATGCCGGGATCCAGGGTCCGCACGATGTCCCACACCACCGAGTAGGAGGGGACCGGCCACTTCCGGGCGGCGCAGATGCCGGTGACTTTGCGGTGGATGGTGGCGATGGCCGGCCGCGGCTTGCTCAGTGCCAGGCCCTCGATCAGGTGGACGAGGTCGGGCGGAAGGCGGCGGGAGCCGGTGTCCGCTCGCGAGGCTGTCTCCAGTCCGGCGTAGCCGTCGGCGCGGTAGCGGGCGTGCCAGCGCTCCAGGGTCCGCAGCCCTACATCGGTCTCGCGAGCTAAGCGCGCGAGGGGCACCTGGTCCTCGACGTGGAGCCTGAGGATTCGCCACCGCGCTCGAGCGTCCACGACGCACCTACTGCAAGGCGTTCTCGCGCCCGCGCTCGGCGCGCTGAAGGGCGCGGTAGACCGTGGAGCGGCCCACGCTGAACAGCTCGGCCAGCTCGCCCACGGTGTGCTCGTCGGCGGCATGTAGCTGGACGAGGTGAGCTTCTTGCCGGGGGGTGAGTTTCGGTGACTTCCCGCGCAGCCGGCCCTTGGCCTTGGCGACCTTCATCCCCTCGCGGGTGCGGGCACGGATGAGGTCGGCTTCGAATTCGGCGACCATCGCCAGCACGTTGAACAACAGTTTCCCCATCGGGTCGGTCGGGTCGTACACCGATCCGGCGATGCTCAGCTTCACTTCCCGCGCCGCGAGGTCGTCGGCGATCTGGTGGGCATCACGGACTGAACGCGCCAGCCGATCGAGCTTGGTGACCACGAATGTATCGCCGTCCCGACAGGCAGCCAGCGCCTGCCGCAGGCCCTCACGGTCGGCGTTGCGGCCCGTGAGCCCGTGATCGACGTAGATGCGCTTGGGATCGACGCCGAACGCCGCGAGTCCGTCACGCTGCGCGGTCAGGTCCTGCTCGTCGGTGGAGACTCGGGCATAGCCGACCTTCAAGGGGGACATGCTCCCCAGTGTGTCATATAGCCTACCTTCACCGGACAGTTCACCGGACGGGTCTTACGGGACAGCCCGCCAGGTGTGGAGTTGATCGGTGACCGGCGGGGTTCTGGTGGGGGTATGCGGCGTTAGTTGGTGATGAGGGTGCTGGCTGCTGCTTCGATGACGTCGTCGGTGATGGTGTCGAGTTGGTTGATCTTCAGGACGCGTCCGATCTGTGGAAAGAGGCGCTCGAGAAGGCGGAAGTTGCCTCTGGTGATGCGTTCGACCGCGGCAATGGCTTGGGCGTCGGTGAAGTCGTCGGGGTCGAGGGTGCGGCCGAGGCGCTTCCAGTGGCGGGTCAGGACGAATAGCAGTTCTTCGCGTGCGAGGGCGCGGTAGCGGTGGGAGAACCCGAGGCGACTGTAAAGCTGGGGGTAGTGGCGGAAGCGCTGGTCGATGCCAGGCATCCCGATGAACATGAGGGCGACGTGGTGGCGGTCGTGAAGGTCTCGCAGGAGCTCGAGCGAGGTCGGGGTGAGTCGTTCGGCCTCGTCGATGATGATCAGTTCGGTGAAGTCGATCGTGCGAGGCACTTCGGTGGTCGTGATCTTCCCGATCGCGCAGAGGTGCTCGTAGATCAGTACACCGACCTTGCCGCGGTAGAACTCGATGTCGCGCATGAGATCGCGGTGCTTGGCGAGGACTTCGGGGGTGTAGAACACGGTGCGGGAGCGGTGGGCGGCGGCGTAGTGCTTCAGGTCGGCCTCGCTGCGTGGCCCCCAGGCGTGGATGAAGGGTTCGAGGGTGTCCCAGTGCGCGTACCGGCGTGCGGACTGCGTCTTGCCGACGCCGGCCTCGCCGTGGCAGATGCCGATGGTGACGTCCTTGCGGATGGCGCCAGCGAACTCGGTGAAGCGGCGGTGTTCCTTGGTGACGATGAAGTCGCGGTTCATCTATTCGTCCTCTTCGTAGGTCTTCAGGCGCTTCCTGGGCCGGCGTGCCGGCGGGGGCGTGGGCGGGTCGGTAGAGGGACGTGGAGTCGCGGGGATGCGGTCGTTGATGTCTCTGCGCAGCTGCCGGCGGCGGGCCCTGCGAGCGGTTTCGATGTCGTGGAGGCTGTAGCGCTGATTGGGGTGGGCTTCGTCGATCGCTGTACACACGAAGGTGTCGTGGTCGTAGATGCGGATCTCGGACAGGTCGCGGGGGTCGTAGCGGATGGTGACTGTGCGTCCGACGAACGAGGCGAGCGTGGGCGAGAGGTAGCGCTGGCCTTGGAAGTGGATCCCGTCGCGCTGGACGGTGCGGTGCTTGGAGACCCGCAGCAGCAGCCCGTCGAGCTCCTCGAGACTCTCCGGGAGTCGCGGCAGCCATCCCTCAGCGATCCACGCCGCCTTCGGGCTCGTGCGGATCCCGGTGTGCGTGCGCTGGTTGTACTGGCCGACGAACTCCCCGATGGCGCGGTCGAGCCCAGGCAGGTCCAGCACCGGCAAAGGGTGTGGGTTCCCGGGGGTGAGGCGCCCGGGCAGGGTCGCGAGCACCTCGGTGTTGACGGTGTGGAAGAACCGCTCGATCTTCCCTTTGCCCTGGGGGCGGGCGACCGTGGAGTGGATGATGCGGATCTTCAAGGCGATCGCGGTGTACTCGAGGTGATGGCTGGTGAAGTCACTGCCGTGGTCGACGTAGAGGACTTCTGGGATGCCGCACATCGGCCAGGCGGGATCACTCTTGGGCCAGATCGCTTGCCGAAGCGCCAGTGCCGTGTTCATCGCCGAGGGCGCTCCCTCGAAGACCATGTACCCGCAGATCGCCCGCGAGTAATCGTCCATGACAGTGGTCAGCCAGGGCCTGGATGGTCTCGCGCTGGGGTCCTTGATGAGGATGTCCAGCTGAGTGTGGTCGACCTGCCACAGGGCGTTGGGCCGCTCTGCGCGGTGACGGAAGACGAGCTCGTGGCGGTCCCGGTAGGACGCTGGCCCCTCGAGAGCGAGCGTCACCATCCCGGGATCCAACGCTTGCACGATCGACCGCACCGTCGCGTAGCTCGGCGTACTCACGCCTCTTCGTGCGGCCTCGACAGCGGTCAGGCGATGCAATGTCGCGATGCTCGGGCGGGGCCTGGTCAGCGCCAGGTGCTCCACGAAAGCCACCAGCTCTGGCGCGGCGCGCCGAGTGCCGGCGTCGGCACGCTGCGATCGTTCGAGAGCCGAGATGCCGCCGGCTCGGTAGAGGCTGTGCCAGCGCGAGAGCGTTCGCTCTCCTATCCCGGTCTCACGGGCAAGGCTCGCCAGGGGGATACCGTCTTCGACGTGGAGCCGCAGAATCTTCCACTTCTGCGACCCGTCCATGTCACGCCTGCGCGATGCTCTCGCGAGCAGCGGCACCCCGCTGGTGGCGGTAGAGCGTCGCCCGTGACCACCCCACCAGGCGCGCCGCCTCCTCAGCGGTGCGGCCCTTCGCCCGCTCTTCGGCGGCGATCGCCAGCTTGCGATCCACGACCTCGGGGTCCACGGGCGGCCGGCCGAACTTGGTGCCCTGAGCGCGGGCCGCGGCGATTCCGGCGTTGACGCGCTCGGTGATCAGCTCTCGTTCGTACTCCGCCAGCGTTGCCAGCATCCCGAGCATGAGCCGCCCCGACGAAGTCTCGGGATCAATCCCGTCGGAGACCGACTGGATCTTCACCCCGCGGTCTCGAAACAGGTTCACGGTGTTGAGCACGTCGATCAGCGACCGGCCCAGTCGATCGATCCGCCAGACCACCACCGTGTCCTCCGGCTCGGCGTAGGCCAGGAGCTTCTTCATGCCCGGACGCTCCGCTGCGCTCTTCGCCCCGGACGTCACATCCGAGAACACATCCCGCTTCTGCACGCCGGCGGCAAGGAGAGCGTCGAGCTGCAGCGACGGATCCTGTCCCGCCGTCGACACCCGCGTGTACCCCAGAAGCCTCATCACCACATGATGCCTCACAAACTACCCGTTCCGGAAGATCTGAGACGGAACGCGGTGCGACGACTTCACGAGACACTCCTTGCCGCTATCGGCCCAGCTCGAGACAGGTCCACCGCGGCTCCGTCACGTGTCTCGTAAAGCTGTAAGTAGATGAGCCGCAATCTTTGGGTCGGCGCGATAAGCCGTCAACCACCGAATGGAGGTAGGTTTAGCCGACCCGCCGGCCCTTCCCCCGCTTCGACGCTCGCCCGAGGTGGCTGTCGCGACCTTGGACCTTTTGGCCACCACCCTCGGGGACCGTCCCGACTTTCTCCACGTCCACGTGGATCATGCACCCGGGATAGCGGGTGGTGATCGGCCCCGACCGGCACAGGTTCTCCCCGTCGGGGATGATTTCGCGGATCCGGTTCAGGCCCAGGCGGTCCAGCCAGCGGGTCACGGTCCGCACGCAGCATTAGCTCCCTTTGCCGTCAGCGAGCTCGCGGGTGATCCGACGAGCAGACCACTTCATCGTCCGCCGCCAGCGCTCGATCAGCTCCACCACCCATCCCTCCAGGTGGCCAGGGCGGTGCGCGGGGGCGAAGGAGCGGTCCTCAAAGCCGACCCCGCCGAGGTCGCGGTAGCGCCAGACACCCTTCGAGAGCGTGGCGCGGGCGATGCGGAACTCCGCGGCGACGTGCGCGACCAGACGATTCCGCTCAAGCACCTGGGCGACCGCGCGCTGCCTTCCAAGCGTCGTCATGACCCGCAACATCTAGACCGAAAGACCACATTCGGTTCGAAGCAAGGGGAGTCGGAACGGGACACGGGGTGCCTCATGCTGAGCAAGAGCTGTGACCAGAGTCTCCGAGGGTAGACGGCCGGCGTGAGCAATCCATGAGGATCGGCTCAAGGTCCGTATGGATTCCGTGAGGACACTCGCCCTGGTGCGGCGGAGGGTGTGTGCTCGGGAACCGTGCCGCACCTCGGCACGCGACCGCCGGACGGCGGTCGCCCCTCCTCCGAACGGAGTCCTGCTGTGCTCGACGTCCTCTCCGTAGCCGGCGTGATCGCCCTGTTCGCGGTCGTCGCCCTCATCGCGCGGGGGGTGGAGAAGCTGTGATCGTGCTCGAGATCCTCGCCCTCCTCCTCGGTCTCGCCGCAGTCGTGTACCTGTTCATCGCCCTGCTTGCACCGGAGCGTTTCTGATGGACTGGCTCTATCTCATTGCAAGCGTCCTCACACTCGTCGTCGCTCTCGCGGTCGTCTACCGCCCCATGGGCGACTACATGGCATGGGTGTTCACCACCCCCGTCTCCTCACGGCTGGAGGCGCGTCTGTTCACCGTCCTCGGCGTCGACGCTTCTCGGGAGCAGTCCTGGCCCGCTTACCTGCGGTCCGTGCTGCTGTTCTCGCTAGTGGGCGTCCTGGCGCTGTTCGGTCTCCTGCGCCTCCAGTCCCTGCTGCCCTATTCCTTGGGCAATGAGCCGATCAACCCGGGGGTCGCGTTTAACACCGCGATTTCCTTTGTCACCAACACCAACTGGCAGGCGTACTCCGGCGAGGACCTCTCCTACACGGTGCAGTTCGCCGGCCTCGCCGTTCAGAACTTCGTCTCGGCCGCCACCGGCATCGCCGTCGCGGTCGCACTGGTGCGAGGGCTGGCCCGGCGCAGGACAGGCACGCTCGGCAACTTCTGGGTCGATCTTCTACGCGGCACCTTTCTGGTGCTGCTGCCGATCTCGATCCTCAGTGCGACCGTCCTGATGGTCGGCGGCGTGGTGCAGAACTTCCAGGGCTACGTTGACGTAACCACCGTGGCCGGCGGGACGCAGACGCTCCCCGGCGGTCCCGTCGCTTCTCAGGAGGCGATCAAGGAGCTCGGTACCAACGGCGGCGGCTTCTATAACGCCAACGCCTCCCACCCCTTCGAGAACCCGACCGGCTGGACCAGTCTGCTCCAGGTCTTCCTCATCCTGCTGATCCCCTTCTCCCTCCCGAGGACCTTCGGGAAGATGGTCGGCGATCACCGTCAGGGCTACGCGATCGCCGCGACGATGGGCGTGCTCTACCTCGCCTCGGTGACCGCGCTGACCGCCTTCGAGTTCGCCGGGCAGGGCACCGCCCCGGAGCTCGCCGGCGCCGCGATGGAGGGCAAGGAGACCCGGTTCGGGCTGCCCCAGTCCGTGCTGTACGCCGCAACGACGACGCTCACCTCGACCGGCTCCGTGAACTCGATGCACGACTCGTACACGGCGCTGGGCGGCATGGTGCCGATGGTGAACATGCTCCTGGGCGAGATCGCGCCGGGCGGTGTGGGAGCCGGGCTGTACGGAATGCTCGTCATCGCGATCATCGCCGTGTTCGTGGCGGGCCTTCTCGTCGGCCGCACCCCCGAGTACCTCGGGAAGAAGATCGGTCCCCGGGAGATGAAGCTCGCGAGCCTCTACATCCTGGTCATGCCGCTGCTGGTGCTCGGCGGGGTCGCTCTCAGCTTCGGGATCCCCGCGCTGCGCGCCAGCATCGAGAACGTCTCGCTGACCAACACCGGCTCGCACGGCCTGTCCGAGGTGCTCTACGCCTTCGCCTCGGGGGCGAACAACAACGGCTCCGCCTTCGCGGGGCTCACCGCCAGCACGCCGTGGCTGACCATCGCGATCGGCGTGGCGATGCTGCTGGGCAGGTTCCTCCCGATCGCGCTGGTGCTGGCTCTGGCCGGCTCGTTCGCCGCGCAGGACCGGATCCCGGCGACCTCCGGGACCCTGCCCACCCACCGCCCGCTGTTCGTGGGCCTCACAGTCGGCACGGCACTGCTCGTGACCGCCCTCGTCTTCTTCCCCGTCCTCACCCTGGGTCCTCTCGCTGAAGGGCTGTTGTGACCATGTCGACCATCGACAAGACCATCCACTCCGAACACTCCGACCCGTCCAATGGGCCGACGACCTCGTCGTCGCCGGCGCAGCCCCCTGCGCCGCGCCGCACCCTCGCCCTCGCGCAGCTCCGCGCCGCCCTGCCGGGCGCGCTGCGCCGGATGAGCCCCCGCGCCCAGTGGCGCAACCCCGTCATGCTGATCGTGTGGGTCGGTGCGGCGCTGACCAGCGTGATGACCGTCGTCGAGCTGCTCGGCAACGGGCCCGCCCCCTCCGGCGGCACTGCAGTGCCGCCGATCTTCTCCGCGGTGATCGCCGTCTGGCTGTGGCTCACCGTGCTCTTCGCGAACCTGGCCGAGTCGGTCGCGGAAGGGCGCGGCAAGGCCCAGGCCGCAACCCTGCGCCGCACGCGCACCGATACTCCCGCGCACGTGGTGGCCGAGTACGACGCCACCGCTGACGCTTCGGCGGAGACCGCGGACCTCGAGGAAGTCTCCTCCGCGGACCTCAAGAAGGGAGATGTCGTCGTGGTGACGGCGGGTGATCTCGTGCCCGGTGACGGCGACATCGTCTGGGGCATCGCTAGCATCGACGAGTCCGCGATCACCGGCGAGTCCGCGCCGGTGATCCGCGAGTCCGGAGGGGACCGGTCCGCCGTCACCGGCGGCACGCGGGTGCTGTCCGACCGGATCGTCGTACGCATCACCTCGACGCCGGGCCAGACCTTCGTGGATCGGATGATCGCTCTGGTTGAGGGGGCCGCCCGGCAGCGCACCCCCAACGAGATCGCGCTGAACATCCTGCTTGCGTCCCTGTCGATCGTGTTCGTCACGGTCGCCCTCACGCTCAATCCCATCGCCTCCTACCCGGCGAGCCCCGCCTTGATCACGGTGCTCGTGGCGCTGCTGGTCTGTCTGATCCCCACCACCATCGGCGCCCTGCTCTCCGCGATCGGCATCGCGGGGATGGACCGGCTCGTCCAGCGGAACGTCCTGGCCATGTCCGGGCGCGCGGTGGAGGCGGCGGGCGACGTGACCACCCTGCTGCTGGACAAGACCGGCACCATCACCTACGGCAACCGACGGGCGACGGACTTCGTCCGCGTCGGTGACGCGGGGATGCAGGAGCTCGTGGAGGCGGCTGCGCTGTCCTCCCTCGCCGACCCCACGCCCGAGGGCAGCTCCGTTCTCGAGCTCGCTCGGGAACGGGGCGTCGACGTCGGCACCGCGCCGCGGGGCGAGGTCGTGCCCTTCACCGCTCAGTCCCGCATGTCGGGCCTGGACCTGCCGGGCGGCGTCCGTCTCCGCAAGGGAGCGGGCTCCGCGATCCTCGCCTGGCTCGAGTCCGAGGGGGCCCTGCCCTCGGCGACCGACCGGGCGACGCTCGAGGAGCACGTCGAGCGCATGTCGTCCTCGGGCGGCACTCCGCTGGTCGTGGCCCGCGTTGCCGGGACCGGGGACGGGGCCGTGCTCGGCGTCATTCACCTCAAGGACGTCGTCAAGGAAGGACTTTCCGCCCGCTTCGCCGAGCTGCGCGCCATGGGCATCCGGACCGTGATGGTCACCGGCGACAACCCGCTGACCGCCGCGGCGATCGCGAAGGAGGCGGGGGTCGATGACTTCCTCGCCGAGGCCACGCCCGAGCAGAAGCTCGAGTACATCCGTGCGGAGCAGGAGGGCGGGCGACTCGTCGCGATGACCGGAGACGGCACGAACGATGCACCGGCCCTCGCCCAGGCCGACGTCGGCGTCGCGATGAACACCGGCACCTCCGCCGCGAAGGAGGCCGGCAACATGGTCGACCTCGACTCCGACCCGACCAAGCTCATCGACATCGTCGCGATCGGGAAGCAGCTGCTCATCACGCGCGGTGCGCTGACCACGTTCTCGATCGCGAACGACATCGCGAAGTACTTCGCGATCATCCCCGCGATCTTCATGGGCGTCTTCCCCGGGCTCTCCGCGCTGAACGTCATGGGGCTTAGCTCGCCCGCCTCGGCCGTGCTGTCCGCGGTGATCTTCAACGCGATCGTGATTATCGCCCTGGTGCCGCTGGCCCTGCGGGGCGTCGCGTACCGACCGATGATCGCCTCGAAGATCCTCGGACGCAACCTCGCGGTCTACGGGATCGGCGGGATTGTGACGCCCTTCGTCGGCATCTGGCTCATCGACCTGCTGATCCGGCTCATCCCCGGCTTCTGACCCCTGAGAGGAACACCTGTGAACACCACCCTCCGCAGCAGTCTGCGCACCCTCTCCGTCTCCGTGCGGACCCTGCTCCTGTGCACGCTCGTGCTGGGTCTGGGGTACACCCTGCTCGTCACCGGAATCGGGCAGCTGCTGATGCCCGCCCGTGCCGACGGCTCACCTCTGCGCGACGGCGACGGGCAGATCGTGGGCTCGACCCTGATCGGCCAGTCCTTCCTGGACAAGGACGGCGAACCGCTGGCCGAGTACTTCCAGTCCCGTCCCTCCGCGGCCGGCGACGGCTACGACGGCCGCTCCTCCTCCGGCACGAACCACGGGCCGGAGAACCCCGAGCTGATCGCCGCGATCAGCGAGCGCCGCACCGAGATCGCCGCCTTCAACGGCGTGCCCGAGGAGGACGTCCCGGCCGACGCCCTGACCGCCTCGGCCTCGGGACTGGACCCCCACATCAGCCCCGCGTACGCCGCGCTCCAGACGGCGCGGGTCGCCGAGGCTCGCGATCTGCCGCTGGACCGGGTGGAGGACCTCGTGGCTGAATACTCCCAGGGCCGCGATCTGGGCTACCTCGGCGAGCCGACGGTGAACGTCGCCTCGCTCAACCTGGCGCTGGACGAACTGGAGGACTGAGGATGACGGCACGGGGGCGGCTCCGGGTGCTGCTGGGGGCCGCTCCCGGCGTCGGCAAGACCTGCACCATGCTCGAGGAGGGCCACCGCCTCGCCGCCGAGGGCCGGGACGTGGTGATTGCCGTCGTGGAGACCCACCGTCGCGCGGACACGGCGCGGCGCGTCGAGGGACTGGCCAGGCTGCCGCTGCGCCGGCACGAGCACCGCGGGGTGACCCTCGAGGAGATGGATCTCGAGGCCGTGCTCGAGCGCGCACCCGACGTCGCGCTCGTCGACGAGCTCGCCCACACCAATGCCCCCGGCGCCGCCCACGCCAAGCGCTGGCAGGACGTGGAGGACCTGCTCGCCGCCGGGATCGACGTGATCTCCACGGTGAACATCCAGCACATCGAGTCCCTCCACGACGTGGTCGAGCAGATCACCGGGGTGCCGCAGCGCGAGACCGTCCCCGACGGGTTCCTGCGCCGGGCCGATCAGATCGAGGTGATCGACCTGGCGCCGCAGGCGCTGCGGGACCGGCTCCGCAGCGGCCTGGTCTACCCCGCCGAGAGAGTGGACGCGGCGCTGTCGAACTACTTCCGCCTCGGGAACCTCACCGCACTGCGCGAGCTGGCCCTGCTGTGGCTCGCCGACGAGGTCGACCAGGCACTGAAGGACTACCGCTCCGAGCACTCGATCGACAGCCGCTGGGAGGCCCGCGAGCGGGTGGTCGTGGCGCTGACCGGCGGGTCCGAGGGGGAGGCGCTGCTGCGCCGCGGCGCCCGTGTCGCGGCGCGCTCCGCCGGTGGCGACCTGATCGCCGTGCACGTCACCAGCCAAGACGGGCTGCTGCACAGCAGCCCCGGGGCGCTCACCCGGCAGCGCGCCCTGGTCGAAGAGCTCGGCGGCACTTACCACCAGGTGGTCGGCGAGGACATTCCCACCTCCCTGGTGGGCTTCGCTCGCTCCGTCGACGCGACCCAGCTCGTGATCGGGGTGAGTCGGCGTGGTCGTCTCGCTGCCGCACTCACAGGACCCGGCATCGGGGCGACTGTGGTGCGCGAGTCCGGGGACATCGACGTGCACATCGTGACCCACTCCGCCGCTGGCGGCCGCCTCGCATTGCCGCGGATCGGAGGGGCGCTCACCCCCGCCCGCCGTCTGGCGGGTTTCGTCCTTGCGCTGCTGGGCGGTCCGTTGCTGACCGCCGCGCTGCTGGCCCTGCGCACCGAGGAGTCGATCACCTCCGACGTGCTCAGCTACCAGCTGCTCGTTGTCGTGGTCGCCCTGACCGGCGGGATTTGGCCCGCGCTCTTCGCCGCGCTGCTCTCCGGTCTCACCCTCGACTTCTTCTTCATCGACCCGCTGCACACGATCTCCATCGCCGAGCCGCATCACCTCCTCGCGCTGCTGCTGTACGTGACGATCGCGGTGCTGGTGAGCGTGGTCGTAGACCGTGCGGCACGACGCACCCGAGCCGCCCGACGGGCCGAAGCGGAGTCCGAGCTGCTCCAGACCGTGGCCGGCAGCGTGCTGCGCGGGGACGATGCGATCCAGGCACTCGTGGACCGCACCCGCGAGGCCTTCCAGCTGGACGCGGTCGAGGTCCGCGACGAGGACGGCACCGTGCACGCCTCCTCTGGCGCCCCCCTGCCGGAGTCCGGGACCACGGGCCTCCCGCTCGCCCAGGACGCCCGTCTCGTGCTGCACGGCGGGGACCTCCGGGCCTCTGAACGGCGCCTCCTCAGCGTCGTCGCCGCGCAGATCGACGCCGCGATCGAGCATCGCCGGCTCGCCGCGACCGCGGAGGAGATCATCCCGATCGCGGCCTCCGACAGGGTGCGCGGTGCGCTGCTCTCGGCGCTCAGCCACGACCTGCGCCGCCCCCTCGCCGCGGCGGCGACGGCCGTGGGCGGGCTCCGCACCGCCGACGGTCACCTCTCCCCGGAGGACACGCGGGAGCTCCTACTCACGGCCGAGGAGAGCTTGGACTCGCTCGCCGCCCTGGTGGGCGACCTGCTCGACGTCAGCCGCCTGCAGGCCGGAGTCCTGACCATCACGAGCCTCCCCACGGATCCCGCCTCGGCGATCGCCCAGGCGCTCGACGAGCTGGAGCTCGGCCCCACCGCGGTGCGTCTCGCCCTCGCCCATGACGAGCACACCGCCGAGGCCGACCCGGTGCTGCTCAAGCGGGCCCTCGTGAACCTGCTGGCCAACGCCGCCCGCTACTCTCCACCTGACCGACCGGTGACCCTTACTACCAGTACCTTCGGCTCCCGGCTGGAAATCCGGATCATCGACCACGGGCCAGGCATCCCCGAAAACCGCCACAACGATGTCTTCGTCCCCTTCCAACGCCTCGGCGACACCGACAACACCAGCGGTCTAGGCCTCGGACTCGCCCTGTCCCGCGGCTTCGTCGAGGCGATGCACGGCACTCTGAACCCTGAGGACACCCCGGGCGGTGGATTGACCATGGTCGTCTCCCTCCCTCTCTCCCCTCCGACGCCGCAGGAGACCCCATGAAGATCCTCATCGCGGACGACGATCCACAGCTCCTGCGCGCCCTGCGAATTACACTCACAGCCAAGGGATACTCCGTGGTCACCGCGAGCGACGGCGCCGACGCGATCAGCACCGCGATCGACGAGCACCCGGACCTCTATCTCCTGGACCTGGGCATGCCGCACTTCGACGGAGTCGAGGTGATCCAGGCCCTGCGCGGCTGGACGCAGGCTCCGATCCTGGTGGTCTCCGGGCGCACCGGCGCGCCCGACAAGGTCGACGCCCTGGACGCGGGCGCCGACGACTACGTGACCAAGCCGTTCTCCGTCGAGGAGCTGCTCGCCCGGATCCGCGCCCTCACCCGACGGGTCCCGCAGGACGAGGAAGTGATGGTCGTCCGCCTCGGCGACGTCACGATCGACCTCGCCGCCCGCAGCGTGGTGCGTCATCTACCCTCCGCCCGCCGCCAGATCCGACTCACACCCACCGAGTGGCAGGTGATCGATACCCTGGTCCGCCACCGCGGGAAGCTCGTCTCGCGCCGGACCCTGCTCACTCGGATCTGGGGCACCGAGCACGTCGACGACACCGGATACCTGCGCCTGTACATCTCGCAGCTACGCAAGAAGCTCGAGGACGACCCGTCCAGCCCGCGCCATCTCCTCACCGAGCCCGGGATGGGATACCGCCTCGAGGATGCCGTTCTGGAACGGTCGGGAGGCATCGACGGGGCCGCATCGCCCCCCTGACCCTCTTCGCCTTCGACCCCGACGGGGAGACACCAGATTGACACGAGGCGCACCGAGCCAAGTAGCGCCGCAAGTGCCCCGCCATCAACCGTGCACATCCACACCCGCCAGGCGTGCCGTCGTTCCTCTCGATAAGTAGCGATGGTGTCCGGTGAGGGTTCCCCTTACGGGCATGCGATCTGGGCTGACGCCTGTGACCGAGTGTTCAGTGCGCGCTGTATAGTTCAGTCCATGCTGACTATTGCTTCGCGTCTCGACGTGATGAACCGCCTGGGTCGTGCACTGGCCGACCCCACTCGATCCCGGATCATCTTGACCCTGCTCGACCATCCCGCTTACCCGGCGGAACTGGCCCGAGATCTGGACCTGACACGCCCGAACGTGTCCAACCACCTGGCATGCCTGCGCGATTGCGGGATCGTCGTCTCCGAGCCCGAGGGTCGTCGGACACGATATGAGATCGCCGATTCGCACCTGGCGCAGGCGCTGACGGCACTGGTCGATGCCACCCTGGCAGTGGACGAAGACGCCCCGTGCATCGATCCCGCCTGCTCGCTTCCCGGATGCGACGCAGCTGGGGAGGGCGCATGATCCTCACCTCGGTCTTGCAGGCGATGGGCCTGTTCGCAGCGACCAACATCGACGACATCATCGTGCTCTCCCTCTTCTTCGCGCGAGGGGCAGGCCAGCGCGGCACTACCGCCCGCATTCTGGCCGGCCAGTACCTCGGATTCGCCGGCATCCTCGGTGCCGCGGTCCTGGTGACCATCGGCGCCGGAGCATTCCTGCCCTCGGCAGGCATCCCGTACTTCGGTCTCATCCCTCTGGGCCTCGGCCTCTGGGCCGCATGGCAAGCCTGGCGCGGAGACGATGACGACGATGACGACGAGGCCAAGGTTGCCGGCAAGAAGGTCGGCGTGTGGACAGTCGCAGGCGTCACCCTTGCCAACGGCGGCGACAACATCGGCGTCTACACCCCTGTCTTCCTCAGCGTGGAACCTCTCGCAGTAGTCGCCTACTGCATCGTCTTCCTCGCGCTCGTCGCGGTCCTGGTGGCCCTGGCAAAGTTCGTCGCCACCCGCCCCCCGATCGCCGAAGTGCTCGAACGCTGGGAGCACATCCTCTTCCCCATCGTTCTCATCGGCCTCGGCATCGTGATCCTCGTCAGCGGCGGAGCCTTCGGACTCTGACGTAGCGGCAGCGATCCAAACGGCCCCGACCGGGCGCACCCCTCTCGGTTCAGACCGCGACACCTACCTGCAGCCAGTCCTGCGTGATCGCGGCAACAAGACCGCCACGGAGCGCTGCAAAAACCCCGCCACCAAGCGAACGAAGCCACATAACTGTCCTGCTGGGGTACCGCATTTCGGTGCTTGCTCCGTGGCCTCGTGAGTGAGACCTCTGCGCAAGCGGCCCCTGAGGCGGGGGTGGGGTGAGCGTCTGGTGGTGGGCTGGTGCTCAGTGTCCGTCGCCGAGTTTGCCGGAAAGGCGCTCCAGGCGTTGGAGGCTGGCGCCGTCGAGGCCGATGATGCGTGCTTCCTTGCCGCGGGCGGAGTACTTGCTCTGCACGGCGTCGAGGGCGGCGACGGTGGAGGCGTCCCAGATGTCGGCGGCGGTGAGGTCGATGATGACGGTGTCGGGGTCGCCGGCGTAGTCGAATTGGTAGACGAGGTCGTTGCTGGAAGCCCAGAACAGCTCGCCCTTCACGGCGTACCGGCGGATGTCGATGGTGCCGTCGCCATCAACGTCGGTCTCCCAGACCTTCTCGATGTGCACCAGGTGGGCGACGCGGCGGGCGAAAAGGATCATCGCGGTGATGACGCCGAGGACGACACCGATGGCGAGGTTGTGGGTGGCGACCGTGGCGATGACGGTGACGAGCATGACGGCGGTCTCGGACCAGGGCATCAGGCGCAGTGTGGTGGGGCGGATGCTGTGCCAGTCGAAGGTGGCGACGGAGACCATGATCATCACCGCGACGAGGGCTGCCATCGGGATCAGGCCGACGATGTCACCCAGGGCCAGGACGAGGATTAGCAGGAACGTTCCGGCGAGGAAGGTGGAGATGCGGGTGCGGGCACCGGACTGCTTCACGTTGATCATGGTCTGACCGATCATGGCGCAGCCGCCCATACCGCCGAAGAATCCGGAGGCGATGTTCGCGACGCCCTGTCCCCAGGACTCGCGAGTTTTGTTCGAGTGGGTGTCGGTGATGTCGTCGACGAGCTTGGCCGTCATCAGGGATTCCATGATCCCCACGATCGCCATCGCGAACGCGTAGGGCGCGATGATTTGCAGCGTTTCGACGCTCAGGGGCACGTTCGGGATGAATAGGGAGGGCAGTGACTCGGGCAGCTCGCCCTGGTCGGAGACATTGGGCAGCTTCCAGCCGCTGACCAGCACAGCGCCGGTCAGCAGCACGATCGCGATCAGGGGCGCGGGGATCACGGTGGTCAGGCGCGGGACGAGGACCATGATCGCCAGACCAACGACGACCAGCGGGTAGACGATCCAGGGGATGTCGTCGCCGAACAGGTGGGGGAGCTGGGCGGTGAAGATGAGGATCGCCAGAGCGTTGACGAAGCCGGTCATGACGCTGCGGGGAATGAACCGCATCAGCTTCGCGACCCCGAGCAGGGCAAGGATGATCTGCAGGAGGCCAGCGAGGATCACGGTGGCGATGAAGTAGTCCAGGCCGTACTCGTGCGCGACAGGGGCGATGACCAGGGCAATCGCGCCTGTAGCGGCGGAGATCATTGCAGGCCGGCCACCGACGGCGGCGATCGTGACGGCCATGACGAACGAGGAGAACAGTCCGACCTGCGGGGGCACGCCCGCGAGGATGGAGAAGGAGATCGCCTCGGGAATCAGGGCGAGAGCGACGACAAGGCCGGCGAGGATCTCAGTCTTGAGCTGACGGGGACTGCGCAGAGCGGAGAGAACGGTGTCCGGCTGCTGTTGGGAGTGTTGGTGTGCGCTGTCGAGGGGCGCAGTGCTGAGGGAAGTCACGGGGAGTCCTAGCGTGGGGGAGGGATGGGCCCCGGCGGCACGGAACGTTTCCGTGGGGGGCTCAATTTCTAACCCTCACGTTACGTGAGCTTTCGTTTCGTGGATACGAGGTCTGAGTCACAGTCCGCCCTGGCGTCAGGCCTCCCGCGTCTCCGTGTCGTCCTGGCGGGTGGGGGTGGAGAGGTCGCGGAGGCGCGAGAGGAACTCATCTGCCATCGCGACCTTCTTCTCCAGCGCGCTGCGCCGCTCGATCGCGATCGCCTCGATCTCTTGCAGCTTCTGTCGAGCTTCGATCGGTGCGTCGGGTTGGGCGACATCGTGGGTGATGTCTAGAAGCTCGCGCATCTGCTCGAGCGTGAAGTCCAGCGGCTTCATCCGACGGATCAGCAGGATCCGCTCGACGTCGGCTTCGGAGTAGAGACGGAATCCGCCCTCGCTGCGCTCGGACGGGTTGACCAACCCGATCTCGTCGTAGTGACGCAGTGTCCGCAGGCTGAGCTCCGTGCGCTCAGCGACCGCACCGATGTGCAGTAGCTGCTGTCCCTCGCCCTTTTCGTTCATGAAGCCAGTTTGCCCCACCTGACTACTTGGCGCCCTCGGCTCGGCGCCAGGTGGCCAGCCTGTCCCCGTGGGGTATACCCAGTGCGACAGATGTGTCGCAAAAGTGCATTCTTGGTCCCTATTGGGAACCGTAAAAAACCTGCTGGTAACTGTCCTGCTGGGGTGCCCCAGTTCGGGACGTCTCTCGCGATGCCGCGCGTGACACGGTTCTAAGTGTCAATCTCGTTGGTGCGGGTCGGTGGCGATGGTGGCTGTTTCTGTTCGGTGGTGTGGGGTGGGTTGGGGTGAGAGCCAGCGGGCGGTTCGGGCGGTGAAGCGTTCGAGTGGGCCCCGGCCGAGGAACGCGGTCCATGTGGTGCAGGCGATGGCGAGGCCGAGGATGAGGAGTAGGCAGGCGGGGTTGCTGGTGAGGTAGCCGGCGGGTCCGGTGAGCGCGAGGATGACGAGGGCGTGGAGGGTGTAGGCGGTCAAAGGCATCGCGCCGATGGCGGACAGGGGCAGGAGTACCCATCGCAGGGGGCGTGAGAGAAGTGTCGAGGCGCCGATGACGAACAGGGCGAGTCCGCCCGAGGTGAAGATCTCCAGCACGGACCCTGAGTGCGGGGCAGTGGACGCCACGGAGCCGATCAGCACCGGAAGTGGGGCCATGTCAGAGAGGCGCTCGGGGTACGTGCTCCAGTCGGCGCCGTAGTCGTCCCAGAAGCTCGAGGATGAGCTGCTTTCGTCGATCCAGGTGTCGTTGTAGTCCTGGGGTTCGCAGTACACGCTGGGGTCATACGGCATTGCGGGGTAGCAGAGCAGTCCGGTTCCGTCGATTTCGTCGAAGGGCACCATCGGTACTTCGTCCTCGTACCCCGTGGAGCCTTTCGAGCTGGATTCCCACGAGCTGGAGTACCCCGACGAGCTCCACGAGGAGTAGTCCTGGTACTCCGGGAGCAGGACTCCTAGGGCTGCGCTGAGGGCGAGGCCGAGGAGGGTGCCGGTGATGGCGAGGGTCCCGCCGATTGCGGTAATCAGGCCTGCGATGCGGGGGCGGGTCAGGGGGAGGCGTCCCAGGGCCATGCCGACCAGCATCAGGGGTGCCCAGGTCGTGAGCGGGTAGATCCCGACGATGAGGAGGTTGCTGCCGGCGCCGTAAGCACCCAGGGAGAGCGTCTCCAGGAGCGTGATCAGGACCGGACCGAACAGCGCGAGGGGTATCGCGCACAGGATGAGGCGTGAGGGTCGCAGGCGAAGAACGGGGATCGCTGCGACATACAGGAGGCCGTAGAACGTGAGGATCACTGCGATGCCCACGCCGAGGAGTTCGAGCGCGAGCCCGATCGCGAAGATCGCGGCCCCGCGGCCAACAAGAGCCAGCCGCAGGCGGGGCAGGTCCTCGGGCTGGGGGATGCGTTCGCGGCCGGTGAGCAAGGCGATGGAGATGCCGGCGAGGACGGCGAACAGGATCGAGGAGTTGCCGTGGACGATGTTCAGGTAGCTGAACGGGTCGCTCCAGGCGAAAGGAGGGAAGTCGCCGAGGTGAGCGGCGACCATACCGAGGATCGCGAGACCCCGGGCGATGTCCAGACCGTTCAGGCGAGGAGGGTTCACCAGGCGCGCGAGCCGCTCGCGAGGGCCGATCTTGAGGGACGCGGCCGGAGCGCTCGCGGGGGGAAGAAGTGACGTCACCACCGGATAGTAAGCGGTACCCAGCTCCCACACAGGCCAATTGCACAGTTGTCGAGAAGAACGCCCAGGTTGCGTCTACGGGGTTCGTGCGTTGCGCCCCCTCGAGGTGGCTGAGGTACGCATCGAAGGCGTCGCGCCCGTGCGTGGTGAGTGCGACGCCCAGCCAGTCTGCGCCTACTGCGGACCGCAAGAGACCGTCCAACAGATGGCCCCTCTTGGTAGTTTCTCGTGGCTTCGCGAGGGAAACCTGATCTGTGCATCAGTCCCGTAGGCGGCCTGCGATCTCTGACATGTCGCTGTCAAACTTCGTCGCATCGAAGGTGAAGCCGCGGTCCCGGCAGTAGGCGATGGCCTCGTCTGTGAGGGTGGGATCGAGCTGATCGTAGAAGGCGACTTTGAGAGCTTGCCAGGCGTATATCTTCGGGCGAACTGGTCGATCGGGGACCATCGCCCCGGGTAGTTCGGCGTGCAGCAGTGCGCGCCATATGGCATCAAACGTCTCGTACTTCAGCAGCCAGGGCAGTGACAACTCGCAGAAGTCGTCGAGAAAGGCGCCTCGGTCGCCCTCTGATGAAACCTGGTAGAGCGTTTCTCGTCCTGCGAGTTCCAGCTGGGTATCGAAGATGCACTCGCGGAACGGTTTTGCAGGAGTCGGTGACGCAGCCACGATGGCTTGTAGGTCGCCGTCAACGGCTGCCCAGGGACCCACAGATCGTGACCCCAACTCGAGCTGGAAGCGCACGGCGATCTCAGGATGATCACGGCGCCAGGTGTTGATACTCGCCTTGCGGAAGCCGGCGGCTCTCAGGTGTGGGGCCACGCTTTGCCGCACCAGGTCTAACGCGGCCCGGTTCGCTTCGGCACGTTCGCGTTCGCGTCTCGTCAGCATTGAGGGCACCTCCCGGCCAATGCGCACTCGCGACCGCGGCGCGCTCCTGCATGATAGGCATCAGCGGATATGGTCGGCCGCACAGACTAGCCCTCGAACGCTTCCCAGGCGCGTGCCGCCTCGTCTTCGTCAAGCCAGGTCAGCGCGTACTCGACCTCGCATCGACCATCGTGGAACTCGCCGCGCTCCCACGCGTCGATCTCCTTGTCGAGCAGATCTCCGTCGAGATGATGCTCCTCGAATCGGCCGTCCGGATACTCGACAAAAAAGAGTGCCGACTCAAAAGGTTCGGACCAGCGCCGCCGCCAGAGGAGTCCCCCCAGCAGGGTGCTCCCTACCGTCGAGTCGACATAGAGCGTTCCAGTCTCTCCCTGGGTATCGAAGAAGCGGCCAACCCGGCGCCGGAAGGGCGCCAGACGAGAGTGAGTCATATCTTCGGGGTTGGGCATCGGGTACGGGCTCCAGGGCATGCCTAATTCTGCCAGGGTGCTGAGAGACGGTGCCACCCGCTCCGGTTGACTGCCGTGGGGATTGTTCCACAGGGGTATACCCAACAGCGACGGTCGCCCGCGAGGCGTCATCCCTGTTTCACAGGGTCCAATCGCGGGTTATGGCACATGTCTCGGCTAGGGTCTAAGACATGAATGGATCGTCTGAGTCTCGAGGTGGAGCATTGCGACGACTGGCCCGCATTCTGCTACCTATCCTCTTCGTCGTGATCGGGATCGCCGCAGTCCGTGGCGGCCTCGGGGTCCCACAGAACCCCTTCGTAGGGCTGTTCCTCCTCATTGCAACTACCGCTCTGACGGTCACGGCTCTGTTGCGCGCGGGCGGGGGTGACGAGTGAGGGTCAACGCTCGCCCCTCGGGACAGCGAGTCGCGTACGTGCGGGTCTCGTCCGCCGGCCAGAACCTCGCCCGGCAGCTCGAAGCGGTGGGGGAGTGCGACCAAACCTTCACCGAGAAGCAGTCCGGCAAGAGCGCGAGTGACCGTCCGCAGCTGCAGGCGCTGATCCGGCACGTCCGCCATGGCGACCATGTCGTTGTCGGTTCCATGGATCGCCTCGCCCGGTCGGTCATCGATCTCAACGACATCGTCCAGCAGATCACCGGCGACCCCGCTGAACACACCGAGCAGCAGCCACGGAAGGGCGCGAGCATCGAGTTCCTCAAGGAACGACTGACCTTCGCCCCCGGCGACACGGACCCGATGGCCTCCTTCCAGCTGAACATGATGGGCGCCTTCGCTCAGTTCGAGCGCGAACTCATCCGCCAGCGCCAGACCGAGGGCATCGCCGCGGCCAAGAAGCGTGGGGTCTACAAAGGCCGGCCCCGCAGCCTCAAGAGTGACCAGATCCGCTCCGTCCGTAACGCCGCCCTCGCCGGCACTCCCAAAGTCCAAATCGCGCGTGAGCACGGCATCAGCCGATCCACGCTGTACCGATACCTCAAGCAACCGCAGTTACCTCTTCCCTAGCCGCTTCCGGCGCCTCCGTCCGTACGGATGCAAGGAAGAGCTGCGGAATGAGTACGCGGTACTCAGCCCCGGTTGGTCGTGACCTGCTAGTACGCTCATAGGTGGTCGCAACATAAGGGAGATTCATGGCGAAGGCGCTGTCGTTGAACGAGATCCGACGGCGCGCTGCGCAGTTCGTCGTGGACTGGCGCGACGAGCCCGGGGACGAGCGCCAGCAGGCGCAGTCGTTCATTCGGGACCTGCTGCGGGTCTTCGGGATCACGAGTACGAAGGCTGCGTTGTACGAGAAGCGCGCTAAGCGCTCCTCGACGGGGCACCGCGGTTACATCGACGCCCTCGTGCCGGGCCTGTGCGCGATCGAGATGAAGTCCGCCGGCAAAGACCTCGAGGTAGCCGAGCGCCAGGCGCTGGACTACATCGACGACCTGACCGACGTGGAGACCCCACGCTGGGTCATCTCCAGCGACTTCACTCAATTCCGCATCCTGGACCTCAACGCACCCGACGGCGCCGACACGCGCACCTTCACCCTCGAAGAGCTTCCGGCCAACTCCGACCTGCTGGCGTTCCTGGCCGGCTACCAGACCAGCCCCTTCGGGGACCAGCAGCAGGAGGAAGCCTCGGTCAAGGCCGCCCAGATCATGGCCAACCTGTACGAGGCGCTCTCTGATTCCGGCTATGACGACCACGATGCATCCGTCTTCCTCGTGCGGGTGCTGTTCTGCCTATACGCCGATGATGCCGGCGTGTGGGGCGAGCGTGACCAGTTCTATGAGTTCCTCGAGCAGCGCACCAGTGAGGATGGCTCCGACCTTGGCCCACAGCTATCGATGCTGTTCCAGGCCATGAACCGCGAGACCGGTAAACGGCAAAGCAACCTGGATGAGTCCATCGCTCGGTTCCCCTACGTCAACGGTGGCATCTTCGCTGAGCCCGCCTCAATCCCCTCGTTCGACTCCAGCATGCGCGAGCTGCTCCTTCAGGCCTGTGCGTTCAACTGGTCCGCGATCTCTCCGGCCATCTTCGGGTCACTGTTCCAGGCCGTGAAGGACGCGCAGGCGCGCCGTGAGCTGGGCGAGCACTACACGACCGAAACGAACATCCTCAAGACCATCCAGCCGCTGTTCCTCGACGAGCTCCGCACCCGCTTCACCGACGCCGTGCACGACATCGGCAAACTCAAACGCCTCCGCGCTGACCTCGGCCAGCTCCGCGTCCTCGACCCCGCGTGCGGGTGCGGTAACTTCCTCGTCGTCGCCTACCGCGAGCTACGCACCCTGGACCTGGACATCCTCAAGCGCCTCCAAGAGCTCGGCGACACCAGCTGGAAGTCCCCCACAGCGTTCTTCCTCAAGCAGGACCTCCCTGTCACCCTGGACCACTTCGCCGGGATCGAGATCGAGGAATGGCCCGCCCGGATCGCCTCGACCGCCCTGCACCTGGTCGACCACCAGGCCAATCAGGCCATGGAGCTCGCCCTGGGGCAGGCACCAGATCCGCTGCCGCTGGACCGGATCGAGACCATCCATGTCCACAACGCCCTGCACGCCGACTGGTCTCGCATCTTCCCCGCCTCCCCGCAGGTGATGATCGTCGGCAACCCACCCTTCATCGGGCACAAGACGAAGACCCGCGACCAGGTCGAGGACCTCAAGACAGTCTGGGGTATGGACTACGACGGTTACCTCGACTACGTCACCGCCTGGTACAAGAAGGCAGCGGACTACTTCCACTACACCCGCGGGGGACGGTTCGCCTTCGTCTCGACCAACTCCATCTCTCAGGGTCTGCCCGTCGCCGCTCTGTTCAAGCCCATCCTCGGAGCCGGCTGGCGCATCCGCTTCGCCCACCAGACCTTCGCGTGGACCTCCGAAGCACCAGGCCTGGCTCACGTCCACTGCGTCATCGTCGGCTTCGACAAGCGCGAGAAGACACCCGCCACGCTCTACAGCTACGACACCCCTAAGGGACAGCCTGAGCAGAAGCCGGCCCGCAGCATCAACCCATACCTCGTCGAAGGGCCAAGTGCGTACATCGACAAACGCTCCAAGCCGCTCAGCGCCACCCTGCCCTCCGTGCAGTACGGGTCAATGCCTGCCGATGGCGGGCATCTCCTCCTGGACCAAGCGGCCTACAACGAA
>NZ_JBQSYW010000026.1:0-44063 GCF_052379725.1 Brachybacterium sp. 107 | reverse complement strand
CCGGGCAGATCGTCTCCCACGCCTATGCCGAGGCCGGGGACTACACCGTGACCCTCACGGTGACCGACGATCAGGCCGGAACTTCGGAGATCACGAAGCAGGTCAGTGTCGTGCATGCCGATCCGACGGCACAGTTCGACGTCTCGAGCTCCGCACGCACGGTCGCGGTGGACGCCGGCGGCTCCGCCGCGACGGACGGCGCGAGCCTCGCCTACAAGTGGGACTGGGGCGATGGGACGGCGACATCGGACGGGGAGAACGCCACCCACGTCTACGCGGACGACGGGAACTACGAGATCACACTGAGCGTGACCGACAGCCTCGGCTCCACTCACAGCACGACGCAGTCGATCTCGGTGACCGAGGAGGTCTTCGCGGGGTCGGATGCGTTCGAGCGGACGGTGTCCACGGGGTGGGGTGCGGCCGATGTGGGTGGTGCGTGGACCTCGACGGGATGGAACTCTGCGACGGTGTCGGTTGGTGACGGTGCTGGGAAGCTGGCGCTGTCGCCGGGCGCCGGGAGGGATCTGGTGCTGGGTGGGACGTCGTTCTCCGAGAGTGCTTCGGAGATGACCTATTCGGTTGCTGCCGGCCCGTCGACGGGTTCGCTGTATGTGGGTCTGAAGTCGCGGTATGACGATGGGCATGCGTATCGCTCGGCGGTCTGGCACCGGGCTGATGGCACGATGTGGCTGCTGGTTCAGCGTGATGATGCGGTTATTGCGACGCTGCCGTTGACCGGCCAGCAATGGGCTGCGGGCGATACGTTCCATCTGCGCACCGAGGTGGTCGGGGAGTCGTCCCCGACGATCCGGGTGAAGGTGTGGGCTGATGGTCTGGCTGAGCCGAGCGGTTGGCAGCTGGAGACCACAGATTCCAGTGCTTCGGCGTTGACAGGTCCGGGGTCCTCGGCCGTGTATCTGTACCGGTCGGGTTCGGCTACAGGCCAGAATGTGATCAGCGTCGACGACTACCGGCTTCAGGACCGCGGGGAGAACGGCGTTCCCCCGGCGAACAGTGCACCGACAGCGAGCTTCGTCTCCACACCGTCCGGGCTGTCGCTCGCAGTGGACGGCTCGACCTCCTCAGACCCGGACGGGACTATCGAGTCCTTCGAATGGGACTTCGGAGACGGCGCCACGGCTACCGGAGCGACCGCTACGCATGAGTACGCCGGGGCAGGGGCGTACACCGTCACGTTGACGGTGACCGATGACGACGGTGCAACCCATTCGGCAACAAAGTCAGTCACTGTGACCGAGCAGGTTTTCGCGGGATCGGATGCGTTCGAGCGAACGGTTTCCAACGGTTGGGGTGCGGCGGATGTGGGCGGTGCCTGGACATCGACGGGCTGGAATTCTGGGACGGTGTCGGTTGACGACGGGGCCGGGAGGTTGGCGTTGTCGCCAGGTGCCGGGAGGGATCTGGTACTGGGCGGGACGTCGTTGTCCGAGAGCGGTTCGGCGATGACTTATTCGGTTGCTGCCGGACCTTCGACAGGCTCGTTGTATGTGGGGTTGAAGTCCCGGTATGACGATGGGTCTGCGTATCGTTCGGCGGTCTGGCATCGCGCCGACGGGACGATGTGGTTGTTGGTTCAGCGAGACGATGCGGTTCTTGCGACTCTTCCTTTGTCGGGTCAGCAATGGGCTGCCGGGGATGTGTTCCATCTGCGGACCGAGGTGGTCGGGGGCTCGTCTCCGACGATCAGGGTGAAGGTGTGGGCCGAGGGATCTGCTGAGCCGAGCGGATGGCAGCTGGAGACCACGGACACCAGTGCTTTGGCACTGGCGGGGCCGGGTTCTTCGGCCGTGTATCTGTACCGGTCGGGTTCGGCTACAGGCCAGAATGTGATCAGCGTCGACGACTACCGGCTTCAGGATGGTGGCGGGCAAGCACCTGTTGCCCGGAAGGCGGCCATCGCTCCGCCCGCGGAGCTGACTCCCGAGACGGAACCGGTCATCGAGAAGCAGGTCGTTCCCGACGCCGATCAATCTACGACGAAGGATGCCGTACCGGATAAAGACAGCGAGTCGGCACCCGATCGGAGCTCCGACGCAGGGCCGGAACCCAGCCCTGCTGGTGATACGCCAGCCAAGGCCGGGGAAGGTGCGGCATCGGACGACGAGCCTGCCGAGGAACCGGCGACGAAGTCGGAGAATGCCTCGGAGGCCGAACCTGTCCCGGCCGAGGAGAGCAGTTCCGAGGACGGAGCCCAGGAGGGCGAGTCCGAGGAGGCTCAGGACGCAGGAGACTCGCCCGAGGCTGACGACGAAGCGGGCGGCACCGATGCGGAGGGCACCGCTGACGGCGACCAGGACTCGAAGGAGAAGGCCGCCGACGACGAGGACCCGGCAACGAGCGGCGGGGCTGATGCGGACGATGCCGATAACGCGGCTGAGGAGGCTGACGCGACTGACCCGGACGAGGCTTCGGCAACGGCTGACGAGGATCCTACGGAGGATTCGACGATGCCCACCGGGACCCCGGTCGTGCAGGACGATTTCGATCGGAGCTCGGATACAGGATGGGGCGATGCGGAGCAGGGCGGTACGTGGAGCCTCGCCGAGGCACTCGCCCCGTCGGCTGGAGTCGCAGACGGCGCGGCCGCCCTGGATCTCCCAGCCGGAGAATCGGGAGACGCGCTGCTCGACGAAACGTCGTTCTCCCAGAGCACTGTCGACCTGACCTTCCGCGTCGATGCTGCGGAGGGTGCCGTGGACGGCGAGGTCGGTGTGGTCACCCGAGCGACAGAGGACTCGCAGTACTCGGTGCGTGCAGTGATCCTGCCGGACGGCACGATGCAGCTGAACGTCCTGAACGGGGAGAAGGTAGTGACGACGCAGAAGCTGGACGGCATGGCCTTCTCGCCGGATGCGTCGTACACGTTGCGCGTGTCGGTGACGGGATCGTCGCCGACGACGATCTCGGCGAAGCTGTGGGAGGTCGGGGCGGATGAACCCGAGGACTGGCAGCTGACCACCGCGGATGACACCTCCTCCCTGCAAGGGGAGGGTGCCCTCGGCCTCGTGGCGGAGAACGTGGGTGGAGTGGATCAGCTCGGCGTCCGGTTTGAGGAGTTTGTGGTGGTCTCTGGCGACTAGGATCTTCAAGTATGACCACCGTTGCGCCAACTGCGCTGCTCGCCCTGGGCGCACTCGCCTCGGTGGTCGTCGCCGCCTTCCTCCTGCGAGCCATGCCTCGTGCTGCATTCGTCGCGTGGACTTTGGTGCTGTTCTTCGTCCCCATCTGGGTCGGTGCGAACGCCGGGGTGTTCTGGTCGGCCATCACGGCTCTCACCATCCTGCTCCTCGCCGCGCACTGGACACGTGTCCCTCTGCGCCCTGCCGACGGCTGGATGGCGGTCTTCACCGCACTTCTCATCGGGCTCTTCTTGCTGCGGGGGGTCACCTATCCCTCGATGCTCACCGCAGTGCTCGAATGGGTCATCCCCTATGCGTGGGGCCGGATCGCCTGCTCCCGCATCAGCACTATGTGGATCACCCGCACCATCGCGCTGACGGCGACAGTCGCTGCGGGGCTGGCCCTGCTCGAGTTTGCCACCTCGTTCAACCCGTTCGTGCTCATCCCGGGGCCGGACCCGCTGCACTCGGCGTGGGACGACCTGCAGCCGCGGGGCGGGTTCCTGCGCGCCGAAGGGGCGTTCGGGCACTCGATCGCGCTGGGGGCGGCTCTGGCGATGTCCTCGGCCTTCGTGGTCGCGGCACGGTGGCGTCTGATCCCTGCGGTCATGTCCATCGCTCTTATCGTCTCGGCCACGGTCGTGACGTTCAGCCGCGCCGGGCTGATCACTCTCCTGATCACCCTGGTGCTCTCGATCTTTCTGCTCCCAGGGGTCTCCGCCCGACTCCGTGCCACGGTGGCGGCCGTGGGCGCGATCGGCGCCCTGGTGATCTTCCCGTTGGTCGACAGCGTCCTCGGCGCTGCCGGCGAGGAAGCCGCCGGCAGCGCTGGCTATCGGACGGATCTCCTCGTGCTGATCCAGCAGGTGAAGCCCTTCGGCTCGTCCGGGGATTGGACCTCTTTGGTGGCCGGCGACTTCTACCTCGGGTATTTCGCCCGATCCATCGACAACGCCTTGATGCTGATGCTGCTGAGATACGGCGCCGTCCCGACCCTCCTGCTGCTTGCGACCATCGCCTGCGTCGCGCTCCTGGCGGTACGGCGGGCCGGGCGCAGCCCTGCGGCTCTCGCCGTCGTCGGTCAGCTCCCGAGCCTCGTCGTCGTCGCACTCATCACGCAGTACGGCACGTTCCTGTGGTTCTGCGTGGGGCTGGCCATCGGCTGGGGGCCGGTGCGCCGCGCAGCGGATGACGCGGTGGAGTCAAGGTCTCGGACAGAAGTGGGGCACGGCAACAAACGAACTCGAATTCACCATGGCTAGGGGAGTCATGCGTGGGATCATCAGCAATGAAGAGGTGTGCGAATGTACGAACCGAGAGTGAACCTGCGATTCCTGATCGCCGCGGCCCGGAAGTTCTGGTGGCTCGTGGTGCTCACGGCCGTCATCGGCGCCGTAGGGATGTTCGGGTACTCCTCGTCGCAGACCCCGTTGTACAAGGCGACCTCCTCGCTCCATTTCGCTCTGAACCAGGGAATATCGGCGACGGACCTCAACCAGGGCTCCGCGTACACGCAGAGCCAGATGCTCTCCTTCGCCCAGCTGGTGCAGGGGTCCAGCGTCCTGGAGCCGGTGATCGAGGAACTCGAGTTGGAGACGACGCCCCAGGAACTCGGCAAGGAGCTCGAGGTCTCGATCCCGCAGGACACGGTGACGTTGCGGATCACCGCGACGACGCCGGATCCCGAGCAGTCGGCTGAGCTCGCCACCGCGGTCGGCGAGCACCTCATCGAGGAGGTGCAGGGCGTTGCGCCGAAGAATCCGGACGGCACCTCGACGATCACCGCGGTGATCTACGACGACGCGGTTCCGCCGACCTATCAGTCATCGCCGGACAAGAAGAAGGACGCCCTGCTCGGTGGTCTGCTCGGAGGCGTCGTGGGTGCTGCCGCGGCGCTGCTCATCGCTCTGCTCGATACCCGGATCCGCAACGAGGAGACGCTTGCCGAGGCTTCTCGGCATCCGGTGCTCGGTGTCGTCTCGAAGTCGCCGCTGCTCTCGGGGCGCACGATCGCGATGGCCCAGCAGCCGCTCAGCCACACGGCGGAGGAGTTCCTCCGTATCCGCTCTGCACTCACCTACGCGAGCGTGAACGCGAGGGTCAAGGTGCTGCTGGTGACCGCATGCATGCCCGGGGAAGGCAAGTCGACCGTCTCGGTCAACCTGGCTATGGCCCTCGCTGGCAAGCAGGACTCGGTGCTGCTCATCGACGCGGACCTGCGCCGTCCGCGCGCTCACGAGTACGCAGGGATCGACGGTTCCGTCGGCCTCACGAACGTCCTGCTCCAGGAGGTCGACGTCGATATCGCCAAGCATCGGATCCGCGGGACCGGCCTGGACATCCTCCCTGCGGGGAAGATCCCGCCCAATCCCGCGGAGATGCTCACCTCGCAGCGGATGGCGGACCTCATCGCCTCGATGTCGGACGACTACAGCTACATCGTCATCGACACGCCTCCGGTCCTCAGCGTCGCCGATGCCAACCTGCTAGCACCGGTGGTCGACGGGGTCGTGCTCGCCGTCGACGCGTCGAAGACTCGTCGGGCGAACCTGGTGCGCAGCATGAAGACCCTCGAGAGTGGCGGTGCACGGATTCTCGGGACCGTGCTGAACCGCGCCCGCACCGGCAGCCACCGTGAGGAGTACTACTCCGAGACCTGAGGGCGTCGCTCCTCAGCCGCACTGTCCCGACGCGCGGGGCTTTCGGGTCTCGTCGTCACGACGCCGACGGCCGCACTGGCAGCACCGGTGATCCAGTGCGGCGCTCGGAAGAGCCAGGCCACCGGGGGTATCGACTTGTACACGGCGAGCACACCGCCGAGCAGGAGTGCGGCCGCGAGGTTGAGCGAAGCCAGCAGCAGGAAGCTACCCTCGGCGAGCGAGGATCGCGAGAGTATCGCCATGATCGGGAAATGGCTGACGTAGAAGACGATCGAGGACCGGCCGAGGAACTGCAGGCCTCGGGTGAGCGGGCCGTCGATACGAGGCCGGGCAAAGGCCGCGACGAGTGCGAGCGCTCCCGCGATGCTCAGTGGCGCGCCCCATACCGAGTAGTGCAGTGATTCCGTCCAGATGATCGACGCGACACCGAACGTGAGTGCCGGGACGCCGAGAAGGATCGCTGCTCGAGGGCGGGCGAGCCTGTCGACCAGTCCGGGAGAGCTCGCGATCCAGCTGCCGGCGAAGAAGAAGACGGCGAAGTACCCCATGCGCTGTTCCATTGATCCCTGCTCCAAGAGCACTCCGGCCGCGGCGCCGAGGGCTATGGGGACCCAGGGAGGGAGGCGCTTCAGGAGCGGCGCCGCCGCGTAGTAGACGCCGATGAAGAACAGGAACCACAGATACGACGTCGCGTACCAGGCGTGCCAATGCCACCACGGCACCCCGGGCTGCTCGAGGAAGACGATCTTGGCGATGATGACCCAGACCAGGTAGGGCCACAGCACCATGGCGAGCTTGCCCGCGTAATACACCGGAAGGGGCTTCTGCAGAGATCTGGTCAGGAGCATGCCCGACAGCAGCATCAGCGTGGGCATCCGGTACGGGAAGAAGAAGGCGTTCGTCGAGCGGATGACATCTGGCATCGGCGTTCCGAAGAACTCGGGGACCGCGTTCGCATGCCAGACGAGCAGGAGGAGGATCGCCGATCCTCGGACCGTATCCATCCATCCAAGGCGCCGCCCTGTTGCGAGCAGACGGTCCTGCCGCTGCATAGTGACACTTGGCATCGTCTACGCGCTCTTCCGCTTCTTCACGAGGACGCCGACCTCGATGAGGTCCTTTGCATCTCGTCGAATGCTCGGGATCAGGCAGAGCAGACCGATCGTGCCGAGGACGATGGCGCCTGTCAGAAGGATCGACAGGAGCGCAGGCATCGAGGGCAGCGCAGCCATGATGGCGAGTGTCGTACCGGCGGACAGGCCGGCCACAACGATGATGCGCAGCGCCCCGGTGTACAGAGCTCGGGTGGGCACCGTGGTGACACGTGAGAGCCACAGCAGGGAGATCGGCCAGGCGAGCCATGGGGCGAGAGCCAGGCCGGCTGCGACGCCGACAACCCCCCACTGGATACCTATGACGACGCAGAGGACCCGGATTGCGCCGGTCACCAGCGAGTCTCGGAAGAGCGAGCCGCTCAAGCCCCGTACGACATATACCCAGTACCCGACGAACGCCAAGTTTCGCGCGATCCCGGCGAGCGCGAAGAGCTGCAGTAGAGGTACTGCGGCGAGCCACTTCTGTCCGAGCATCAGTTCGACGACTGGGTCGGCTGCGATGGCGATCGTGACGAGGCCGAGTGAGATCGGATATCCCAGGGCAAGCTGACCCCGCACAAGGTACGCCGAGAATCTCCTCTGGTCGTCCTGGATCTTGGACAGGATCGGGATGGCGACGGAGGTGACGGGCGACTGGATCTGGCTGAGTGGCGTGACGACGAGCTGGTAAGCCCTGTTGTACAGCCCGAGCGGTGCAGCGCCGTAGGCGTAGCCGACGAGCGCTGTATCGACGTTGTTCGTTCCGTAGTTCACGACTTGGGACAGCACGAGGTTCGCGCCGAACCTCAGGAAGGAGCGGACGGAGACGTCTCGGCGAGGCTTCCCGGGCCGCCAGCGTGCGCCGATGACAGCACCGAGAAGGATCACCAGTGCTTGGGTGATCTGTTGTGCGACGAGCGCCCAGTACTGCAGCCCGAGGAGGGCGCCCCCAATCGCGACTCCGAGAGCGAGCGCGGCGGCCAGGACATCCACGGTCGCGAGCCAGCGGAATCGGAGTCCGCGCATGAGATGAGCGCGGAACTGCGTCGCCAGTCCGTTCAGCACGAAGATGATGGCCATCGCCTGAGCGATCGGACGAACCTCGCCTTGGCCGTACACCGCAGCCAGAGGCGTCGCGACGGCAAAGAGCGCTCCGCCCAGGACGATGCCGATTCCGGTATTGATCCAGAACAGGTTGGTGCCCTGCTCGGACGTGAGCTCCGGCGCTCGAACCGCAGCGGACGACAGCCCGAAATCGCGGAAGATCTCCCCGACGCCGATGAACACGACGACGATCGCAAGGAGTCCGTAGTCGTGGGGAGAGAGCAGACGTGCCAAGACCACCAGGCCCGCGAATTGCAACAGGATGCGCATGCCCTGTCCGGTGAGCATGGTGAGCGCGCCGCGTGCCGCTGTGGAGCCTAGGCTGCCGGGCCGGCCGTCGGTGGACGGGGGGCGAGTCGACGTGGCCATCACGGTGCGGCCCGCAAGATGTCGATGATCGGATCCAGGCTCTTCCTGCCCGCAGCGGCCGACGCCCGGGCTTGAGCAGGGTCGAGGAGCCCTGTGGCCTCTGCGACCTTGCCCGGCATAGTCGCGAGGTCGTCGGTTCGGAGATCGAAACCTACGCTCCACCCCACCGAGTCCAGCAACGGGGCGAACTTCCGTGAGTAGGCGAGAGGCACCGCGGGCACCCCCATGGACAGCGCGTTCAAGCACGCGTGCATCCGAGAACCGATCAAAGCATTCGCACCGGCGATCGCCTCCCGGACTGAGTCGAGATCCGTCGGCACGACGATCTCCAGGTCGCCTCCGGCCTCCTGGGCGAGAGCTCGCACCGCGGGGACGTCGTTGTCAGGGTTCGGCGTGTCCAGGACGTGGGCGAGCAGCGTCACTTCGCGGCCGTCGCTGCGAAGGCGGTCGAGCACCTCGCGCAACACTCGGCGATAGCCGACGGCGTCGACGTGCGGGTTCTCGTTCCACAGCAGCCCGCTGACATTGAGCAGCACGTCCCGGGAGGTTCCAGGAGTGGGCTGGTCGATGGCGAAGACCAGATCGGCCGAGGTGAGGTCCGGACTGCGCCCCAACGAGGTGGCTGCCTCGGTGCTCACGGGATCGCGGGAGAACACGAAATCGGAGCGGGAGAGCGTCCGCTTGGCCAGGGCACGGCCTCGACGTGTGGTGAACGGGCCGATGGTCTGAGGCGCCATGGCGACCCGTGCGCCGCCTTGTCGGGCGAACTCATGGACCATGCTCATCGTCACGTGGCGACCCAGCCCGTAGATGTCCGCGAAGCTGTCGCCAGAACGGGTATCCCAGACGAGGTCGAAACTCCGGAAGAACTCCTGCATTCCGTAGCGAGGGAGCACCCTTTCGCGCACCAGCGATCGCGGTCGCCCCCACGGGACCTGCTGAGGGCGTGCGCCGTAGTTCGCGAACGTGAACTCCGCGTCCGGGAAGGCCTGCCGCAGGAGATCGTGCGAACCCCTGGCCAGGACGGCGACCCCGAGATTCGGCGAGGATTCCTCCGCCCACAGCACCAGGATGCGCGGCGGATCGTTCTTCAATGCGGTCATGTCTCCTCATCTGATGCACTACAGGATCTGCTGGGCCTCGACCGGTCAAGGGGACCGCGGCTCACGGAGAACGGACGGCGTGTGCGGCTCGTCGCTCGAGGACGACCTCTGCGATGCCTGCGCGGTACTGCTCGGGGGCGTGGCGCCGGAGCGCCTCCTCGCGGGCAGTCCCGACTGCACCCACGACGTTCTTCCAGTCATCGGCGATCGACGCCATTTCCCAGGCGATGTCCGTGGCGTCGTCCGGACCGGCGAGCCGCGCGGTGCGGTAGCCGCCGGCCGCTTCCCGCAGCCCCCCGCTGTCGCTGGCTATGACGGGCCTCTGTGCGAGCACCCCTTCGACCGCTGTGTTCCCGAACGGCTCTTCCATACGGGACGGGACGATCAGCACGTCCGACGCGGCGAGGAAGGGCCAGATGCTCTCGTGGAACCCGGCGAACTCGACGTCGACGCCGCTCGCGGACGCCTGGTCGCGGAGCTGCTGCTCATACCATTCGTAGCCCTCGAAAGCAGTGCCGAGCAGGGTGACGGTGGCGGGTCGGCCCTGGTCTCGCAGGCGAACGGCGGCGTCGATCACGAGGTCCGGTCCCTTGCGTGGCGAGAGACGCCCGAGATACAGGATCCGCAGCGCTCCCTCGAGCCGTTCGCGCGGTGGCTCCGGCGAGTCGGGGGAGGCGACGCCGTTATAGATGACGCTTGAGCGGCGGGCGAGTGGGGCCAGCGCACCACGGATCGTCTCCAGGCTGAAGCGGCTGTTCACCAGAGTGCTTGCCGAGGCTAGGTGAGGCAGGTACAACGCCATGTTGAGGAGCCGGCTCCCCGCAGCCTCGGCTTCGTGCACGTGGCTGATGGCCTTCGTGCGCCGCAGGCGAGCGAGCAACGGCCATTGCGGGATGATGATCGTGGAGACGTACACCGCGTCAGGGCGCACCTGACTGATCAGCCGCCATCCGCTGATCAACCCGCTCAGAGCCGAGCGGAGAAGCAGCGGCCAGCCGCGCGGCTTCATGAGCTTCTTGCGCAGCACGAACATCGGCACGATCCTCACGACCGCTCCGGCTTTCACCAGCTCGTCGACCAGCGGCCCGTCCGAGGGGAGGGCCGCGACCACGGTGCTTCCGGCCTCCCGCAGCCCGATGACGCTCTCGAGGAACATCCGGTCCGAGCCGAAAAGCTCCGCTCCGGGATGGACGGCCAGCACCGTGGGCCTGTGACTGCTCATCCTGACCACTCCTCGTCGCGTCGTCGCGCTCTGCGCGCCAGGGGATGGACCGATTCGCCCCGGGCGAGGCGACGGGCGAGCTCCTCGTACGAGGAGGCGACGTCGTCCCAGCTGAACGCCGCGGCGGCGTGCTCGCGGTTCGCGCCTCCGCGGGCAGCTACCGCCTGTGGATCTGCTTCGGTGAGGGCGATCTGGGCCGCTATGTTCTCTGCCCCGGTGAAGAACCAGCCCTCGTCGTTCAGGACGTCTCGGTTGAAGCCGACGTCGTAGGCGATCACCGGGGTGCCGGCGCCGATCGCGCGCAGCAGGGAGGGGTTCGTGCCGCCCACGGAGTGCCCGTGCACGTAGGTGAAGGCGTGGACGTACAGCGCGTCGAGCAGGTCCTGGTCGTAGATCGCACCGAGCAGCCGGATCCGCGGATCGGGCTCGGCGATCTCGGCGATCTCTTGTGTGTACCCGGCGCTGTACGGCGCCGACCCCACCACGGCGAGTGGCAGGGTGGCGTCGCTGTCGCGATAGCCCTGGACGATGTCCAGGACATGATTCTCGGGCTCGAACCGGGCGACCACGAGGTGGTAACCGTCGGGCTGCAGCCCGAGGGCTCGCACGCCGCCCGTCGGTGCTTCGTCGAGGAGCGGGGCCCCGTAGCGGATCATCTCGGTCGGGACGCCGAACTGGTGGCGGTAGTAGTCGGCGATGCCAGGGGCGTCGGCGATCAGGGCGTCGCCCTGGCGCACCCCGAACTCCTCGGCCCAGCGGTAGTACGCCTTCCCGCGTCGGCCCCACTTCGAGCGCCGCCACTCGAGGCCGTCCATGTGCAGCGCAGTGGGGATCCGCCGAGCCCTCAGAAGCGGCAGGAACGGTGAGTTCGCGGCATTGAACACGAACGCGACGTCGGGTCGATGGCGCGTGATGGCATGGAGGGTCGACAGCCCTGTGTGGCTGAGCGTCTCGAGCTGCTTCTGCGGGATCGCCGGAAGATGGATGGTGCGCATCCCCAGGTACTCATGTCCCCGGTCCTGTGAGCCGCGGGTATAGACCGATACGTCGTGTCCCTTGTCGACGAGTCGTCGCCCGATCTCCTCCACGGCGGTCTCGAAGCCTCCGTAGGCGGCCGGCACTCCTCGAGTGCCCACCATCGCGATCGAGAGCGGGCCGTTCCCCGATCGGCGGATGGTCGATTTGTGTCGCATTGTCCTAATTTAGTGCGGTTTCAGGTTTCCGTCCAGGCGGGACACGGCCGCGGCGGATCCCACCCACTGCGGGGAGGCAACGTCGGCATCATCCCTCCCCGCCGCGACCGCGGCGAGCGTGCCGGACCACCACGATGGAAACCTGCATCGTGACCTCATGACCCGTCGCTGGTCCTGACGTCCGGGGGCGCCGATACTTGCTGCATGCCCCGTTCCCACGCCGCCCTCGCCTGCCTGGTCGCGATCTTCTGGGGCCTGAACTTCCTCGCGATCCACGCCTCCCTCGAGCAGTTCCCGCCGCTGTTCCTCGTCGCGCTGCGGTTCACGCTCATGGCTCTGCCGGCGCTGCTCTTCGTCCCTCGCCCACAGGTGCCGCTGCGCTGGCTCGTCGGGTACGGGCTCGGGTTCGGGACCCTGCAGTTCCTCGGTCTGTACTCCGGGATGGCGGCCGGTTTCCCGACGGGCCTGGCCTCGCTCGTGCTCCAGGCGTCGGCCCCCTTCACAGTGCTGCTCGGTGCAGTCCTGCTCCGCGAACGGATGACCGCGCGGCGCGCGCTGGGCATCGGCGTCGCGGTGGCGGGCCTCGTCCTCGTGGGCATCTCGCGCGGGGGAACCGGGGCCTGGTGGCCGTTCTGGCTCGTGGTCCTCGGGGCGTTCGGCTGGGCGATCGGGAACATCTCGAGCCGCCTCGCCGCACCACCCAGGCCGTTGGAGCTGACGATGTGGATGGCCATCGTGCCACCCATCCCGATGCTCGCCCTCTCCCTCCTCCTCGAGGGACCCCGCCGCATCACCGACTCGCTGGCCGGTTCCCTGACGGCGCAGGCGGTGCCCGCGTGGATCGGCCTCGCCTACACGATCGTCTTCGGCACGATCGTCGGATCGGGGATCTGGGTGTGGCTCATGACGAAGCATCCCGCCGGCGTCGTCGCCCCCTTCTCGATGCTCGTGCCCGTCGTAGGGATCACCGCGGCCTGGCTGGTCCTGGGCGAGAGTCCCCACCTGCTCGAGATCATCGGCGGCGCGCTGGTGGTCGGTGGGGTCCTCTGGAGCGGTCGCCTCGTCGCCGCGCGCGGGGCCGCTGATCGGGCGGGTCCGGTCGACGTCGGTGATCCAGGAGCTTCGGCCGACGCGGTGGAGCCTGCGGACCGCTGAGCCCTGCGACGCACGGCCGGGCTTGGCGGCCGGGCCTGGTCAGCGGGGGATGTCAGCGGAGGATCATCGCTGCGCGGGCAGCATCCCCGCGAGCACCTCGAGCAGCGCAGCGCTGGTCGCCTCGGGGGCATCGAGCGTGACGACGTGGCCGGCCCCCGGGATCACGTTCTCCGCCACGCCCTCGGCTCGCGCCCACCGCGGCATGGCGGTGGCGATGTTGCCCGTGGCATCCCGCTCCCCGCGGATCAGCCCCAGCGGCACCGGGGTGCGATAGCGAGGATCGGGGTCGACGAGCGAGACCGTCGCCCTCCACACGTCGATGAAGCGCCGTTTCGGCATGGCGGCGAAGGCCTTCTCGGTCGCGGCGATCGCCGCGGGGGTGACGGCGGAGGCCTTCGCCATCAGCCGCGGCATCCGCCACGCCGGGATCAGGGTGAAGAGCGGCGCCGCGAGCGGCAGCGTGACGCTCTCGAGCCGGGTCAGCGGCCCCGCGTTCCACGTCGCATCGAGCACCACCAGTCCTGCGGTGCGCGTCGGATGCTCGCGCACGAACGCCTGGGAGAGCCCGCCGCCCAGCGAATGCCCCACCAGCACGGGGGAGTCGAGGCGCAGCTCGCCCAGCAGCGCCTCGAGATCGGCGAGGGCATCGGCCGCCGTGAACCGCACGGGGCGGGCCAGCAGCGAGTCGCCGTGGCCGCGCAGGTCCCAGGTGATGACCCGGTACCCGGCGCGGATCAGGGGCGGGACCTGCGGGTCGAAGGATCGGTGGTCCATCCCGGCGCCATGGCTGAGGACCACCGGCGGCCCGTCGCCCCCGGAATCGGCATAGCGCAGGGCGGCGCCGGGGCGCTGGAGCGTGCGGGGGAGTGGGGTCATGGCCCGACCCTAGGCGGGATCCGCCCTCAGGTCACTCGCCGGGCGGCCTGTGTGTCAGGCGATGCCGAGGCGCGCGAAGGCGTTGCGGAAGATCGTGAGGTCGCCCAGGCCCGGCAGCTTCTGGACGCGCTTGTCGAGCTTGTCGAGCTCGCGCGGCTGGCCGCCGAAGAGGTGACCCATCACGTGTTTGACCTCGGATTCGTCCATCATGCCGCTGCCCACGGGCTTCCAGGCGCGGGACATCACCAGGCGCACGATCTTCTGTGCGGTGGCGGAGGCCTCGAGGCGGTCACGGCCCTGGGTGGTGTAGAACGCCACGTGCCGGGTCTCCTGCTGCGCGATCCGCTTGAGCAGCGGGGACAGCGCCGGATGGTCGGTGAGTGCGGAGAGCCGACGGTAGGCCGCCACGGCGGAGAGCTCGTTGGCCGCGCCCCACACCATGTGCACCGCGACGAAGTCGGTGCCGGCGAGGTTGCTCATCACGGACTGCTTGAGCGGACCCAGGGCGTTGCTCCAGCCCAGCTTGACCCGCTTGGCCTTGAGCTCGTCGTAGTCCACGACGATCCCGTGCCGGGCGAGCACCAGCGACAGGGCCTCGCCGTGCCAGAACTCCTCGCGGTTCCACATGGTCATGAAGCCGCCGGTGTCCTCCTCGCGGTGCGAGGGGGTGACGAGCATGTCCCGCAGGAAGCAGGAGGTGTGGAACTCGACGTCGCACATGTAGCGCAGCGAGCGCAGGGTCTGCTCGTCCAGCGGCTGGGACTCGAAGGCGTCGAAGTCGAGATCCTCGTACTTGACGGGGATCGAGGTCTCGGCGAAGTGGTCGAGGTCGAAGGCCATGTCACGCTCCCTTCAGGGGACGGGGGAAGGGGAGACGGCCCGAGAGGTCCGGGCCGGGCAGCAGCCGCGTGATCTCGAACCGGGCTCGCCGCAGGGAGGCGCGGTCGCGGGCGTCGGCACCGATCACCCGCAGGGCGGTGCGCAGCTGGGCGTCGGCCAGACCCCCGCCGTGCAGCGGGGAGGACAGGGCAAGCACGGCGCGAGCGCTGACCGCCTCGCCGCGGGAACGGGTGATGCGGGTGATCGCCTCCGCGGTGAAGAACCCGACGGCGGCGTCGTGCCGCTGTGCGACGAGGTCGACGACCCGCTTCGCCTCACCGTCCAGCTGCCGCGACACCGCGACGAGCGCGGCCTGCAGGGACGCCTCCTGGATCGCCATGCGGGCCATGTGCCCGGCGGTGACGCCCTCGCCGGTGACGATCCCCCACAGCGGGGAGAGCAACGGCTGCACCCGGTCCACGTGGACGCGCCGCAGGGCGTGCAGCGGATGCAGTGCGGAGCGCTGCTCGGCGGTATCGGCGGTATCGGCGGTACCAGAGGCAGCAGCAGGATCAGCGGTAGCAGCACTCTCCGCGACGTCCGCGGGGCGGTCGCCGGCGAGCACGTCGCGCAACGCGCGGGACTGCCAGAACCGCTCCACGAGCCAGGTCGCGAAGAAGGCGGTGATCCGGGCCTCGTTCCCCGTGGAGGTCGCGAGCATCGCCCGGGACTCGGCCAGGGCGGACGCCTCGAGGCGGTGCAGCACGCCGAGCGTGGCGCGCAGCTCGGCCGCCAGAGGGCCGTCGGCCGCGCGCTGTGAGGGGTCCACGACGATCCGGTCGGTGCCGCGCTTCGCGTAGGCGGCGACATCGAAGTCGGTGCGCACCACCGGGGAGATGGTCTCGTCGAGATGCAGATGGCCGGCGAACGGGCCGGCCTGGGGGATCCCGGGAGCTGTCTCGGGAGCGGCACGTCGTCCTGTGCCCACTGCCGAACCGATGACCACGCTCCACCTCTCCTCGACCCGTGACCGTGGCGGGGACGATGTGTCCACGCCCGCAGGGCCGGTGAACAGTGTATGGAGTGGATCTGATCGGTGCATGGGTCGACGTGATCCGCTGTGTCGCCCAGGCGCGGGTTGGTAGGTTCTCTGCCGTGACCATTTCCGGCGCTTCCTCCCTCCCGGACTCGGAGGAACGCCCCGAACTGGGCGAATTGCCGGAATTGCACGACTTGCGCGGTGCGTTGCGGCCTCCGGAGCTCCCTCTGCCCTACCCGCGCGATGTGCTGACCGCGGCTGCTCGCGTGAGCGATCTCATCCATGCCGAGCGGTATGGCGACGCCCGCCGCCTCGCCGAGGTGTTCCGCGATCGCCCGGCCGATCCGGCGCATCGGCTCGCCCTGCTCGGTGCCGCCCTGCGCGGCGCGGTGTTGACGGCGGAGCGCGAGCAGATCGACCGCGACACCTCCGACCTCGTGACGATCCTGAAGCGATCCGGCCACCGCGAGCTCGCCGGGGCCCTCGTCGCGGAACTCCTGGACCGCGGTCCGCGGCAGGGCCGGACAGCATCCACCAGCCGCAGCGCGTCGGTTCCGCACGGCCGACGGCGCGGTGAGCAGATCCGGCCCCGCCCGGAGATGATGACCCTCGTGCGCGGCCTGGCCCGGACCGCCCTTCCCGGCCCCGGGGAGATTCGCGGTGCGGAGGTCGACCCGCGTCGCGCCGTGGCCCAGCTGCGCGCAGCCCTCGACGTGGTCCCCGCGGTGCGCGAGCAGCTGCCCGGCGACCCCGGGACACAGCTCCGGGTCAGCCTCGCGCAGGCCCTCGAGCTGATGGGGGACCGGACCGCCGCCACCTCCCAGGCGCTCGACGCGCTCGAACGGATCGAACAGGCCGACGCCGACGCCGGAGGATCCCTGCCGGACCCTCTGCGCCTCGCGACCGCCGCCCGCACGGTCCTCGCGCGCACCCTGAGCGTCGAGCGCCCGCTGCAGGCGGCTCGGCACGCCCTGGACGCCCTCGACGCGCTCCATGAGGTCGACGACCCGACGTTGCGCGTCGGCCTGATCACGCACCTGCTGCAGGCGTTCATGGCGGCAGGCGCGATCGACCACGCGTCCCTCACCGCCGGGAGGCTCGCCTCCCTCCAGCGCACCGTGCAGCGGGAGTCGCTGCGCACCGGCCCGCTGCTCGCGGTCGCCGCCCAGCGTGTGCAGGCCGAGCGCTACGACGCCGCCCGGGTGCCGCTGGAGCGCGCCCGACGCATCGCCCAGGAGAACCGCGACCACCGCTCCAGCCTGGAGGCGGCGCGGCTCGCCGCCAGCATCCACGAGCGCACCGGCGATCGTCCCGCAGCGCTGCACGAGCTGGGCCTGCTCGCCGCCGAGGCCCGGTGGCTGGCTGATGACCTCGCCACCGCCCGTCCCGAGCGCGCCCAGTTCGTGAGCACGGAGCTCAGCGCCCAGGCGCTCGTGCTGCGCCGGGCCCTGGACCTCGGCCGCACCGCGCTGGTCCACGAGGCCGCTGCGGCGATCGAGCATCGCGCCCGCCCCGAGGGCGGACGGCCCCTGCTGCCGCCCGAGCTGCTCTGGGACCACCGGGTCGACGCCCGCGTGGCGCGGTTCCTCGCGGCCGGGGAGGCGCTGCGGCGGCAGGAGGAGGGGGCGACGCCCGCCGACTGCGACCGCCGACGTCGCGAGGCCCTGCAGATCCTCGACGAGGTCCCCGCCGGGCACGACGCACGGGCCCGCTACTGGGCGGCGTACATCGACGACCGCCACGCCCAGATGCTCGCCGATCGCGGGAAGCGGACCGCCGCTCTGCGCGCCGCCCGCCGCGCCCGCGACGGCTGGGAGCACCTCGGGATGGCCGACGACGTCACCCGCGCCGAGGCGCTCATCGCGCAGCTCGACGAGGCCTGAACGGGCTCAGCTCCCGTCAGCCCCACCCCGTCGGGCCCACCCCGTCGGGCCCACCCCGTTGGCCCTGCCCGCTGGCGGCTCAGCTCCCGTCGGACTCGAGCATCGTCGTGCGCAGCACGTCGATCACGGCCTGCGGATCCGTCGAGGGGTTCACGAAGGCGAGCCGCAGGGCGATCTCGCCGCGGAAGGCCGTGGGCACGCAGAGGATCGTCCCGTCCTTCGCCAGCCGCTGCGACCAGCGGCGATACGCCTCAGGAGCCCAGCCGGGACGGCGGAACACCACCACGGACAGCTCCGGCTCGAGCAGCAGCTCGAGGTGCTCGGTCGTGGCGATCGCCCTCGCGACCGTGCGCGCGGAGGTCAGGCAGCGCTCGACCGCGTCCCGGTAGGCGTCGGTGCCGTGCGTGGCCAGCGAGTACCACAGGGGCAGCCCGCGGGTACGGCGGGACAGGTGCGCCGCGAGGTCCGCCGGATTGGACTCGCCGCGGTCGATCGAGTCGAGATAGGCGGCGTGCTGGGAGTGCGCGGCGGCCGCCGGGCGCGCATCGCGATACAGCAGCGCGCAGCAGTCGTACGGCGCGAACAGCCACTTGTGCGGGTCCACGATGAACGAGTCGGCCTGGTCGATGCCCGCGAAGCGCTCCCGCGCGCTGGGGGCCGCGAGGGCCGCGCCGCCGTAGGCGCCGTCCACGTGCACCCACACGTCGTGGCGGTGCGCGACCTCGACCACCGAGGCGATGTCGTCGACGATCCCGGCGTTGGTGGTGCCCCCGGAGACGACGACGGCGCAGATCCGCGGGTCGGCGCTCAGCGTGCTCTCCAGGACCTCGCCGGTGAGGTGACCGCGGTCGTCGATCGGCACCGTCACCAGGTCCATGTCCAGCAGCCGTGCGGCGGAGGCGATCGAGGAGTGCGCGGTCGACGCGCAGGCCAGAGCCCAGCCGCCCTCGGGCCGATGCCCCCGCGTGCGCAGGGCGTGGTCCCGCGCGGTCGCGAGCGCCGAGAGGTTGCCGGTGGTGCCGCCGGAGACGAACACCCCCGCGGAATCGGCCGGCCAGCCCAGCAGGTCGCTCAGCCAGCGCAGCACCTGGTTCTCGGCGAAGATCGCCCCGGCGCCGTTCTCCCAGATCCCGCCGAACACGTTCGCGGCGGAGACCACGGTGTCGAAGGCGACGGCGGCCCGGGTGGGCGCCGCAGGGATGTAGGCGAGATTCATCGGATCCTCGGAGGCGCGCGTGGCCGGCAGCAGCACCTCGTCGAACAGGTCCATGGCGCGCTGTGCGCCGATGCCGCCGGCGGTGATCGTCTCGCCCGCCGCCTCGTGCAGCTCGGCGGCGCTGCGGGCGGTGGTCTTGGGGTCCGAGGCGACGGTGGTGCGGGCGGCCGCCCAGTGCAGGGCGATGCTCACGGCCTCGCGCTCGTCGCCCCAGATCTCGGAGGGCTCGCGGTGGCGCTGCAGGGCGTCGGCGGCGCGGGAGAACGCGGTGCGCTCGGCCTGATCCGTCCGGCCTGCCTGGTCAACGGTGCTTCCGCCAGATCCGCCAGACCCATCAGCGCCGCCAGCTCTGCTGGCTCCGTCTGATCCACCGCTTCCCTCTGATGCGCCGGGCCCGCCGGCCGCAGCGGCAGCAGCAGCGGAGGCGGAGGCTGCGGCGTCGGTGCGGGCGGGCAGATGGTCGGCGGTTTCATCAGTCACGTCCTGCATGGTCGCACGAGCATGGCCGCACGAGACCCGGTGACAGCAGCGTGGCGTCAGTAATTCCTTGACATGGCGTCATTGTGGCGTCACTCTGGTCGCATGGACCTGAGAACACTCACCCGCACCGTGCAGGAGCAGCTCGCGGCGAGCGCCGCCATCGGTGACGACAGCACTCGTCGGGCGGCGCACCTGCTGTCCGTCTCCCTCGAGCCCGCGCTCCGTCTCGCCCTGCAGGACGCGGTCTCGCAGGTCGCCGCCGACGTCTCCGCCGGCATCGCCCCGGGTCGCGTCGAGCTCGCCCTCCGGGGCGAGCGGCTGGAGGTCGAGGTGGTGCCGCCTGCGATGCCGCTCCCGCCGTCGGCCCCACCGGCACCGCCCGCCCCGCCGGCGCCCGCCGCGGACGATCCCTCCGGCGAGCCCGGGGCTGACGGCGGCGCCGCCCGCGTCACCTTCCGCCCTCCCCAGCAGCTCAAGGCACGGCTCGAGGACGCCGCCGCGCAGCAGCAGCTGAGCCTCAACGCCTTCCTGATCCGGGCGCTGACCTCCCACCTCGACGGCGCGGACCGTGCGTCCGATCCGTCGTCGCCCTACTCCCGCACCGGCCGCACCAGCGGCTGGTTCCTCTGACCTCCAGGAGCCCGCTATGTCCATGCCTCAGTACTCGACCCCCGACCCCCGCCCGGCCCCGGACCCCCGTCCGGCACCGGATCCCCAACCCACTCCTGAATCCCGTCCGACCGTCCATGAGTTCACCGCGTCCGGTCCGATCGACGCCACCCTCCGGAACCTGCGCGGTGACGTCGTGGTCCGCGCCGAGGACGGTGACGCCGTCCGCGTCGAACTCCGCCCCCTCGACCAGGCCGGCCGTGAGCTGGTGGAGCACATGCGCATCGACTTCGAAGGGACCCGCCTCACCGTCGAGGCCCCGTCCGACGAGTCGCGTCGGGCCGGCGGGCTCTTCACCTCCGGTGCATGGTCCGACGGGTCGTGGGCCGACCAGCTCCTCGACGGCCTCCGGGGCGCGCTGCACGGTCTCGGAGGCTTCCGGGGGCAGCTCGATCTGATCGTCACGGTCCCCACCGGGTCGCGTATCGTCCTGCACGACGGGGCCGGCGACGTCGCCGTCAGCGGGCAGCTGGGTCGGCTCGAGGCCCGCACCGGGGCCGGCGACATCGCCCTCGACCGCGGTGCGGCGCAGGAGACCAGGCTGAACACCGGATCCGGCGACATCGCCGTCGGCCCCACTCCCGGCGATCTCATCGCCACCACCGGAGCCGGGGACGTCGCGGTGGGCTCCGCGGAGGGCGCCGTCACGGCGACCACCGGGACCGGGGACGTGATCCTCGCGCCCGTGGCCGGCGCCGTGAGCGTCACCACCGGGGCGGGCGACATCGACCTGGCCCGGACCTCCGGCGAGGTGTCGGTGACCACGAGCGTCGGTGACATCGTGGTGCGGCGTGCCGCCTCCGGTCGGATCACGGCGCGCAGCGGCGTGGGCGACGTGACGGTCTGCGTCGTCCCCGGGACCGCGACCCGGGTCGAGCTCGCGACCGGGCTCGGCGAGCGGAACGTGGCGCTCGACCCCGCCGACGGGGCGGGATCCGCCGAGCGCACGCTCGAGATCGAGGCGAAGACCGGCAAGGGCGATCTCCGGGTGCTCCGCGCAGACGGCTGACCACGCCGACAGATGGCCCTGCCGGCGGCTGACCGCATCGCGGATCGGGCCCGCCCTGTGCGCGTCTCCCTGCCTGCCGTACGGTGGGACCCACCGGCGAGCAGAAGGGCGCGCCTCATGGCCACCGACCCCGACGACCACACCCCGGACCCCGAGGACCACCGTCACGGTCCCGACGAGAGCATCGCCGTGCGCGACAATGCCGTCGCAGGTCGCTATGAGGCGGTCCGCAGCGGTGCCGTCGTCGGCATCATGATCTACGAGCGCACCCGCTCGCGCATCGAGCTGATCCACACCGTCACCGATCCCGCGCATCGTGGCGAGGGCGTGGCCTCGGTCCTGGTGCGCACCACCCTCGCCGAAGCGCGCGCGAGCGGCCTGGGCGTGCTCGTGATCTGCCCTTTCATCGAGAGCTGGCTGCAGCGGCACCCCGAGCAGGCCGACGTCGTCATCACCGACGACTGAGCCGGGCTCCCGGTCCGTGCTTGCTGCCGGCGTACCTGCGCCCCGTCCTACCGGCGTACCGGAGTGCTGGCGTACCGGCCTTCTGCGGACCCGGACGGCGTAGCGTCAGGCCCATGGACTCTCTCGATCTTCTCCGTGACCTCACCTCCCGCCCTCGCGACGCCGCCGAGCGGCTGCGCCCGGACCTCAACCCCGTGACCCTGAACGCCCGACCCGGCGGCCACGACAACTCCGTGGCCTGGTTGCTGTGGCACTCCGGCCGCGAGATCGACGTGCAGCTCGCCAGCCTCACCGGCGAGGAGCAGCTGTGGACCGCACAGGATTTCAAGGGGCGCTTCGACCTCGGCACCGAGGGGGACGGCGTCGGCTACGGCCACACCCCGGAACAGGCCCGACGCATCCTCGTCGACGACGCGGACCTGCTGCTGGAGTACCTCGAGGCGACGCTCGACGCAGTGGTCGCCTACCTCGATCGGCTCACCGAGGCCGAGCTGTCCGACGTGATCGACGAGGAGTGGGATCCGCCGGTCACGCGCGGCGCCCGCCTGATCAGCGTCGTCGACGACGCCATCCAGCACCTCGCCCAGGCCGCCTACGCCCTCGGCATGCCGCTGAGCGACTGAGCCCGTCGGCCCGTGGAGAGGTGCCCTACATAGGCTGTGACGAACGGCCGGCCGCCTCCTATCGTGGCGCTCAGCGCCCGATCCGGACTCTGTCGCACCAGGCGATCCAGCAGGGCCTCCCGGGCTGCAGCCATCCCTTGCCCACGTCGCTCCGATGCGGACACCCCAGCAGATAGCGAGCGACCCATCCCGATGGACCGTTGCATGGTCCGCCTCGAGGAGATCGCCGTGAACCCCGATATCTTCCTGCTGATCGTCGCCGACCTGGTCGCCGCCGTCATCCTCACCTTCGGCCTGTACTGGCGCCGGCACTATCGCCGCGATCTCGTCGTCGCCTTCATGGGGATCAACGTGGGAGTCCTCTCGGTCTCCGCGGTGCTCGCCGACTCCGATGTGGGCGCCGGGGTGGGCCTCGGACTGTTCGGCGTGCTGTCGATCATCCGGCTGCGGTCCGACGAGCTCGCCCAGCACGAGATCGCCTACTACTTCGCGATGCTCGCGCTCGGGCTCCTCGGAGGGCTCGACGCCGCGCCGCTGCCGCTGTCCCTGCTGTTCATGGTGCTGGTCGTGCTGACGATGGCCGTGATCGACCATCCCTCGCTGCTGGGCGGTCACCACCGTCAGGAGATCGTGGTGGACCGTGCGATCGCCGACCCTGCCGAGCTGCGCGCCCACCTGGCCGAGCTGCTGGACGCCCAGATCCATGCGGTCACGGTGAGCCGGCTGGACCTCGTCAACGACACCACCACCGTGGACGTCCGCTTCCGTCGCCCCAGGAAGGACATGGCCCGCGTCGTCGACGGAGCGGGCCGGTGACCGCTGTGTCGGACATCGGCGGCACGGACGCTCCGGCCCGTCTCACGACGGCGTGCGCGACTCTGCCCGGGATCGACCTCGGGGCCATGGAGGAGCAGGCCTCGCTGATGACTCGGGTCGACCGGAAATAACTGGTCCCGGCCTCGGTCGCCGTCGACCTCCTCGAGGCGATGGCCGAGGACCTCCACGTGCTCGAGATCGCCGGCGGCCGCAGCTTCGCCTACCGATCGCTGTACTACGACACCCCGGACCTGGACGCCTACCGCACGGCAGCGACCAAGCGGCGACGACGCTTCAAGGTGCGCCGACGCGAGTACGTCGATTCCGGGACCGCCTTTCTGGAGGTGAAGACCCGGACCGGACGCGGGGACACCGAGAAGATCCGCGAACAGGTCCCGATGCTCCGCGGCGAGGACCAGCCCCTGCCCGGCGGCGAGGAGCTGACCGGATCCTCCCTCGACTACGTGCGGGCGCGGCTGCGCGATGCCGGCGTCGAACCCCCGACCCAGGCCCTGCTGCCGGTCATGGAGACCGCCTATCACCGCACGACCCTCCTGCACGGCTCCGAAGGGTCGCGTGTGACCCTCGACCGCGCGCTGACCTGGCGCGGGACCGCGCTGCAGCAGTATCGGCTCGAGGACCTCCTGGTGCTGGAGACCAAATCCGCGCTCAGCCCGGGCGCGATCGACCGCTTCCTGTGGCGCGCACATCACCGTCCGCAGCGGATCTCGAAGTTCGCGACAGGAATGGCCCTGCTCGACCCGACCCTGCCTGCCAATCGCTGGCATCGCACGCTCGGCAGGCTGCGACCGCAGGTGGAGCCGCCCGTTCCGGCGGCTGCGTGAACGACGCCGCGCGACGCCGACGACGACGTGCTCAGTCCGGCCGCACCGCGCTCAGGCAGAACGGATGGCCGACGGGATCGAGCATCACCCGCCAAGCCGTCGGCTCGGGCTGCACCTCGGCCTCCCTCGCCCCGATCCCGAGCGCCGCGGTGACCGCGACCGCGAGATCCTCGGCGGCCAGATCCAGGTGCAGCTGCGCTCGCTGCGGGCCGTGCGGCCATTGCGGCGCGACGTACTCGTCGGCCTGCATCAGCGTGATCATCGGGCCGGCGCCGGCCAGGCAGACCACGCTGCGGTCCTCGGCGGCGAAGGCCTCCTCGAGGCCGAGCAGCGCGCTGTAGAAGGGGACCAGGTCATCGGGTCGGGGGCAGTCGATCGAGACCGAGGCGAGCAGGGCGATGGCCGGCGGGGGAGTGCTCTGGTGGGTGTTCTGGAGAGTGTTCTCGGGGTTGCTCTGGGCAGCGTTCTGGGGCATCGCGCCACTCTAGGGACGAGGGCCGACAGCGGAGCCTTCCTGCCCTGCCGCCCGCACCGCCCGTCGGCCGTCCATTCCGCCACCAGTCCTTTCGCCGCCGAGTCCGCACCGCCCGCCCAACCCTCTGCGACCGTGCAGTTCTTTCCTCCACACCGCAGCGTCGTCCCCACCCCGGACAAGGATCACGTCCCGACGGTCAGCCGAGGTTCCTACACTGGAGCGGTGACATCTACCGAGGCCTTCGAAGCTGGACCCGATCGCGCCCTGGAGCGCACCCCGCCCCAGGATCTCCCCGCGGAGCGCGGCGTGCTGGGCGGCATGATGCTGTCCAAGGACGCGATCGCGGACGTCGTGGAGACCCTGCAGGGCAACGACTTCTACCGCCCCGCGCACGAGATGATCTTCGAGGCGATCATCGACCTGTACGGCCGCGGGGAGCCCGCTGACCTGGTGACCGTCTCCGATGAGCTCTCCAAGCGCGGCGAGCTCGCGCGGGTGGGCGGCGGCGCCTATCTCGCGGACCTCATCGACATGGTCCCCACCGCGGCGAACGCCGGGTTCTACGCCGAGATCGTCGTCGAGCGCGCGCAGCTGCGTCGTCTGGTGGAGGCCGGGACCCGCATCGTCCAGCTCGGCTACGCGGCCGACGGCGGCGAGGTCGACGAGGCCATCAACGAGGCCCAGGCGCAGGTGTACGCGGTCACCGAGCGCGGCGCCTCCGAGGACTTCCTGCCGCTGGGCGAGGTCATCGACGAGACCCTCAACACGATCGAGGCCACCCAGAACCGCGGTGGTCAGGTCACCGGCGTCCCCACCGGCTTCGCGGAGTTCGACGATCTCACCCAGGGCCTCCACGGCGGCCAGATGATCATCTTCGCCGGCCGTCCCGCCATGGGTAAGACGACCCTCGGCATGGACGTGCTGCGCTCGGCCTCGATCCACAACGGCAAGGCCAGCGTCATCTTCTCCCTGGAGATGGACAAGACCGAGATCACGATGCGTCTGCTCAGCGCCGAGGCACAGGTGCCGATGAACCGCATGCGTGACGGCTCGATGGATGACCGCGACTGGCAGGCGATGGCCCGCGCCATGAGCCGCATCGCCGACGCGCCCCTGTTCATGGACGACTCGGCGAACATGTCGCTGATGGAGATCCGTGCGAAGTGCCGGCGCCTGAAGCAGAAGCACGACCTCTCGCTCGTGGTCATCGACTACCTGCAGCTGATGAGCTCGGGCAAGAAGGTCGAGTCCCGCCAGCAGGAGGTCTCGGAGTTCTCCCGTGCGCTGAAGCTGCTGGCCAAGGAGATCCAGGTGCCGGTCATCGCGATCTCGCAGCTGAACCGTGGCAGCGAGCAGCGCACCGACAAGACCCCGATGATGAGCGACCTGCGTGAGTCCGGCTCGATCGAGCAGGACGCCGACCTCATCCTCCTGATCCACCGCGAGGACTACTACGAGAAGGAGTCCGCCCGCGCCGGCGAGGCGGATCTCATCATCGCCAAGCACCGTAACGGCGCCACCAAGACGATCCCCGTCGCCTTCGAGGGCCACTACTCCCGCTTCAAGGACATGGCGCACGGCGGGGGCGGCTTCAGCGGCTGAGCTGCTGAACTCTTGACCTCCTGAACCGTCCGGCGACGTTGCTGGTGGATCGTCAGGCGGCGAGCTCCACGGCGTTGTCACACAGCGCAGCCACGCAGTCCGCGAGGCGGAACCCTTCCCCTCCGGTGGTCGCAGCGATGCGCTCCGGGTCTGGACGGATGCCGTCCGTGCCGCTACTGGAACCGGCGTCTGTGCTGGCGATGCTGGCGGTGTCAGCGGAGCTGTTCGCGGCGGGCACGCGCCGGGTCGAGAGGTGCTCGAGCATGGCGGGCCAGCGGGCTTGGACAGGGCGTCCCTCGACGTCGACCACGGTGAAGCGCCGACCCAGTGCTCCGCTGGTGGGGGATTCGGGCATCAGTCGCAGGCCTCCTTCGTGGACCATCACGTGATGGCGGCGGCACAGCAGCGCCAGACCGTCGATGTCGGTGGGTCCGCCCTCGGACCACGGGACCACATGGTGAGCGTCGAGGTGCTGGGACTGGTGACAGCCCGGAAAGCTGCAGGTGCGGTCCCGCAGACGCAGTGCGCGACGCTGAGCCCGCGATGCCAAACGCCGTGACCTGCCCAGATGAAGGATCTCGCCCCCGGCATCGGTGATGGCGATCGCGACTTTGCCGGTGCAGGCGAGGCGCTCGGCGGTGCGTGACTCCAGTGGGCCTGCCCCGAGCGCCGTGCAGAGCTCGGGCGTTCCCGCGGGAACGGTCGGAGACGGTGCGTCGGCGGTGGTGCCCTCGGTGGCTTCCGCCTCATCCGTGCGGGGGAGAACGGTGAGCGGCGGCGCGGCGGAAGGCGTTCCCGCGGGAACGTTCTGGGTGAGCGACTCCGCGCTGACCTGGACGACCACCAGGTGGCGGTCCTCGCCGGACCGGTCATCGGGCTCAGCATCGAGGAAGGTGCGGGCGAGCTGCAGCAGGGCATCGGCCTTGCGCTGATCGAGCGTCGGGTCCGTGGTGACCTCGGCAGCGCGCTGCTCGGCCTCCGCCTCCGTGAGCTGATCCGCACGGGAGACGACTCGTGGGGTGGGGCGGCTCCTCGAGCCGTCGCGCGACGGTGCGTTGGCCCCGGGCTCGTCGGCCCCGGGACCGACGGCGTCGGGATCGACGGCCGGCGGCTGGGTCCCGTCACGGTCCAGAGCGAGGTCGAGGGCGGTGATCACCTCGGCGCCCATCTCGGCAGGGAGCAGGGCGCGGATCTCGACCATCCCGTCGTCGCGGATCTGCCAGCGGGCCTGGCGCACAGCGTCCTGGCTGAGTCGGCTGCCGTCGATCGCGCGGAAGGAGGCGATGGTGCTGGCGAGCTGCGACGCGGTCATGGAACGGGCGAAGTCCACGAGGAGCGCCTCGTCGATGCGGTCCGCGACGCGGGTGATCTCGCGGACCTTCGAGTAGGAGAGGCGACCGGCACGGAACTCGGCGACGGTCAGCGGCATCGTCGGCAGCGCGCGGGCCACGCGGACGTGTTCGCGAGCGGTTCCCGGTGACATCGAGCAGGACCAGGACAGCCAGTGCGCCGTGGACTTCAGGCCGCCGAACCAGTCGAGCCCGTCGCGGGCGTCGAACTCGCCGACCATCAGGAGCAGCTCGCACGTGGCCTCGGCGATCACCGCCGCCTGCTGCTGGATCCGGGTCCCGAGCTCCTCGGCATCGATGCGCGTCAGCCGGGCCGGAGCAACCGGCGTGCCCGGCGGAACCGTCGAGGGGCTCGCGGGACTCTCTGGACTCCCTGGACACGCGGGACTCGAGGGACTCGTGGGGCTCTCGGGACTCTCAGAGGTATCGGGACCCTGAGGTCCTCGAGCGCTCGGGGGCGGCGGGCTGGTGGTCATGGCACTCTCCAAAGGACGTCGACTCTGATCGTCGATGTCAGTCCATCAGAGGGGTGCGACAGACGACGGCCGGTGCCCGCAGAGTGTGGGCACAGGTTCGCTGGGAGGGTGCGGCGAGGGGATCCGCTGGCATGGGGATTCGCCGGTGAGGGGGCCCGCTGGCATGGGGATCCGCTGGTGAGGGGATCCGCTGGCTTGGTGCTTGGTGCTTGGTGCTTGGTGCTTGGTGCTTGGTGCGGGGGTGATCAGGCGTGCTCGGGGTGGGCGACCTTCCGCAGCTCGGCTCCGGTCGCGCTGTCGGGGGCTTCGAGGATCTCCGCCGGGGCGCCCTGGGCGATGATCCGCCCGCCCTTGTCCCCGGCGCCGGGACCCATGTCGATCACATGGTCGCTCTGGGCGATCACGCGCTGGTCGTGCTCGACCACCACCACGCTCTGCCCGGCGTCGACGAGCCGGTTCAGCTCGCTCACCAGCAGGTCCACGTCGGCCGGATGCAGGCCCGACGTGGGCTCGTCCAGCAGGTACACGCTGTGCCCGCGCACGGCGCGCTGCAGCTCGGTGGCGAGCTTGATCCGCTGCGCCTCGCCGCCGGAGAGCTCCGTGGCGCTCTGGCCGAGGGTGAGATAGCCGAGCCCGATCGCGGCGAGGGCATCCAGGGCCCGGGTGATGCGGGGGTCCCCGGCGAACACCTCGCGGGCGCGGGCGACGGACAGCTCGAGCACCTCGGCGATGGTCAGGCCCTCCCAGCGCACCTCGAGGGTCTCGTCGGCGTAGCGTCGGCCGTGGCAGAGCGGGCAGGTGGCGTACGAGCCGGGCAGGAACACCAGCTCCACCTCGATCTGTCCCGTGCCGCTGCACTCGGGGCAGCGGCCCTCCGCGACGTTGTAGGAGAAGCGGCCCACGCCCCAGCCGCGCCGCCGGGCCTCGGGCGTGTCCGCGAAGAGGCGCCGCACCCGGTCGAAGAACCCGGTGTAGGTCGCCAGGCACGAGCGCGGCGTGCGGCCGATGGGCTTCTGTGTGATGTGCACCAGGCGGTCGATGCCCTCGGCGCCGCGGACCTCGCCGTGGCGCACCTGCTCGAGGGACACGGCGTCGGCCCCGAGAGCCGCCCCGGTACCTGCCCCGGGACCTGCCGCGGAATCTGCCCCGGAACCCGCCGCGAGAGCCGCTCCGAGATCGTCCGCGGCGGCGTCGGCCGACGGGTCGGGGTCGTCGGCCACCGTGGTGCGCACGCGCTCGCCGAGGATCGTGCCCAGACAGTGCGTGACCAGCGTGGACTTGCCGGCGCCGGAGACGCCCGTGACCGACGTGAACGTGCCGAGCGGGAGGCGCAGGTCGACATCGTGCAGGGTGCGGGTGGTCAGGGCGTCGATCTCGAGCCGACCGCGCGCCGCGCGCACGTCGTCGGGCCCTCGCAGCGCCAGCGGCCCCGGGTCGAGGTAGCGCGCGGTCACGGACTCCTCCGCCTCGGGGAGTCCCTCGACCACGCCGGAGTACAGCACCTCGCCGCCGTCGTTCCCTGCCCCGGGGCCCACGTCGATCACCCAGTCGGCGTCGGCCACGAGCGTCATGTCGTGCTCGACCAGCAGCACCGAGTTCCCCTCGGCGAGGAACGCATCCAGCAGATGGCGCAGCACGTCCTTCTCGCTCGGGTGCAGTCCGGCCGACGGCTCGTCGAGCACGTAGGCGACGCCGAACAGGCCCGAGCGGAGCTGCGCCGCGAGCCGCAGCCGCTGCAGCTCGCCGGTGGAGAGGGTGCGCGCCGGACGATCCAGGGCCAGGTGCCCGAGCCCGAGGCCCACGATGGTGCGCAGCACCGGCAGCACGGTGGGCAGGAGGATCCGCTCCGCCTCGTCCTCGGGGGAGCCCTCACCCTCGGGCAGCGCCTCGAACCGTGTGTCCAGGCTGGTCAGGAGATCATCCAGCGGCAGCTGCGTGAGCTGCCAGATCGGCAGGCCGACGTACGTGACGCGCAGGGCGTCGGGCCCCAGTCGGTGCCCCTCGCACAGCGGGCAGATCGACACCTCGAAATGCGTCAGCGCCCGTCGGCGCGAGGACTCCGCGGCGGAGCTGGAGACGGTGTCGCGCAGGTACCGCTCGACGCTGCGCCACTGGCCACGGTAGGTGCCGTGGGACTGACCGGGCTCCCGCACCGGTTCGACGGTGACCACCGGCTGCTCCTCGGTGTGGAGGATCCAGTCGCGGGTCGCCTCCGGCAGCTCGCGCCAAGGGGCGTGGATGTCGACGTCGAGGGTGGCGAGGATGTCGCGGAAGTTCTTGCCCAGCCACGCCCCGGGCCACGCGGCGATCGCGCCGTCGGCGATCGAGAGCGAGTCATCGGGGACCATCGAGGACTCCGTCGGCTCCCGCAGCACGCCCGCGCCATGGCACCGCGGGCAGGCGCCGTCGGGCGTGTTCGGGGAGAAGAAGTCCGAGGTCAGACGGCCTCCGTGGAGGCTGCTGTGGGGTGCGGGGCCCCGCTCGAGGACATCGGCCGGATGCTCCCCGGCCCGTGAGTACAGCAGGCGGATCGCGTTGGAGAGGCTCGTGGTGGTGCCGACGGTGGAGCGGGCTCCGCCGACGGTGGTGCGCTGCTCGAGGGCGACCGTCGGCGGCATCCCGGTCACGGACTCCACGCGCGGGCCCACGGCGCTGCCGATCAGCCGACGGGCGAAGGGCGCGACCGACTCGAGGTAGCGGCGCTGGGACTCGCCATGGATCGTGCCGAAGGCGAGGGAGGACTTCCCGGAGCCGGAGATGCCGGTGAACGCGACGAGGCGGCCGCGCGGCAGGTCGACGCCGACGTCGCGCAGATTGTGCAGGCGCGCGCCGCGCACGTGCACGAAGCCGTCATCGGCGCCGAACTGGGGGAGCGCGGGAGTGGCCATCGCGCCAACGTAGCAAGAAGGGGCGGCGCAGGCCCCCGACGGGTCGAGTGCCCGACCAGGAGGTCCGCCCGCTGCCACGCGCCGCGGCCAATTCGCCTGTGATGGCCATCACGACTGCTACGGTCTGCGGGAGCCCGGGATTCCCCCTGACCTGTTCAGATCCGACCAGCCCGGGCCCAGAGCAGAACGAAGGAGTTGTGCCCGTGACCTCCCCTCCCCAGGGACCTTCCGGACCCGCCCCGGATCCCGTCGACCCCGTCCCCGATCCTGTCGAACCCGCCGCCGCCCCCAGCCCCGAGCAGTTCCTCGCGGTCCAGCAGTCCGAGGAGTTCATCGGCCTGCGGCGCAGCTTCCGCGGCTTCGCGATCCCGATGACCATCGCCTTCCTGGTCTGGTACCTCGCGTACGTGCTGCTGTCGACCTACGCCGAGGGCTTCATGTCGATCCAGGTGATCGGCAACCTGAACCTCGGGATCATCCTCGGGTTCAGCCAGTTCGCCATGACCTTCCTGATCACCTGGTTGTACATCCGCCACGCGAACAAGAACCTCGATCCGGTCTCCAGCCGGATCCGTGACGAGCTCGAGGGGACCCTCTGATGGAATTCGGCAATCCGGTCCTGAACATCGCGATCTTCCTGGTCTTCGTGGTGGTGACCCTGGTGGTCGTCATCCGCGTCTCGCGGACCACCACCAAGGCCAGCGACTTCTACCACGGCGGCCGCAGCTTCTCCGGCCGTCAGAACGGTATCGCCATCGCCGGCGACTACCTCTCCGCCGCGTCGTTCCTCGGCATCGTGGGCTCCGTGGCCCTGTACGGCTACGACGGCCTGCTGTACTCCGTGGGCTTCCTCGTGGCCTGGCTGGTCGCCCTGCTGCTGGTGGCGGAGCCCCTGCGCAACACCGGCAAGTACACGATGGCGGACGTGCTGAGCTTCCGCATGCGGCAGCGTCCCGTGCGCACCGCCGCGGCGACCTCCACCCTCGCCGTCACCTTCTTCTACCTGCTCGCCCAGATGGCCGGCGCCGGGGCGCTGGTGTCCCTGCTCATCGGCATCGAGGGGCGGGTGGGCCAGTCGCTCGTGATCGCCGTGGTGGGCTTCGTGATGATCGCGTACGTGATGATCGGCGGGATGAAGGGCACCACCTGGGTGCAGATCATCAAGGCGGTCCTGCTGATCACCGCCGTCGCCGTCACCACCGTGTGGATCCTCGCCCTGAACGGCTTCAACCTCTCCGCGGTGCTGGGCCATGCGGTCGACGCCCATCCGGACGGCGCGGCGATCCTCGAGCCGATGCTGCAGTACGGCACCTCGGGCTCCTCCAAGCTCGGCTTCGTCTCCCTCGCGATCGCGCTCGTGTTCGGCGCCGCCGGGCTGCCGCACGTGCTGATGCGCTTCTACACGGTGCCTACCGCGCAGGAGGCCCGACGCTCGGTGGTCTGGGCGATCGCCCTGATCGGGTTCTTCTACCTGTGCACCCTGGTGCTCGGCTTCGGCGCCGCGTACATGGTGGGCGTGGACGTCATCGGCGAACTGCCCGGCGGCTCGAACTCCGCGGCCCCCGCGCTCGCCTACGCCGTGGGTGGCACCGTGCTGATGGCCATCATCTCCGCCGTCGCCTTCGCGACGATCCTCGCCGTGGTGGCGGGCCTGACGATCACCGCGTCGGCGTCCTTCGCGCACGACATCTACAACGGCGTGATCAAGCACGGCCAGGCCGACCAGAAGAAGGAGGTCGCCGTCGCCCGACGCACCGCCGTGGTGATCGGCGCGGTCTCGATCGTCGGCGGCATCCTCGCCGCCGAGCAGAACGTGGCCTTCCTGGTCTCGCTCGCCTTCGCGATCGCCGCGAGCGCGAACCTGCCCTCGATCCTGTACTCGCTGTACTGGAAGAGGTTCAACACCCGCGGCTCCCTGTGGAGCATCTACGGCGGCCTGTTCAGCGCCCTGTTCCTCATCACCTTCTCCCCGGTGGTCTCCGGCAGCGAGACGGCGATGATCCCGGGTGCGGACTTCGCCTGGTTCCCGCTGACGAACCCCGCGCTCGTCTCGGTGCCGCTGGGCTTCTTCCTCGGGTGGCTGGGCTCGGTGACCTCCTCGGAGACCAACGAGCTCAAGCAGGCCGAGATGGAGGTCCGCTCCATGACCGGGGCTGGCTCCGAGAAGGCCACCGTCGAGCACTGAGGGGGTGCGGAGGCGCCGCCAACGCGACGCCGCTGCGCCGCCAACGCGACGCCGCTGCGCCGCCAACGCGACGCCGCTGCGCCGCCAACGCGACGCCGCTGCGCCGCCAGTGTGACGAAGTGGGGGGAATGGAGCGTTCTATCCCCCCACTTCGTCACTCCGGCTGGGCGAGTGCGAGTGCGAGGCTGAACGCCAGGGCCAGGGCCAGGGCGAGGGTGAGGGTGAGAGTGAAGGTGGGGACCACCGTCCGGCGGGTGCCCTTACGCCAGGTGCCCTTACGCCAGGCGCAGTCCCGACTCGGGGCGCACCGCGCGGTCATGCATGTCGATGATCTGCTGCTCCACGGTCGACGGCGCCGGGCCGGACACGTCCAGCAGGCGGCACACGGCGACGTCCTGGGACGCCGCGCGATAGCGCTCCACCCACGCCTGATGCTCCTGGTCATCCGTCAGACGGGTGCCGAGGGACTCGAAGCGGTCCACGTCGATCCGCCAGGGCTTCGGGGTGAGGCGGGCGCGGTAGGTGTCGTGGACGCGGCACAGGATCATGTAGAGCTCGTCGCTGCCCACCTGCTTCATGAACTCCCGGGCGCCGTCGCTGCGTGGGGCGAGGCCGCTGCCCGTGACCAGGAGTCGGAAACCGTTGCGGGTGCGGTAGGTGCGCACGCCGAGCTGCGGATGCTGCGCGCGGAAGGTCTCGATCAGGGCCAGCGTGCGGGCATGATGGTCGCCGCGCCGGTGGAGGCCCTGCAGTCCGAAGGCATCCGGATCGATCTGCTCCGCGGGCAGCGGCTCGGGGGCGTTGCCGAACAGACGGGACAGGAAGCTGCCCTTCGGATCCTGGGCGCGGTCCAGCGAGGAGGGCTCGATGAGGTCGATGTCGGTGATCAGCACCGCATCGGTGTTGAGCACGGCGGCGCCGTACCGGTTGCGGGTGATCGCGGCGATCAGCTCGCCGTCCGGGCCGTGGAGCTCGTCCAGCAGCTCCTCGGGGAGCCGACGGTCGGGGTAGTACTCGCGGTCGGGATCGTTCCAGCGTCCCGGGCCGCCGGAGGCCACGAGCGTCTCCAGACGGTCGCGGGCGTCCCGCTCGGCGTCCTGCGGTGACTCGTCCGAGGAGCCGTGGACGGTGAGGTCGAGCTCGCGTCCGTCCGCGAGGGTCCGGGTCTCGCGGACGGACGCCCAATGGCGAGGGATCGGCTTCATCCTCCGACGGTAACCCGTCCGGAAGGGATCAGCCGGGCTGGATCAGCAGAGCGAGATCAGCTCAGCGTGGCGGTCAGGGTGATGTCCACGCCCGCCAGGGCCTTGGAGACCGGGCAGCTGCTCTTGGCCTCCTCGGCGAGGCGCTGGAAGTCGGCGTCGTCGATCCCGTCGATGCTCGCCGTGACGCTGAGCGCGATGCCGGTGATGCCGCCCTCGCCGATGTTGAAGCTGACGTCGGCGGTGGTGTCGACCGAGGTGGGCGGGGTGTCGTTCTCGGCGAGCATGTTCGAGAACTGCATCGAGTAGCACGCGGCGTGCGCGGCGCCGAGCAGCTCCTCGGGGGAGGTGGTGCCCTGCGCGGACTCCTCGGCGCGGGCCTTCCAGCTGAGATCGAGGGTGCCCAGCTTCGAGGTCTCCAGGGTGGTGGTCCCGGAGCCCGAGATCAGATCGCCCTTCCAGGCGGTGGAGGCGGTGGAGGTGACGGTGCGGGGCATGGTGACTCCTTCGATCGGCGGTCGCCCAGCGCTGTCGCGAAGGGCGCTCGCTGTCCACCGTAGCCCCGACCTCCGGCAGAGGGGAGGGGCCATGGTCCCGCCACCGTCCGGCCAGCACGTTCGGGGGTCAGCGGGGCAAAGTTGGGGGAATAGCCCGGCGATTCCCCCAACTTTGCCCCGCTCACGGTGAGAGATGGGTGCGGGTGGAGGGTCGAGTGCCGCTGGGGGTGAGGGAGCGCGGACCTACTCCAGGGACTCGAACTTGCGGATCCAGGCCGAGCCGATGGGGTTGGCGTCGGCCATCATGATCACGAAGCGGTCCCCGGCGATCTCGGCGACCTCGGTCAGCGCCACGCGACGTTCGTGCTCGAGGGAGTGGTCCAGGCGGCGCACCCCGTCGGCGATGACCTTCGCGAAGGTGTCGGTGCGGCCCAGGAAGGCCACGAAGGGCATGTCGAACTTCTCCGCGTAGCGGGCGGAGAGGTCGCGCACCGCGAGGATGTCCTCGTCCGACAGGTTCTCCAGTGCGAAGGAGCCCACGTCCTGGCTGATCGCGCCGGCCTGCTCCTCGTCGGCGGTCACCAGGGTGGCCATGTCGGGGTAGTTCGCCACGAGCGCGTCCTGCTCGGCGCGGTCCGCTCCGAGCACCGCGTCCTCGATCGCGGCGCGCAGGGCGGGGGCGTCGGCGAAGGGACGCGACTCCCAGGCCTGCTCGAGCGGCCAGGTCGCCCCGTTGAACAGCGATCCGAAGGTGGACACGAAGGTCTCGCGATCCATCTCGCCCACCTCCGAGATGCCGATGCGCTCGCCGTCGGCGGTGGTGGTGACCTTGGAGCCGTGCTGGCCGCCGAGGTGGAAGAACAGCACGTTGAGGACGATCGCGGTGATCGCGCCGACGGTCACGCCCGAGGAGACGAACACCTGGGCCCAGGCGGGGAACACGCCGGCGATGTCGGGCTTGAAGCTGACCCGCATCGCCAGACCCAGCGAGGTGCCCACGATGACCGAGTTGCGGTTGTCGGTGAGGTCCACCTTGGACAGGGTCTGGACGCCGACGAGGGCCACCGAGGCGAACAGGGCGAGGGAGGCGCCGCCGAGCACGGGGGAGGGGATCGCCTCGACGACGGCGCCGGCCTTGGGCAGCACGCCGAGCACGATCATGATCACGCCGGCCCCGGCGACCACCCAGCGGGACTTCACGCGGGTCAGGCGCACCAGGCCGATGTTCTGCGCGAAGCAGGTGTACGGGAAGGAGTTGAGCACGCCGCCCAGCAGCGTCGAGAGACCGTCGGCCCGGATCGCCTCGGAGATGTTCTTGGGCCGGATCCGCTTCCCGACGATCTCTCCCGCGGCGAAGACGTCGCCGGTGGTCTCCACCATCGTGATCAGCATGACGATGATCATCGAGACGATCGCGGTGAGCGAGAAGGTGGGGATGCCGAAGTAGAACGGCGTGGTGACGCCGAAGGCGGAGGCCTCGGTGACGCCGCCGAAGGAGGTGTCGCCCAGGATCAGGGCGACGGCGGTGCCGATCACGAGGCCCAGCAGCACCGCGATCGTGCCCAGGAAGCCGCGGAAGAACCGCTGCACCAGCACGATGATCGCCAGCGTGCCCAGGGCGTAGGCGATGTCGCGGCCGGCCGGGACGCCCTCGGCGTAGTTGGTGATGTCCCCGGCGGAGACCCCCAGCAGCGTGATGCCCATCGTGGTCAGCACGGTGCCGATCACCACCGGGGGGAAGAACCGCAGGATCTTCGCGAAGTACGGGGCGACCAGAAAGGTGAACAGGCCCGCCACGATGATCGAGCCGTAGATCATCGGCAGACCCTCGACGCCGCCCTCGCCACCGGTCGCGGCCAGGCCGATCGCGATGATCGGGCTCACCGCGGTGGTGGTCACGCCCTGGATGATCGGCAGGCGCACGCCCACCTTCCAGAAGCCGACCGACTGGATCAGCGTCGCGATGCCGCAGGTGAACAGGTCCGCGTTGATCAGGTGGATGGTCTGCTCGGCGGTGAGGCCCAGTCCCGAGGCGATCAGCAGCGGCACGATGACCGCGCCGGCGTAGAAGGCGAGCACGTGCTGGATCGACAGCACGCCGAGCCGGGCGGGAGGAGGCACCTGGTCCACGGGATGCGTGCGGGGCGTCTCGAGCGCGGGTGAGGCGGTGGTCATGGGCCGTCCTTGAGGATCCAGCGGGCGAAGAGAGGGGCGGGGAAGATCGAGGGGCCGGGCACACTCTGGAAGCAGGGCATGCAGGGGAAGTCCCGGGTCTCAGGGTAGAGCCCGGAGGGTTCCCGAGGCCGCCCAGGATCGCCCCTCGGTCGCTGGACGCCCCGGAACGAGAGGCACCCCACGCAGGGCCCGGGATCGGGGGCCGGGAGGAGGTGATGCGTGACATCGGGGGCAACAGATGGCCCTTCGGCGCGCTGCGGTGTAGAAGGGGAGCGTGAGCACCTCCCCGCCGTCGACCCCGCCGTCGACCCCGCCGTCGACCTCCGCCCCCGCCGCTCCCTCCCGCGCCGCCGCCGTGGGAGGTGTGCTCGCGGTGCTCGCCGTCGGCGCCATCGCGGTGAACCTGCGCCCCGGGGCGACCAGCATCGGGCCGCTCATGGAGAACATCGTCGGCGCGTTCGGCCAGGGCGCGATCGCCTCGGGCCTGCTCACTGCGCTGCCCTGCATCGCCTTCGGCATCTTCGGCTTCCTGGCCGTCCCGATCTCCCGTCGGCTGGGATTGACCGGCACCATCGTCGCGTCGTTCGTGCTGGTGGCCGTCGGGCTGCTGCTGCGGCCCGCCGCCAGCAGCTTCGGCATGTTCCTCGCCCTGTCGCTGCTCGTGCTGGTCGGGCCCGCGCTCGGCAACGTGGTGGTGCCCGCCTGGATCAAGCAGCACGGCGGGCTGCGCACCGTGGGCCTCATGACGCTGTACAGCGTGACCCTCGCGGTCGGCGGCTCCGCGGGGGCCGCGTTCGCGGTCCCGCTGGCGGGTCAGGCGGCCGACGGGTGGCGCGACTCGCTCCAGTTCTGGGGGATGATCGCCGTCGTCCCCGTGGTGATCTGGGCGTTCGTGCTCACGCGCACCGGCCACGACTTCCCGCCCGCCCCGGCGAGCGGAGATCTCCCGGGGTCCCTGCTGCGCTCGCCGACGGCGATCGCGCTGACCGTCATGTTCGGCGTGCAGTCCATGAACGCCTACACCCAGTTCGGGATGCTGCCCCAGATCCTCACCTCGTCCGGTCTCACGCCCACGCGGGCGGGGCTCATCATCGCGGTGATCTCCGGCTGGGGCATCGTGGGCGGGCTCGTGATGCCCACGGTCATCGCCCGCTTCCGTCGGCTGCCCTGGTTGGTCGCGGGCTTCGGGGTGCTCACCACGATCGGCTACCTCGGCTTCTGGCTGGCGCCGGCTGCGAGCCCGCTGCTGTGGGCCTGCATCCTGGGGATCGGCGGCTTCGCCTTCCCCACCGCGATCGCGCTGCTGCCCGCCCGCACCCGCTCCGCCCGGGTGACCGCTCGCCTGGCCGGGATGGCCCAGCCCCTGGGGTACGTGTTCGCGGCCATCGGCCCGATCGCCGCCGGCGCCCTGCTGGACACGACCGGTTCGGTGCCCGCTGTGCTGCTCTTCCTCGCCCTGACCGGCATCGTCCTGGCCATCGCGGGCTACCGGGCGGCGCTGCCGCGGATGGTCGACGACGAGATCGTCGGCTGACTGCCCCTGCTCCGCAGGTCCCGCCCCTGCTGCGCACGACGGACCGATCTGCACGACGATCCGTGGGAAGATGCCGTCATGAGCATCGTCAGCACGCTGCGCATCCTGGCGTCCCAGCGACCGTCCCTCCCGTCCCGTGCCCTCGCGACCTCTGCTCGCGTGGAGCGTCGGCGGCCGGGGCAGGTCCCGGTGACCTGGATCGATGCGCCCCTCGCAGCAACCGCCACGATCGTCCACCTGCACGGTGGCGGCTATGTGCGCGGAGAGAGCCCGAACCACTGGGGCTGGCTCGAGGAGGTCGGTCGGCGCAGCGGCGCGGCCACCGCGATGGTCCATTACCGGATGCCCCCGCGGCACCCCTTCCCGGCCGCGGTCGAGGACGTCCTGCACGCCCTCGACGCGATGGCGGAGGAGAGCCGGCTGCGTCCCGGACGCTGGGTGCTCTCCGGGGACAGCGCCGGCGGCGGCCTCGCGCTCGCCGTCGCCCGGACCCTCGCCCAGACCGGGGGTGACATCCCCGCCCTGCTGATGCTCGAATCCCCGTGGGCGGACCTCGCCGCCCACGTCGAGGAGGCCAGCGACCACGGCACCGCGGCGCGCCTCTACGCCGGCACGGTCCCGGCGGACGACCCGCGCATCAGCCCGCTGCTGGGGGACCTCGGCGGACTGCCGCCGGTGCACCTGGTCACCGGCAGCCACGACCCGCTCGTGACGGACTCCCGTCGTCTGCACGAGGGGATCGCCGCGGCCGGAGGCGAGGTCGAGTACCTCGAGGTGGCCGGCGTGGGCCATGACCCCGCAGTGCTCTCCTCGGGTCCGGCGGGACAGGTGGCGCGCCGCTCGCAGATCGAGGCCGTCCGCGCCGGTCTGGGTCTGCGCGCGAGCGTCTGAGCAACGCGGCGGATCCCGCTCGCGGTCACGCGTCGGCGGTCACGCCCATCGGCAGCCGATCGAGCGCCTCGACCAGGGGTGAGAGCTCCGGGATCCCGCGAGCCTCCTGGAGCGTCTCCTCGAGGATGCGGTCGTAGGTGGGGCGCGCCTGCTCGAGCAGCTCGACGCCTGCGGGAGTGAGCTCGGTGTAGATGCCACGGCGGTCGTCCGCGCACAGCACCCGGGTGAGCAGGCCGCGCTCCTCCAGGCGGTTGACCAGGCGCGTCGCCGCACTGGCCGAGAGCGCGGCGGCCCTCGCGAGCTGGCTCATCCGCATGTGCCAGCCGTGCTGGCGGCTGAGGGCATCCAGCACGGTGAACTCGACGACCGACAGGGTGTGCCCCTCGCCGAGCGCCTTCTCCAGGCGGGTCTCGATCAGGCCGTGCAGCGAGGCGAGCGTGCGCCAGCCCCGGGCGCGGATCTCGAGGGAGTCATCGGCGATGCCCATGGGGCCTCCTGGTGGGTGAGTTCTGCGGCGCGTGAGCGATGGAACGACCTCCTCAGGATAGACGCTCTTGCAATAGCCCGCGCATGCAACTACTGTCCTCTCGTCACCACATAGTTGCACACGCGGCATGACGGCGTGCGCGACGACATGTCCTCTCACGTCCCCCCACTTCTCCTCCGGATGTTCGGCGCCCCGCGACCCTGCCGTCCGACCGCCACGAAAGGAACGCGATGCCCCTCGCACTGCTCGCCCTCGCCCTCGGAGGCTTCGGGATCGGCCTCACCGAATTCGTCATCGCCGGCCTGCTGCCCGAGGTCGCCCAGGACCTCCAGGTCAGCGAAGCCGCCGCCGGCATGCTCATCTCCGGCTACGCGCTCTCCGTGGCGGTCGGCGCGCTGGGCCTCACGGCACTCGTGAACCGCCTGAACCGCAAGCACGTCCTGTCCGGTCTCATGATCCTGTTCATCGCCGGCAACCTGGTCTCCGCCCTCGCGCCCAGCTACGAACTGCTCCTGCTGGGCCGGATCCTCTCCGCACTCACCCACGGCGCCTTCTTCGGGATCGGGGCGGTCGTCGCCGCGTCCCTCGTCGAGAGGTCCAAGCAGGCCGGGGCGATCGCCCTCATGTTCGGAGGGCTCACCACCGCCAACGTGCTCGGCGTGCCGCTGGGCACCCTGCTCGGCCAGCAGCTCGGCTGGCGCTCCACCTTCTGGGCCATCACCGCGATCGGTGTCCTCGCGCTGATCGGCATGCTCGTGCTGCTGCCGGACCGCCCCGTCGACCAGGACGCCCCCGGGCTCCGCCACGAGGTCACGGCCTTCCGCAACCGGCAGGTCTGGTTCTCGCTCGCCGTCACCGTGCTCGGCTTCGGCGGCATGTTCGGCGCCTTCACGTACATCGCCTTCACCCTGACCGGGGTCTCCGGCTTCGCCTCGAGCTGGGTGCCGGGCCTGCTGATCCTCTTCGGGCTGGGGATGTTCGCCGGCAACCTCCTCGGCGGGCGGGCGGCGGACCGCTCCGTGCCCCGCACCCTCGTCGTGGTGCTGTCGGCGCTGCTGGTGGTCATGATCGCGTTCGCCCTGCTCGCGGGCTCGCAGATCGCCACCGTGCTGCTGCTGATGGCGATGGGGGCCTTCGGGTTCGCCACCGTCCCGGCGCTGCAGATGCGGATCATGGGGGACGCGGGTGAGGCCCCCACCCTGGCCTCCGGTGCCAACATCGCCGCGTTCAACGTGGGCAACGCCCTCGGCGCCTGGCTCGGCGGTCTCGCGATCACCGCCGGCGGCGGCTACACCTCCCCGCTGTGGGTCGGGGCCGCCCTGACGGCGGGAGCGCTGATCGTGCTGGTCGTGGCGGAGCAGGCCCGACGACGGGCACGACAGGGGGTGCGACGGGATGCCCGGCGTGCGGCGGGAGATGCGTCGGCCGCCGACGGACTGGACGCCCCGCAGTCGCCCCGCCTCCCTGAGCACCTGGCGTCCTGACCACTCGCCGTCCTGACCATTCGCCGTCCTGACCACTCGCGTTCATCACCACCTGGGACGATAATCGGAGGAAGGCCGTCGGCCCGCGCTGTCGGCATCGTCGAGCGGAAGGCACATCATGCTTCTCGAACGATTCTTCGAGACCGACCTCGCCCAGGCGAGCTATCTGATCGCCTCGACCGACGCCGGCCGCGCGATCGTCGTCGACCCCCGCCGCGACGTGCAGGGATATCTGGACCTCGCGGCCAAGCACGGTCTGAGCATCACCGACGTCACCGAGACCCACATCCACGCGGACTACCTCTCGGGCACCCGGGAGCTCGCCGCGGCCACGGGCGCCACGATCCATGTCTCCGGGCACGGCGGCGCGGACTGGTCCTACGACTACCACGCCCAGCTGCTCCACGACGGCGACGAGATCGCCGTCGGCGAGGTGCGGCTGCGGGCGCTGCACACCCCCGGACACACCCCGGAGCACCTGAGCTTCCTGGTCACCGACGGGAACGTCGCCGACGAACCCGGGTATCTCCTCTCGGGCGACTTCATCTTCGCCGGGGACCTGGGCCGGCCCGACCTGCTCGACGAGGTCGCCGGGGGCGAGGACACCCGCGAGGATTCCGCCCGGGCCATGTTCGCCTCGCTGCGGGACCGCTTCGTCACGCTGCCGGACCACCTCCAGGTGTTCCCCGGCCACGGCGCCGGCTCCGCCTGCGGGAAGTCGCTCGGTGCGGTGCCGTCCACGAGCGTCGGCTACGAGAAGCGCTTCGCCTGGTGGGCGCCGTTCGTCACGGCGGGCGATGAGGCCGGGTTCGTCGGCCGGCTGCTGGACGGCCAGCCCGAGGCGCACGCCTACTTCGCGCGGATGAAGCGGCAGAATCGTGACGGGCCCGCCGTGCGCGGGGCCGTCGAGCCGCTGCCCGAGCTCGATCCGGCCGACGCCGCCTCCGCTCTCGCCGCCGGGACGGCGGTGCTGCTGGACACCCGCAGCCTCGAGGAGGTCCGCAGCGGCGCCGTGGTCGGCGCCCTCGCGGTGCCCGCGACGGCCAGTCGCTCCACCTACGCGGCCTGGACCTTCGACCCCGAGCGGGAGGACACCTCGGTGATCCTGCTGGCCCGGGACCACGGCCAGGCGCAGGAGCTGCGCGACAACCTGCTGCGCGTCGGGATCGACGCCGTGGACGGGTACATCACCGCGCTCGGCGACCTGCCCGGCTTCGTCCCCGAGACCGTCTCGCCGGCGGACCTCGACGGTCACCGGCACGATCTGCTCCTCGACGTGCGCGGCCGCGACGAGCACGCCGGCGGGGCCGTTCCCGGCTCACAGCAGCTCCACGGCGGCCGGGCCCTGTGGAAGCTCGATGAGCTCCCCGCGGACGGCCGGATCGTCGTGTACTGCCAGTCCGGCCTGCGTGCCGGGGTGGTCTCCTCCGCGCTGCGCCGTGCAGGCTACGACATCGTCGAGCTCGAGGGCAGCTACGCCGGCTGGTCGCAGTGGGCGGAGACATCAGGGTCGAGGACAGCTGTGCCGAGGACAGCTGTGCCCGGGACAGCAGAGGAAGAGGATGCCGGGACGGAAGCAGAGGGGACGGAAGCAGAGGGGGCGGATCCAGACGGGACGGATCCAGAGGGGACGGACACCGCAGCGGCGAAGAAGCCCGTGAACGCCCGCTAATCTGATCCCATGACCCGCGGCGACCAGCCCCTCGACGGCCAGCCCCTCGACGGCCAGCCCCTCGATGGCCAGCCCCTTGATGGCCAGTCCCTTGATGGCCAGTCCCTTGATGGCCGGGCGGTCCGGGGCGGCAGCTCGCCGGCCATCCCCGAGATCCGTGACCTGCTGGTCGCCCACACCTCTGCGGGGACCCTGCGGATCGTGCTCCAGCAGCTGACCCTCCGCGAGGACGGGCGCGAGGTCGGGGTGCACGAGGTGATCGATGCGGTCACCGACGTGGGCGGCAACCTCGTGACCTTCTCGCTGCGGGCCTCCGTGCACGGCGACCTCGAGGACGCGGCCCGGCTGGAGACGGCGATCCGTCGGCTGCGCGAGGACATCGCCGCCGATCCGGCACGGCCGATCGACAGCCTCGTCGTGCTCATCGACGGGGACGGGCACCATCGGGTGAACGTCGACAGCGGGCTGGAGGTCTCCCCGCAGGATGTGGCCACTCACCCCGCGCTCCGCGACGGAGCCCACCACATCACGCACGAATCGCCCGCCCTGGACGACCTGCGGGATCGGCTCGCGAGCCCTCCGCCCGGCGTGCTGCGGCGGGGCCGTGACCTGGTGCGCGGCTGGCTGCGTCGGTCCGTCTGAGCGATCACCCCGGCCCGACGCTCAGGCGCAGGCCACGTTCGTCGCTCAGGCGCAGGCCACGTTCGTCGCGCCGTCCCCGGTCAGCGGCGCCGAGGACGGATCCAGCAGATCCTCCTCGAGGAGCCGTGGGGCGGCGATCACGGTGTCCATCGTGGCCCGCTGCGCGGCGCGCTGCTCCACGGTGTCCGCGAGTGCGGGGACGACCAGCCCGCCGGCGTCGCCGACGGCGCACGCGTCCAGGCCATGGATGGTGGCGCGGAGAGCGGCGGTGGCGACCGAGCCGACAGCTGCGTCTGTGCCTGTGCCTGTGCCTGTGCCTGTGTCTGCGTCTGCGTCTGAGTCTGTGGTGGTGCCGGTGTGGAGGGTCGCGACGATGCCCACCCGGTAGGCGACTACGCCCACGGCGTGGGTGGCGGTGTCCAGCACCGACCAGGCGATGGTGCCGCCCAGCAGGAGCGCCGGCGCGCCCTGCTGATCAGCACGGAACCAGTCCATGGACAGCGCCGGTCGGCCGACGCTGCGGAAGCCGTCTGCGAGGGCGAAGCAGTAGACATGGCGCTCGCCGCCGTCCCAGGCGGTCTGCAGGAGCTCCTGCCAGTACTCGGGGCTCGCGGAGCGGACATGCTCGAGGGCGGCCGCGTCGTCGAGGCCGCGGAGCAAGCCGGGGGAGAGATAAGCCGCCTCGAGGAAGGCGACGAGCGACTGCCGAGCCGGATCCAGG